>NZ_JBITPF010000035.1:0-74615 GCF_050468025.1 Neobacillus sp. NRS-1170 | reverse complement strand
TGCCAAGCGCACAAAAGAAGAAAGGAGACAGGAGAAATCCCTTTCTTCTTTTCTGTTAATAGGATTATTTCTTATCCTTTTGTATTTGTCGAAACTAAATCACCGTCACGTTCATTTGGCTGCATTTCATTTTTTAACATCATATCAAAAAGACTTTTAATCTCCTCTTTTAAATTATTTATGCTTGCTAACTCATTTTTCATTTCTTGCAGTTCTAAACGGATCTTTCTCATTTCTGCTATTTCTGATTTTGTTTTGGATAGCTCATTTTTTAGCTGCTTTGTTAGATTCATAATGTCATTAGAAACTTCAACAATTCCCTCGATTTCTTTTTTAAAGGAGTTAAATGATTCCTGCAGATCTAAAATTTGTTCTTCTAACGAATCAAGTTTATCTTCAGTTTGAATAGCTAATTTTGAAATATTGACTAAGTCATTTTTAGTAGGTAAATTTAATTGACTTTCTAAAGAATCTTTATATTTATTAAACTTCTCCTGAAACAAAGCACTTGAATTTGAAGCAGAGCTTAAGAATCGAGTGAATTCACGATTATTTGTCAATAAAGAAAATATTCCATTTAGTTGTTTTTCTGTTTCAGTACTTAATTTAGATAGCATTCCATATGGATCAAATGTTCTTTGCTCTGTCATGGTAATTCCCCCTATGATGTGATTTTAGTTCGTTTTTATGTGTAAAGTCATTCATTAAAGTGACCTTGAGTTTGTAACTAGCATTTTATGGTTACGGTTTTGGTTTGGGTAAAACCGTAGATACCGGCCATTCCGCCTTCCCTGCCAATGCCGCTCTTTTTATATCCTCCAAAAGGTCGCCCTTCAGCACCGCTAGGCAAGTAATCATTAATGTATACCTGTCCAGCCTGTATTTGCTTAACCACTCGATGTGCTCGTTTAATATTACTCGTCCATATCGCTGCTGCTAAACCATACTCCGTATCATTGGCAAGATCCATGGCCTCTTCTTCTGTATCAAATGGGATAATTGACAATACGGGTCCAAAAATCTCTTCTTTAGCAATAGTCATGCTGCTAGTTACATTCTTAAAAATGGTCGGCTCGATAAAAAATCCGTTCCTAAGCTTCCCATTTGTTAATCTATTACCTCCGCACACCAATTCTGCTCCCTCTTCTTGTCCTAGCTTCACATAATGTTCAATACGACTTAATTGTTTTTCTGATACTACAGGACCGATCGTTGGATTCTCTACACCATTTCCAATCGTAACTTGTTTCAATCCTTCCGCCAATCTCTCCGTAAATGTATCAACAATGGATCTTTGAACTAGTAACCGTGTTCCTCCCGCACATACCTGTCCCGTATTGACGATAAATGCCTGGATCGCACCTGCAGTTGCTGAACGTAAATCTGCATCTTCAAAAATAATGTTAGGAGATTTCCCGCCCAATTCTAACGTTACTGGTACAATTCGTTCAGCGGCAGCCTTCATAATCGATGTACCTGTTTGAACCGATCCAGTAAAACATATCTTCCTTATTTTAGGATGATTAACTAGAGCAGCTCCAGCTTCCCTGCCATAACCGGTTACCACATTTACCACTGCAGAAGGAACACCAGCTTCTATACAAAGCGCGGCAAATTCTAATGTCGATAGTGAAGTGTTTTCGGCAACTTTGATAACAACTGAATTACCAGCAGCCAAGGCAGAAGCACAACCTCTTGTTCCAACTAATAGCGGTGAGTTCCACGGTGTAATATGAGCTGTTACACCATATGGCTCTCGTACAGAATAACTTAATTGTCTAGCAGAGCCTGGGATAACTTCACCAAAAATTTTATCTGCTGCCCCTGCACAGTACTCAAATGCACGTGCACACATCTCCAGTTCCAGTTCAGCTAAATAAAGCGGCTTTCCAACATCTACTGACTCCATATAAACAAAGTCTGCCTTATGCTTTCGTAACAAACTAGCAACGTTCATCATGATTTGACCACGTTGATAAGGCTCTAAGGCATACCATGCTTTGAAGCCTTCTTCTGCATTTTGAACAGCTCGATTGATATCTTCCTGATCCCCGCGGGCAAATGAAGCAATCTTCTCACCCGTTGAAGGGTTATACTCGTCAAAATATTGGTTATTTACTGGGTTTGTCCATTCTCCATTTATAAAATGACCGTAACTCTCTTTTATGGCGATTTTAGTTGTCAGCATTGTTTTTCCCCTCTTTCTTATTGATTAACCACAATTGTCGCTCTCGTCACTTCTCGCTTTATTGATTTATCAATAGCAGCTGCTACTTCTTCCAGTGTAAAGGCAGCATCGGTTAGTTCATTAAAGGGATATTTATTTACATTCCTTTCCAAAAATTGTAACGCCTTATAAAGATACATTGGTTCATACCCTGCGAAGGGAAGAATCTTAATCGCTTTAAGAATCAAAATAGCTGGATCAACCTCAACCTTTTGTCCTATCGAAATATTTCCCATCACAATATATTTTCCGCCATTACGAAGCAGATGAGGACCTTGAGAAAATGCTGCTGGTACACCAGCCACTTCCATTCCAAAATCTGCACCCATACCATTTGTTAGTTCACGGACCCGTTTTGTAAGCCCGCGGAGGTCTAATCCTTCCATATTAATAACGTGATCTGCTCCAAACCTTTTGGCCAGTTCCAACCGGGAGTCAACCGTGTCAATTATTATGACCTTTGCTCCTCTTTCCTTTGCCACAGCGCACGCATTTATGCCTAAACCACCAGCACCTTGAATAACTAGGGAGTCTCCTGGCTTTACATTCGCTTTATCGATAGCAGAATATACTTGGGTCAGCGCACAGTTAGCACTGGAAGCTTCTTGATTCGTGATCCCCTCTGGAACTTTGTAAAAATACTGGTCATGATGAATGTAATAATGGGTTGCGTATGTTGCGCCATGAAAATATGGGGCGATGTTTTGCTTCCCCATATACTTATTTGAATGAAGGCAGCTGGAATAAAGTCCTTGAAGACAATAACTGCAATTGTTGCATGATACGATATAGGTCGGTACTACACGGTCTCCTACATTTACAGGCTGCCCCGCATTATCCGTTGTTCTTCTTTCTCCCATTTTGACAATTCGGCCTACTACTTCATGTCCTATACCACCGCATCTTAGATGGGGAAGATTTCCTTTTGCTATATGCAAATCTGACCCACAAACATTAGTCTGCAGAACTTCGATAAGCACAGCATCAGGCTCAATAGTTTCTGGCAGATCATATTCTCTCACTTCAAATTTCAAAGGTTCCGTCATCCAAACTAATTTCCCTTTCATGTGCAATTCCTCCTGTATTAACGATCGTTTTTTAAGAATGATTGTGCACACACAAAGTTGTAAAGTTCAGTCCTAAGAGAGTACTGCAGACCAGAAGCTGTCTGCACCTTTGTCGAGTACATATTGACCCAGCTGATTTGCCCATTGGCTTTCATTGCCAAATTCTTCACGCCAAGACCATAACCGGCGGGTAAAATAATGTAGAGGGTATTCATCTGTTATTCCCATTGCACCATGGATCTGATGAGCAATCGAAGTGACTATACCAACTGCCTGACTGACTCGAATTTTTGCCATCATAATATCTTTTTCCATAAATTCGGAATTTTCCGACTCATATGCATAGATAGATGCTGTTTTGGCTGCCTCCACTTCACCAGCAAGTACGGCCAGTTGTTGTTGAATTGCCTGGAAATGGGCAATTGGCTTACCAAACTGCACTCTTTCCATTGAATAATTGACTGACATCTCTAATATTCTTTCCATTGAGCCTGCCATTAACGCCACCCGTGTCAAAGCTCCACACATATATAATGATTCTGGATGAATTTTCCCTGGTAAAGGTACAGCATCCCATGATGAAACTTGAATCTTATTCATATAGACATTGTCTCTTGGTTCGCAGCTTATACCTAACCCTTCTTGAAAGTGGCATTGACTCGAATCAATCTTGGCTATGAGAACCCCTTGTTCAGATGTTCCAATGACAATTAACTTCTTAGAATGGCGTCCAAAGGGGATGTTCTGAGCCTCCCCGGTCACTAGCCACCCTTCCTCATTTTTCTGAAAATGAAACGAATCATTCCGATTGATAGGAGCAATGGCCAATGGTCCTGCCTCGATGAACATTCCAGATTTTGATAACAGCCAATTTCCCAATAATGTTTCTGCAAGTGGCAGTGGAACTCCATACTTTCCAGCCAAATGAAGCACACAAAATGCGTCTCCTAAAGTTCCTCCAGTACCGCCAGATTCCTCTTCCACCCCTAAGGATGTAAAGCCTAATTCCTCCACAATATCCCAAAGTCCTTGTGGCCATAACCCTTTTTCAGCGTCATGTAGTAAATCTTTCGTACATCGGTCCCGAAAAACTTTTTCGGCGGTATTCATCATCATTTCACGGATATCGTTCATCGCCCAACAAGCCCCCTTGCAATAATCCCGCGCATTATTTCTGTTGTTCCTCCTCGGAGAGTAAATAATGTTGAATGAAAGAGTGCTTGTGTTAGTAATTTGGTATATTGGGTAGAGGCGGTCATAGACGGGGTGGAAGCGACCATGGATCTTGCTGCCTCTACAATATTTTGTTCAAATCTCGTACCTAAGTCTTTGACTAAAGCTGCTTCAATATGGGGATTGGCACCGTCCTCTAGGAGCATGGCCACGCCAAATGACATTTTTCTAAGTGTCCATAGCTGTGCAGTTAACTCCCCGAGAGCTATTTGAACTCTCTCATCCTGACCTTTCTCTTGTAAAACTCGTATAAGCTCTATAAGAAGTGGATACGTACTTAAATAACGTTCCGGACCACTTCGTTCATAAGCTAACTCCGTATTGGCCTGCTGCCAACCATACCCAATTCGACCGATTACCATATTATCTGGAATAAAAACATCCTCAAAAATAACCTCATTAAAATGGTGATCCCCATTCATGAAATAAATCGGACGAATAGTGATTCCCATAGAAGTCAAGTCTACAAGCAGCTGACTAAGTCCTTCGTGCTTATTTTCAGTACGTGGCGAAGTCCGGCAAAGCGTAATCATATAATGACTATGATGTGCACCGCTTGTCCAGGTTTTACTCCCGTTCAGCACCCAGCCTCCCTCCACTTTTTTCGCACTACACGAAAGCGAAGCGAGGTCAGAACCAGAATTCGGCTCACTTAACCCAACAGAGAAATAGAGTTCGCCCTTAACAATGAGCGGAATGAATTTTTGTTTTTGTTCTTCAGTTCCAAAGTGTACCAACAATGGGGCAGATTGACGATCTGCAATCCAATGAGCAGATAATGGTGTACCCGCAGCCAATAGTTCTTCAATGACAACGAATCGTTCTAATGCAGTGCGTCCATGTCCGCCATATTCCTTCGGCAAGGTCATCCCAAGCCATTTTTTCTGTGCAAGCTTTTTGGTAAACTCAGGGTTATACCCACCCATCAATGCATCGCATTCTGGTTCAAAGCTGCCAGCTTTCAATTCCTCTGCGATAAATTGACGAACCTCCTCTCTCAGTTTTTCTAAGTGCGGAGGTGATTTGACATGGGGTAATTCAATGGTTCTAGGCATTGATTTTCCTCCTTTCTAAAATCTCTATTTATCTATCATGAAGCATGCAATAACTGTGCCATAATGATCTAGATATGCTGACAATGATTAAATTAAGTAAAGCATTCTTTAAACTAATAATTTTAGACATTATTAAAACAAATAATGTCTCACTTTTCTTACAATCGTCCATAAATGAAGATAAAAAATCTCTTATTGAATACAGAAAAATATCTACCATTTTAAAAAATTAAATTTAAATTCAATTTTTTTTCCAAAAAAAAAGATTGTGTGGTATTATGACTTTAGTAAACTGTTTCGTTTTTGATACAATTAACTCTAAATTAACTATAGAATAAAAAATAATTGTCTCATTTCATATACAAATTATTAAAAAAAGACAAGGAGTTAATATTATGCAGGTAAGTGAAGCAATGAACCGAAATATTAAAACGCTTTCATTTAAGAGTACATTACGCGAGGCATTACAAATTTTTCATACAGATAAAATTGGTCTGATTCCTGTTGTCAACGCTAACAACGAGCTGCTTGGCGCCATTAGTAGATATTCCCTCTACCAGGCTTTATTAAATGACTGTTCTATAGATACATTCATTGAGGAGTACATGATTCGTGATGTTTTTACACTAAAAGAGGATAACAATGTAGTAGAAGTTTTTGATTTTTTTCAGAGGCATCAAATCTCTCATGCAATCGTTGTTTCACAATCCAACCATGTTACTGGTATTTTAGGCCAAGCCGAAATAAACAGTTTCACACTTTATAAGTATCACTCAGTTGTAAGCTCTTTAAATTCACTCAAACAAATGCATACTGGTGCTATAGCTATCGATAGACAAGGTAATATCGTTTTAATGAACCCAGCTGCGGAATCCATTTGTGGACTTTCAAGTAAATCATGCGTGGGACTACCTTTATCCGAATTTTTTCCTGAATTACAAGATATTGTTTCATCTATCGATTTTCACTCAAAGGAACCCCTTCTCCGCCAAGTGACTTTAGAAGAAAAAAAACTTGTTGTCAATTGCAATTTCCTATCTGAAGACTACTCTTGGCGTGGACTTCTTTTGATACAGGATTTTAAAGATTATGAGGCAATTGCTTCAGAACTTGAGTTAACCCAGCAATTACATTTAGCTTTACAATCTGTTATTGATAATAACTCAGATGGATACGTTTGGATCGATATAAATGGAAATATATGTATGGCAAATCAAGCGGCTTGCGATTTTATTAATATGCCTAAAGATAGATTAATAGGACAGCCTGTCCATCAAACATTTCCTGAACTACGTTTGGAAGAAATGTTAGTAGATGGGATTCAAACCAAAAATATCGAAGCCACTGCTGCTGTGCTGGGAAAGCATCACTGTATGATTAAACGGGCACAACTTCGTCGTGGAGATCAAGTGATCGGGGCCGTTGCCCACATCATTTATCGAAACTTGACCAAATGGAAATCTGTGATCAATCGATTGGATAACTTAGAGAAAGAAGTTTCCTATTATCGTACGGAACTTTCTATACTTGGAGGATTAGAGTTTGATCTTGACGATATTCTATCCAATAATTTCGCCATGACACAGCTTAAAAATTTGGCACGCCAGGCAGCTCGAGGCTTTTCCAACATTCTATTATTGGGAGAAAGCGGAACAGGTAAAGAGCTATTTGCCCGCGGTATTCACAATGCATCACGTCGACACGGAAAATTCGTAAAGGTAAATTGTGCGGCGATTCCGAATGAACTTTGGGAATCAGAGTTTTTTGGCTATGCAGAGGGTGCCTTTACTGGTGCTAAAAAAGGTGGTAAGAAAGGAAAATTTGAAGAGGCAGATAACGGTACCATTTTTCTGGATGAAATCGGCGACATGCCATTATCCATGCAGGTTAAACTGCTTCGAGTGCTGCAGGAACGGGAGTTTGAGCGGGTAGGCGGTAATCAGACGATCCGGGTAAACGTGCGAATTGTTGCTGCAACAAACAAAAACCTGGAAGAAATGGTTTCTTCAGGTGATTTTCGTGAAGATCTTTACTATCGACTGAATGTTATTCCTCTTCAAATCCCTCCATTAAGAGAACGTGCCGAAGATATACCTCTTCTAGCACAATCAATTTCAAAAAAGTTTAGCCACATGATGGGGATTGAGGAAATAACAATAAGTCGAAATGCACTTTCCCTGCTTATGGATCATCGCTGGCCAGGAAATGTTCGAGAATTAGAAAACGTCATTGAACGTGCTATGAATTGCATGGATGGGACAATGTTAGAATCAGAGCATCTACCTGATTATTTAATAACCAAAAATACAAGTCGAGAAATGGTAACAATAAATGCACTCTCAGAAGCTAGTAATATAGTTGTAAATCAAGAAAATGAGCAGAATTCTACTTTTAGGAAAAAGGTTAGTGACGCTGAAAGAGAGGCAATTGAATCTGCCTTACTAGTGGCAAACGGAAATCGTACTGCTGCTGCAAAAATACTGGGTATTAGCCGCTCACAATTCTATAAAAAAATGAAAATATTAAATATGAACGCTTAGATTAATATAAAGAAGCAGCAAAGCAAATTTTTAAAGAATAAAAATGCTTTGCTGCTTTTTTATGGCTCTTTTTTATTACGTTTTCTTTTTTAGCTATTAAAGTTTCAGATTCTGTCGGTTCTTCTGCTTTATCAGGTTTCACAAGTTGTTGAAACACTTGGTTCCATAATAATTCTTCAGTTAAAACATTTTCATCGATTGCTTTCATAGTTGTCATTTTGGTTCCTCCATTTTTCGGTTAGAAAGAAGTTATGCTTCGCTCTTGCTTAGTCATTTAATTTTCTATAATAACTTTGGGCTAGTTCACAGGCCGCCAAGACCCATTCCAATACTCTTCCTTCAACTTTCGCTTCAATACTTTTCCAGCTGCTGATTTCGGAAGTTCCTCTCTAAATTCAACCGATTTCGGTAATTTATATCCTGCTAAACTAGCTCTTGCAAATTGGATTATTTCATCTTCTGTAACGGATGCCCCCTGTTTCCTAACGATAATGGCCTTCACCGCTTCTCCCCACTTCTCATCAGGTATACCGATTACGGCAGCTTCTATAACATCTGGATGTTTATGGAGTACGTTTTCCACTTCCGTAGTATAGACATTTTCTCCACCTGTGATAATCATGTCCTTTTTCCTGTCTACAATGTAGATAAAATGATCTTCATCCATCATCGCCATATCACCCGTGTAGAACCAGCCATCCTTTATCGCAGTTGCTGTTTCTTCCGGTAAGTTCCAATAGCCTTTTGTCATATTTGGCCCTCTAAAGATCACTTCTCCTACCTGTCCTGGTCCAACTTCCATCCCATTTTCATCCACTATTCGAAGCTCCACTCCGTAGACCACTTGTCCTGCGGATCTTAATCTTCTGATACTTTTTTCCGTTCCATCGACGATATGATGTTCATGGTTTAAAACCGTCAGCGTTGGTGCCGCTTCTGTCATACCATACCCTTGTTGAAACTCAACATTAGGAAGCAATTTCATCGTTTTTTGCAATAATCCAAGTGGCATTGGGGAACCGCCGTATTGAATTTTTCTTAGTGAGCTTAAATCCTCAATATTTAATTTTGGATCATTTATGATCATATTGATCATGGTTGGGACCATCAATACGAGCGTCAGCTGATATTTTTTAATGGACTCTACTAAAGATTCTAACGTGAAGGCTTTCACCGTAGTGTTCGTCCCGCCAACTGCAATGGTTGTGAATGCCGGGCCAAACCCTGCCAGATGAAACATCGGTGCAGTGTGCAATACCCTTGATTCTTTGGTTATATTCTGAATTGCGTTCGTATTGTAAAAATAACTCATAAAATTTCGATGGGTAATCATGACACCTTTAGCCCGGCCAGTCGTTCCTCCTGTATAGAAAAGTGCGCACACATCGTTTTCCTGAACATCATCGAAATGTAGTTCTTGTGCTGTTGCACACTGATTTTTAATCATATTTTCATAGTTTTTAAGTTCCGATTCGATTGAATTATTTTCGGCTAAAATATATTGCTGCACACAAGGAGTCTTTTCACGAAGTATAGGAACGAGGTTTTTAAACTCTTTGTGTAAAAATAAAACTTTGATACCGCTGTCATTTATGACAAATTCAAGTTCCTCTGTAGAATAACGGAAATTAAGCGGGACGTGGATGGCACCTATTGCCGTACAGGCATAGAAGATTTCCATGACCCGGAAATCATTTAGCATTAATAGCCCGACACGATCCCCTTTTTTGACCCCCATCTCTACTAACGCATTCTTTAGTTTTGCTACCCGTTCACCGAACTCAAGATATGAAAATTTATTTTCATCTTCTAATATGGCCGTTTGGGTTGGATTTATTTTAATATTACGAATTAATAACTTTGTTACGATCATTCTTTATCCATCCATTTCTATTAAATTAAATTATTCTTTGAGAAAATTGTAATAATAGAAAAATTATTCCAAAAATTTAAATCAAAATACGTCCAATAGTTTAAATCTGTAGATCGTTTATCTCATGATGTGGTTTTCAATAGCATACAGACTATTTTTTTTCCCAAACTTCACACACAAATGCCACATATTCTGTCAAATAAAGCGAAATATAATAACACTATATTAATCAAACGCCTATTCTTGCTTTTTCACCTCCTGTAAACAAAATCAGCTCTAAATTTGTTTAATTCAAAATAATGATTTACGCACAAACTATGCCAAAAAAATTATCCCTCTATAATCCTGCTTTTTTAATAGTATCAATTCAACTGTGTATCTATTTTTGCACATAAAAACCATATATATGTATTATCCAGGAGAAGTGTCTTCCCCTGGATACAACGTTTTCACAACTAATCTTTTTTAAGTACTTCAGCATGTAAATCAAGATTTTGTAAAATTTCCTCCGTGTTCTTTCCGAGCTCCAGTCCGATGTGTTTATACTCAGGTGTAAATTCATTTGACTTAATCGGGCAGGCAATCTGCTTTTGATAGCCCCCCTCAGGGTTTGGGACCTCTACGACCATTTTCCGCGCAACAAGCTGCGGATGCTCGCATGCTTCTGCAAGGGAAAGTACAGGTTCTACACATGCTTCAATCTCCGCAAAAATTTCCTGCCATTCAGCAAACGTCTTTGTCAGAAACGCCTTTCGTACTATTTCCTTAAAAGTGCGGATATCATTTTTCTCCATACTTAAGCTGAGCTCAAACAAATCACCTTGCCCAATAGCATCACACAGAAGCTTCCTAAATTGAGGTTCTGCGCTTCCTACTGAGAAATAACGGCCATCCTTTGTTTCATAGTAATCGTAGAATAATCCGCCATTCAATGACGTTTCTTCTAATTGAGGGATGGCTCCGCCTGCCAAATAACCTGGACCCGAATGGGCATTTAATGCAAATGAGCAGTCCGTCATACTGATGTCAAGCCATTGTCCTTTGCCGGTTCGATCGCGATAGATGACCGCAGCCAATAGACCTATGACACTATGTAGGGAACCTCCGGCAATATCAGCGATTTGGGTTCCCGATAGTGTTGGTCCGACACTTTTTCGACCTGAGTAGCTTGCAAGCCCAGCAATGGATAAATAGTTATTATCATGCCCAGGACGATTACGGTAAGGTCCTGTTTGTCCAAATCCAGTAAGTGAACAATAAATAACCTTTGGATTTACTTCCTTTAATGCTTCATAACCCACACCCAGCCGATCCATGACACCAGGACGAAACTGTTCAATTACGATGTCATATTCTTTTACTAATTTTTTTACGATTTCCACCGATTCTGGCTTTTTTAAATCCAAGGCTAGTGCCTTCTTTGATCGATTAAGATAATCAGGTCTTAGAGAATCAATTGCATTACGTTTAACCAGATTACGTCTTGCGGGTGCTTCCACTCGCAAAACTTCAGCTCCAAGATCAGAAAGCATCATCGTCGCATAAGGTCCTGGAAGCAAAGCAGAAAAATCTAAAATCTTTAATCCCGTTAGTAATGTCAAATTCGTTCTCCACCTTTTATGATAATTCTTTTCCAACTATTGATATAAAGGATAAACAATGCCAAGGGAATCCACCGAGATTATGGGTCAGACCTATTTTCGGGTTATCCAATTGGCGTTTACCTGCTCTTCCTTGGAACTGGAGATACATTTCATAAAGCATCCGTAACCCACTGGCCCCTATTGGATGTCCAAATGACTTCAGGCCGCCGTCCGGGTTTACCGGAAGTCTGCCGTTAAGATCGAAGTCCCCATTTAACACGTCTTTCCATCCTTGTCCGCGCTCGCTAAAACCTAAATCTTCATAGATTATTAACTCTGTAGGAGTGAAGCAATCATGAACCTCCGCCATATGAATCTCGTTACGAGGATTCTTAATTCCTGCCTCTTTATAGGCAGCTTCAGCTGCTTTCATATTTTCATTGATTTGAGTAAAGTCAAATCCTTGTTTCAGTCCTCCATCATTTGGTCCGCAGACAATGGAAAGAGCTTTTACATACATAGGATCTTTCCGATATTTATGGGCATCTTCTGACCGTACAATGATGGCTGCTGCCGCACCGTCCGAGACACCTGAACAGTCCATGATACCAAGGGGGGCTGCCATGATGGGAGAATTCATAATTGTCTCCATCGAAACTTCATTTTGATATTGAGCTTTCGGATTCAACGCACCATTTTGATGGTTTTTCCAGGCAATTCGACTCAATACCTCTTTCCCTTGCTGCGGATTAACGCCATATTTATTAAAATAAGCAGGAGCAAGTAAAGAGAAAGCAGATGGGGCTGTTAACAGCGGTTCTGTTCCGTCAGTATAAGATGTGCCCCCGACAAGTCCACTATAGCCACTGTCCTTCAGTTTCTCCACACCAATGGCTAAGACAATATCATACGCTCCAGAAGCTACGGCATAACAAGCGTTACGAAATGCTTCTGATCCGGTCGCGCATTTATTCTCCACTCGTGTTATGGGAATATATTGTGTCTTTAATGCCGCTGACAACGCCGTTCCAGAATCAGCCGACCCCTTCGTACCAAACCAGGCAGCCTGGATATCTGATGGTTCAATACCTGCATCTTCAAAAGCTTCATAGGCAGCTTCGACCAATAAATCGTTTATACTTTTATCCCAATGCTCTGCAAACCTTGTACATCCCATTCCGATTACAGCAACTTTATCTCTTATGCCGCTCATATTCTTCTCCTCCTTAACGCTTCGGTCGTGCTTTCCAGAAGTAATTGTGGATTCCCCCCGCTTCATATAAACGGCGGAAGGTCATTTCTACTCCCATTCCAATTTCAATTTCTTTAGGGTCACAATCTGTCAGTTCACTAAAGATTCGTCCGCCTCCTTCAAAATCAATGACAGCCATCATCGCTGGCGGAGCTGGTGTTGCGGCAAGATAATCAACCGCGAAAGTAACAATTCCAGCATGTTTATCGATAAACGGATATGGCTCCATTTGATCCAATGTCTGGCATTCTATACAGACACGCTGCTTTGGGAATTGCGGAGTTCCGCACTTCGAACATTTAGAACCTATAAAACTGAGATTCTGCTCATAATTTCGAAACATCGCGGGAGCAGATGGTCGGGATGCAGCAGGTCTGCGTGCCGGTTCGACATTAAGCAATCCCCGCCATTTCAAATAGCGGCTGTAAGAAAGCTCATTATTTTTAATATCTTTATAACCGCTAATTCCTTTGCGTTTTGGTAAATGGGTAATGGCCTCAGTTACTTCAAGGAGAATGATATTTACTCCATCTGCAAAATCGATTACTAGAATTCGATCTTTTGGTTTTGCCGCTTCAAGTGCTGATACCAGCATCATCGGTGCATGTGCGCAGCCCGCAGCACCAACTTGATCATACAGTGGATCTTGAATTTGTTCTTTCTGGAGCCCTAATCTACCTGCTAATTGCAGACTCGCTTTTTTCCCAGGCCCGGAAATGATTGCTTTTGAAATCGAATTTGGAGAAATGTCATGGTTTTCCGCAAATTCAGATATCGCTTTCAAGACATGGTTCATAAAGATAGTTAGTCCAAACCGCTCTTCCCAGTTTTGCGTAAAAGGATCCTGTTGAGAACGCCATTCAGATACTAATTCCTCCTGATAGCTTGCTGTTCCAACGATATCAGCTATTGTCTGATCACCACTTCCTACCAAGAAGGCTGCCGCACCATCCCCGAAAAATTGTTCATTCTGACCGCTTGGCCCCCCAATTCGAATATCGGAAGCGATGACAAGCGTTTTTTCATTTTCTTGAGCGGACAGAATAGCGGAAGTGCCTCCATTTAATGAATGAGCAGATTCTAATCTATGCAAGTTGTTTTTTAGATTAAGCGCTCTTGAAATGGTAGGAATAGATGACTTTTCCTTGTAGGGGGCACTTGTAGTAGCAAAATAAAGCGCTTGAACATTCTTCTCATTTAATCCAGATAAACAATCTAATGCAGCCTCTACCCCCATCGACACACTGTCCTCGTCAAAGCCTGCTACAGCACGTTCACCGCCAGCCCCCGAGGAGCCAAAGAATTCTTTAATTTTTTGTCGTTGTAATCGGTTATAGGGTATATAGGCTCCGTATGAAAGAATTCCTTTCATAACAATCCCTCCTTTGTCTCATTTCAAAATTGCCTCAAAAAATTTTTTTATCCATCTTTTATGTTCCTTTAGAGTTCATCAAGGCCGCTGCTGACCTCTTATGATCTTCTTCAATCAATTTACGGCGTAGAATTTTCCCTACTTGGGTTTTCGGTAATTCCTCTCTAAATTCGATAATACGGGGAACCTTATAACGTGTGATTCTTACACAGCACCACTCGATTATTTCTTCTGTTGAAACATGTTCACCCTCTTTTAAGACGATAACCGCCTTTACATTTTCACCACGAACTCCATCTGGCACCCCATACACACATACTTCCTGCAGGGCAGGATGCTGGTACATTACCTGTTCCACCTCCGCCGGATAGATATTAAAGCCGCCTGAGATGATCATTTCTTTTACACGTCCATTGATGTACAAAAGGCCATTTTTATCCATCATGCCGATATCACCCGTATAAAACCATCCTTCCCGAATAGCATCGGCTGTTTCTGATGGTTGTTTCCAGTATCCCTTCATAATCTGCGGTCCCTTAATGGCCACTTCCCCAGATTTTCCGGGCGGTAAATCCGTTTCTCGGCTTGTGAGATCAACAATTTTTATATCCGTTAGAGGGGAAGGCAATCCTACACTTCCAGCTTGTCTATTTCTTGGATCCTGGATGGCAGCCGCAAAAGCAGTAGCTTCCGTCATCCCATACGCTTCTATAACGAAGGCTCCAGACTTCTTCTCGAATTCGTTAATCACTTCCACTGGCATAGGAGCAGCACCAGAAGCTCCTAATTTAATACAGGTTAAATCGTCATCTTTAAGGTCCGGATTGCGTAACAAGCCAATAAACATCGTGGGACTTCCTGTATACACAGTCGGTCTATATTTCCTTATCAAATCTAAAGCCTGGGTCGCCTTAAAGTTGGGAATGGCAATATAGGTAGTTGCAAAATATACGGATCGATTCAAAGCCCCTAAGCCCATGGCATGATAGACGGGAGAGGTCCCTAACACCCGCTCATTTCCTGGCTCCAGAATTCCTTTTACCAACTCAGCATATTGAAATGTATTTACAATTTTATTGTAATGAGTAATCATAGCACCTTTTGGAAACCCCGTTGTTCCCCCTGTATACTGAAGGACAGAAATTCTCTCCTTTGGGTCAAAATCCATCGGTGGAATTTCTCCCTCCCCTTCCACAATCCATTGAAATAGGTGCTCTCCTTGGTCCTTGGAACCAGTAGCAAAAATAACGGTGAGGTTATCCAGAAGCTGTATTTTTTCTAGCATTTGTTTCTGTTCTTGATGACAAATAATCCACTTCGCCTCAGAACTCCGTAAAATATGATCTAACTCCATAACCTGAAACATTGGATTGGTTGGTACCACAATTCCACCTAAACGCTGGATTGCATAATAAGAAAATTGGAAAACTGACCAATTTGGAATTTCGATTTCATAGGAGAACGCTTCTGGGTATAAAGATTTCCAATTTCGATTCATTAAATCTACTCCTCTATACCTTTATAACAAGGGGAAGGGGAAGGGAGTCAGCTTCCTTCCCCCTGTTATATTAGAATTTACACTAATGGCTCATATGGGAACACTTCCGAACTTGTTTCTAGTGGAGTAAAGCTCGCTTTAAAGGAATCCTTTAAGGTAGACAAGCCTTCTACAGTCCACCCTTCTGGATTGTAAGCTGTACGGACAGGACGCGGTTGTGAGAATAGAATAATTTCTTTCCCTCTTACACCAAAAATTTGATTTGATACGTCAGCCGCGTCATCAGATGCCAAATAGGCTGCCAGTGTAGCAATATAATCAGGAGACATTTTTTTCATCTTTTCAACTGCCTTTCTTTGGTGATCATTCTCAGTTGGAACTGTTCCGATCAATCTGCTCCAAGCCCACGGTGCAATGGCGTTAGCGGTTACATTATAGCGTGCCATATCCATTGCTGTTGATTTTGTAAGTCCTAAAATACCTAACTTTGCTGCTGCGTAATTGGCTTGTCCAAGATTTCCAATCAATCCTGCAGTAGAAACAAAGTTAATGAATCTCCCGCTTTTTTGTTCCTTAAAATGAGGAACCGCAGCTCTTGTAATGTTAAACGAACCTTTTAAATGAACAGCAATCACAGCATCCCATTCTTCCTCTGACATTTTGAAGAGCATTCGATCTCTCAAAATTCCAGCGTTATTGACAACAATATCCAGTTTTCCAAAACTTTCAATCGCTGCGTTAACAATTTTTTCACCATTTGCAAATTCGGTAATGGAATCATGGCTGGCAACCGCTTCCCCGCCGAAATCTTGAATCTCTTTAACTACTAGATCCGAAACGGCTACATCACAGCCAGAACCATCTGGCTCGGATCCTAAGTCATTGACAACCACTTTCGCTCCTTCTTTTGCAAGAGTCAGGGCAATTGCGCGTCCAATGCCACGGCCTGCTCCAGTTACGATTGCTACTTTGTTTTGTAAACTACTCATCTTATATTCCTCCAATTAATTATTATTTCGAGCACTATTCTTGTGTACGGTACAAAAACTATACTGCTTTGGAAGGAAGAGTCGCTTCGAATATTCCGGCAACTTTTACCTCCCCTGAAGCATTTTGTGCAAGCACTTCCCCCACAACTCTATTGCCTTCTCTTTTCTCAAGGATTTTTCCAGTTACTTGAATTTCCTCACCCGGGAGTGTCATCTTTCGGAAGCGGACGGAAATTTTATTTACGTATTTTCTCGGAATCCAAGTGGTGACTCCCTGTGAGGCCATTCCCATAATTAGCATCCCATGGGCGATAATTCCAGTTCCTGCTTGTTTCCCGACCTCCTCAATCGTATGGAGCGGGTTAAAATCACCAGATGCCCCCGCGAATTTTACTAGCTGTAAACGAGTAATTGCATCTTTATAAATGGTTGGAAACGAAAATCCTTCTTCTAGCTCTTCAAAAAACATGGTATTTCCCCTTTCAATCACAAATTATTAATGGCGATGTACCAAAGTATTTCTTGCAAAGGCAACTAATTTTCCATATTGATTGGTATATTGATTTTCAAAGGTAATGAGATCCATGCTGCCACTGCCACCTGTCTTAACGACTACATCTACTACTTTACTGGTAACAGTCAGGGTGTCACCCGCATAGATTTCACCCAGGAACTCATATTCTTGCTCACCATGGAGAATTTTTGCAGGATTAATTCCTTTTAGTACTTCCTTTTTTTCCTCAAAGCCATATCCGCCAAAATTATCGATTGGCTGCAAACCTGTAAGCGGGAGCGGAATCCCTTCATACCCTGCTTGCTGAGCTGCTTCAAGGCTGCGGTAAATAGGATTTGGGTCACCTATTGCCTTAACTAATTCCAGGATTTTACCTTTTTCTACTTCAAAACGATATGGTTTAAATTCAACTCCAACTAAATCTTTGACACTGGATGAACTCATCTGTAACACCTCTTTGCATTATAAATATTTAGAATAGTAATGATCGATATCCCTATCAAAGGCCCATATTTTTTGCAATAATGGTTTTCATAATCTCATTAGAACCCGCAACAATTGGCATAACTGCGGAATCACGATAACGCCTAGCGATATCATATTCTTCCATGAATCCATAGCCGCCATGGAGCTGTAAGCAGCGAGCGGACATTCGTCTTGTCATATCGGTAATCCACCATTTGGCCATTGCTACTTCCGTATCAACAGGCTCATCCTTAAAATGACGAATGGATAGATCCTCGACAAATGTTCGGGCTAATGATATTTCCGTAGCCATTTCCGCGATTTCAAATTGGGTATTTTGAAAGGAACTAATGGGTTTTCCAAATGCTTTTCTTTCTTTCACATAGTTTATCGTCTGCTTCAACATCTCTTCAGCTACAGTTACAGCTGAGCCCGCAACCATTAATCGTTCCTGCCGTAATTTATTCATCAAATAATAGAAGCCCTTTCCTTCTTCTCCCAATAAATTAGAAACCGGCACCCGTACATCTTCAAAGATTAATTCAGCCGTATCCTGACTATGTCTCCCCAATTTTTTCAACTTGCGTCCACGGGAAAACCCGGGGGTATCAGTATCAACTAAAATAATACTAATTCCTTTGTGAGCTGGTACTGCATTGGGATCTGTTTTAACAGCCAGGAAAATTAACTCAGCGTTAAAACCATTGGTAATAAAGGTTTTTGCTCCATTGATGATATAGTGGTCTCCATCTTTTACGGCTCTAGTAGACATGCTAGCCAAATCGGACCCTGAACCTGGTTCTGTCATGGCTACTGCAGTAATGATTTCCCCAGAAACACATTTTGGCAAATACTTCTGTTTCAATTCCTCTGAACCAAAATGTTCTAAATAAGGCACTACGATACCGTTATGTAAGGCTGCTCCCCCAAGGCCTCCGCCAACTCGAAGCAGTTCCTCCATCAAAACAAAATTAAAACCAAAATCAAGTCCCAGTCCGCCATACTTTGGATCCACTTGCGGGCAAAGAAATCCTTGTTCCCCTAATTTGTAATAGAATTCTCGTGGTACGATTCCTTCTTCTTCCCACTGTTCAAAATATGGAACAGCCTCTTTTTCAAGAAATTTTTGAAGCGATGTACGAAACATTTCATGCTCTTGGGTGTAAAATTTATTCTTTTTCTTAAAAAAATCCATCGATGGTTTATTTGTTGATGCAGTTGACATAGTCTAGTCCCTCCTTTTATAAAATTTATAAAATTTTAAATCATCTATATATTTGCAATTATCATGCCAAAAATAAAAAATTCATCATCACTTACACTTGGTCATTTTGTATCTTCAAGTTGTATCCAATGAAAGACATCGATGTATACAACAACACAACTCGTCTCCAATTTCGGACAACAAAAAGGAGCAAGGCTATTGCCCTCCTCCTTTTTGTTATTGTGAAAGAAACTTTCTTCCAACAATCATTCTTCTTTTATACAATCATTCTGAACGATGACTCAGCCAAGGGGAAATAATATGAGCTAATTTACCAGAGATCGCTAAATTAGTATGTCCTCCCTCAACAAGTTGATATGTTTTATCTTCGCTTGAAACCAGATCCATGATTGGTCTGCTTTGTTCTTCAAGGACGATGGTATCATTTTTTGCCGAAACAACTAATAAGCTTGCATTGATATTTTTTAGATTGGCTTTTTTTCCACGAACAGAAAACTCGCCTCTTATCAGCTTATTTTCTTTAATAAAATCATTATTTAATTGACGTAGAGCTTCACCAGACATTGGAATCTGGTCATTTGTCCAATAATTAATTCGATGCCATTTTTCTACAAACCGTTTATCATGTGCACGATTTAACAGCGCTGCATATGGACTAAGTATTACGTATTGACCCATACAGGATTTAAACATTTTGTCGATATAGTCTGCAGGAATTAACCCATAGACATCTATCATTCGATCCAAATTTAATGAATCATTTTTTATCGCATCCATCCATGCTTCTGGTAAAATAGTTACGCCAAAATCAAGGGGAACAGTAATGAGCACCAAGTTTTTAATTGGTTCCTCTGCAATGGAAGCGTAAATAGAGGCTAGAATTCCCCCAAAACAATACCCTACTACTGAAATTTCATCTGCACCTGAATGTCGTAAAGTGCGACGCACTGCTTTTTTAATGTAATCTTCAATGTAATCTTCAATATTAATATCTTTATCTTCATACCCAGGAACACCTAAGTCTAAAAAATATACATCGTAACCCGAATTTACAAAATTCCCAAATACACTCGTTCCTGGTGCCAGATCAAAAACATGTGGTTTTCCGATAAGCGAGGGAATAAAAAAGATTGGAATATTGTATTTCTTTTCAACTGCTGGATAATGCCATAGTGTTGCTTTATTTTTTTTCCAAACTGCTTGCTTGGGCGTATTATTAAAATTTGGCTTGGGTTGATGTACAATCTTTAAAAATCCCTGCCAGCGCTGCTTCTCTTTTTCAAAATCATAGATTTCAGGTCCATGATTACTTAAGATTTTGGTTAACATATATATATCTCCTCGTGTTTGTGATTATACTAGCTTGGTAGACCGTTCCAAATATCTATGGAATGGAAAGATCACATTTTTTATTTGGTTTCTCACTGTGTTTAAGAGTTCCAATTGGTGAGATTGGATACTATTTGCTGTACCTTTTATGTTATTTACAAAAAGATTTCTATTGTTTCGTCTGAATTCAATATATTTTTCTAACCCGTTAATAATATTTTCTGGATTACTAACATTCATTAATTTCTCAAAAGGAGTGTTTATGAATTCTGATGCTTTATTCCATAGATGATCAAAGCTATCATTAATTTCTTCATAGGATTTAAAGGGAACTAATGCTTGTAAGCCCGTTGTAGAAGTTAATACTTCTACTCTTGAAGTTTTTTCCAGATGGCGAAGTTCTTTAGAAAATTGTTGTGTGATTTCAATTAAGTTATTTTGATTTTGTTTTACATTTTTCGCCAACTGCTTTGCTGATTTAAGAAGAATTTCCTCACGACTATTTTCACGTTCAATCCAAGAATCCACTTGTTGAAAAGCATGTTTCCATAATAATTCTTTACTTGAAATATTCTCTTCGATTACTTTCTTTTTTGTCATTTTTTATTTCCTCCATTGTCTAATAAAAAGAAGCAAAGCTTCATTCTTTTTTATTTATTTGACCTTGGACTAATTCACAAGGCGCCAAGTCCCATTCCAGTACTCTTCCTTCAATTTACGTTTCAATATTTTCCCGGCTGTAGATTTAGGAAGCTCATCTCTAAAGTCAATCGATTTCGGTAATTTAAATCCTGATAAACTAGCTCTTGCGAATTGGATAATCTCATTTTCTATTACGGCAGATCCCGGTTTTCTGACGATAATCGCCTTAACCGCTTCTCCCCACTTCTCATCGGGTACACCGATTACTGTAGCCTCTAATACATCCGGATGTTTATGGAGTACGTTTTCCACTTCAGTGGAATACACATTTTCCCCGCCTGTGATAATCATGTCCTTTTTCCGATCGACAATGTAGATAAAATGATTTTCATCCATCATGGCCATATCACCTGTGTGAAACCAGCCATCTTTTATCGATGCAGCAGTTTCTTCTGGTAAATTCCAATAGCCACTTGTCATATTTGGACCTCGGAAAATCACTTCCCCAACCTGTTCAGGACCTACATCCTTCCCATTTTCGTCTACGATTCGAAGCTCCACTCCGTAAACTACTTGTCCTGCCGATCTCAATCTTCTGATACTCTTTTCCGTACCGTCGACGATATGATGTTCATGGTTTAAAATCGTCAGTGCTGGCGCCGCTTCTGTCATTCCATACCCTTGTTGAAACTCAACATTAGGAAGCAATTCCATCGTTTTTTGCAATAAATCAAGGGGCATTGGGGAACCGCCATATTGAATTTTTCTTAGTGAGCTTAAATCATCAATATTTAATTTTGGATCATTTATGATCATATTGACCATGGTAGGAACCATCAATACGAAAGTCAGCTGATATTTTTTAATCGATTCTACTAAAGAATCTAACGTGAAGGTTCTCACGGTAGTGTTGGTCCCGCCAGTTGCAAGGGTCGTGAATGCCGGCCCAAACCCTGCCAGATGAAACATCGGAGCTGTATGCAACACCCTTGATTCTTTGGTTATATTCTGTATCGAGTGAGTAGTATAAAAGTAAGTCATAAAATTTCGATGAGTAATTATGACGCCTTTAGCTCGTCCAGTTGTTCCGCCTGTATAGAAAAGTGCGCACACATCGTTTTCCTGAACACCATCGAAATGAAGTTCATGTGCTGTTGCACACTGATTTTTAATGAGATTTTCATAGTTTTTAAGTTCTGAATTAATTGAATGATTTTCCGCCAAAATATATTGCTGCACACACGGAGTCTTTTCACGCAGTAAAGGAACTAGATTACTATACTCCTTGTGTAAAAATAAAAATTTGATACCGCTATCATTTAGTACAAATTCAAGTTCCTCTGTAGAATAACGGAAATTAAGAGGGACATGGATTGCTCCAATTGCTGTACAGGCGTAGAAGATTTCCATTACCCGGAAATCATTTAGCATTAATAGTCCCACTCGATCCCCTTTTTGGACACCCATTTCTACTAACGCTATCTTTAGTTTTGCTACCCGTTCACCGAACTCAAGATAAGAAAATTTATTTTCATCTTCTAAAATAGCCGTTTGGGTTGGATTTATTTTAATATTGCGAATTAATAACTTTGTTACAATCATTCTTCAACCATCCATTTCTAGTAAATTTAAATTATGCTTTGAAAGAAAATAGTAATAACAGAAAATATTCCGAACATTCAAATTAAAATACATCCAATTGTTTAAATCTGTAGAAAGCTGTTTATTTCATGTTGTGGTTCCCTATAGCATACAGACTATTCTTTCCCCAAACTTCTTCCCACACTAATGCCACAGATTCCGCCAAATGAAGTAAAGACAATATCACTAGATTGATTAAACGCAAATTCTTGTCCACATTCACCCCTTCACCAACACCTGCTATAAAGTTTTCCAAATCAAAATAATGATACTACGCGTATTATTTATGCAAGAACCATGCCAAAAAAATCCCCTCTTAAAATACAGGATATTTTGGACCATAAACGGAGGAGTGTATCCATATGTAAACACTAATAAAAACAAAAGCGTCTACATATAGATACATTTCAAGACCATTCCCCCTCTTTCAAAAGCTTCTAGTTCACCATACGTGAGCTTCCTTGCCAATATTGCTCACGTAAGGTCCGTTTTAAAATCTTTCCTGAGGCAGTTTTCGGAAGTTCATCTACAAACTTAACAAATTTAGGAACTTTGTAATTTGCCAATCTTGGTCTTATGAATTCAATTATCTCTTTTTCCGTAAGTGTGCTATTCGCCTTTTTGACAACAATGGCCGTGACCGCCTCACCCCACTTTTCATCGGGTATCCCTATTAGCGCTGTCTCCAGAACATCCGGAAGTTTGTAGATGACATCTTCGACTTCTTGGGAATACACATTCTCACCGCCGGAAATGATCATGTCTTTCTTTCTGTCAACAATATAAATGTAATGATCATCATCAATTGTGGCCATGTCACCTGTATGATACCAGCCGTCCTTTATAACTTTTGCGGTCTCTTCAGGTAATTTCCAATAGCCTTTCATAATATTTCGGCCCTTTATTACTATTTCACCTATTTGACCAGTCTTCATAGAATTACCATTTTCATCTACTACCTTTAGCTCGACTCCTAGAATGGCTCGGCCACAAGACCTTAATTTTCTTTCGTCTTTTTCATTTGCAAACAACTTATGATCCTCATAGCTTAAATACGCGACCCCGCAGGCTTCCGTCATGCCAAATCCTTGTGCAAATTGAACATCAGGCAGCATTCTCATCGCTTTTTGTAATAAGGCAAGTGACATTGGAGAAGCACCATAACCAATTCGATTTAATGAGCTGATATCATGCTGATGAAACCCTAGATCGTTTAAAACCATATTGAGCATGGTAGGAACCAGCATGGCCATGGTCACTTTAAATGTTTCTACTGTTTCAAAAAATATTTTTGGAGTGAAACTCCTAATAATAGTTTGTGTTCCTCCAACCATTACTAGATTGATAGCAGAGGCACCAGTCGCAAGGTGAAACATCGGAGCACTGTGCAAAAAGTTTGTCTCATGGGTAAATCCAACATGATTGATGGTTTGAAAGTAATTACTAAAAATATTCCTGTGAGTGAACATGACACCTTTGGAACGGCCAGTCGTTCCTCCCGTATAGAAAATACCTGCCAGGTCTTCTTCAGTCACATCATCATAATCAAGTTCAAATGAAGTTCCATTTTCCTTTGCGATCATATTTTCATAGGAAACCAGTTCTGACTCGATTTCCATATCTTCTGCCAAAATATACTTTTCAATTGAAGGCGTATTTACACCTAATGACTGAACCAACGGCAAAAATTCTCGATGTAAAAACAATACCTTTATTCCTGAATCATTCATCACATATTCGAGTTCATCTATAGAAAAACGGTAATTTAGTGGTACGTAAATAGCTCCTATCGCTGTACATGCGAAAAAAATTTCTATGTAACGGAAATTATTGAGCATTAAGAGTCCAACCCGGTCCCCTTTTCGGACACCCATTTCTTTTAATACTTTTTTTAACCTTGCTGTTCGCTCGGCAAGCTGGCTATACGTAAACGCGTGCCCATTTTCTAATATGGCTGTATGGGAAGGCCTAATTTTTGCAGTATAAATCAATCCTTTAGTTAAAATCATCATTCTTTCCCCCTGACAAATAATCAAAGAGTCTCCATAAAGTTTGGAGACTCATACCTATAAAAATAAATCTATAAATAAACCGTGATTAAATATGAATGGAAGATATGGTTCATGGACGAGTATGTGCTCAAGTCTAACTCCAAGCTTTGATATGGGCTCATCCCATAGCATTCCCTTCAATGAACCTTTCACATTCCAAAGCAGCCATACAGCCTGACCCTGCCGCAGAAATGGCTTGGCGGTAATAATGGTCTTGAACATCTCCGCAGGCAAAAACCCCCGGGATACTGGTTTCTGTAGTTCCCGGCTTTACTTTGATGTACCCTGTTTCATCCGTTTCAATCTGTCCATTTAAAAAGGCAGTGTTTGGTTGGTGACCGATTGCCACAAAAATTCCATCTGTGTCGATGAGTTCCTCTGTTCTAGTATCATTATTTAAAACTTTCAACCCTGTAACCTTATCATCTGCCATCACTTCTAACGGAGTACAATTTAGTTTCCATCTAATCCTTGGATTTTTTTCCGCACGTGTTTGCATGATTTTAGACGCCCGCAACTTATTTCTGCGATGCACCACACAAACTTCAGCTGCAAACTTAGTCAGGAAAATAGCTTCTTCCATCGCTGAGTCACCGCCGCCGGCCCCGTACCGATAATAATAGAATGATGGATCATTCCCTCCTCCTGCTCTTGTCCAGCATGGCTGCCACGGCCTGTTTATGATCCTCAGAATCCCTCACAATGGAAAAGTGTGAGGAAATCAAATCAAGTGATGTCCGCAAATCAATGTTAGCAGACTGGTAAGCCGCACGCTTGATCATGCGGAGGGCAATCTTCGGGGATTTTGCAAGACGTTCTGCAAATTCCATTGTTTTCGGCAGCAGTTCCTCAGGACTGTACACCTGATTGACGATACCTAGTTCCTTCGCTTCCTGGGCATGGACGAAATCTCCTGTCCACAGCAATTCCAGTGCCTTTGCCATCCCAACGATTCGAGGAAGGTAGTAGGCACCACCATCTCCAGGAACAAGTCCCACCTTGATGTATCCTTCTGAAAAACGGGCGTTTTCAGAAGCAAACCGGATGTCACACATGAGCGCCATGTCCATGCCCGCCCCGACTGCTGTACCATTAACCGCACAGATCATCGGCTTGTCGAGATTCTCCAGCGTCAGCGCAATACGATGGACACCTTCCCACAAATCGTTTTTGCGAACTAAAGCATTGGGCTGTCCCAGGTCCAGATCTTTTAAATCCACCCCGGTGCAAAAGCCTTTTTTACCTGCCCCCGTTAATACCACAACATCAATAGAATCATCCTTACGGTATTCTTCGAGCGCATCTGCCCATTGTTTGATCATTTCATGGGTAAATGCATTCATCACCTCCGGTCGATTTAACGATATGACAGCAATATTCCCTTCTTTTTGAAACAAGATGTCTGACATTCAACCATCTCCTCATTTAACCCGGTATTTACTCTGACCTAAATCACTCCTATTTGTTCCATGTGAGCAATTTGATTCTCTTTGAGTTTTAAAATCGTATTCAAAATCTCATAAGTATGCTCTCCTACTTCCGGCGGCGGATTCTTAATTACTGCCGGTGTCTCGGACAATTTCGCAGGAAAAGCGGCCTGTTGGATATCTCTGTTTAGCTGTGGGACAAAAACACTTTGGATCATGCTTCTTGCCTTCAATTGAGGGTCAGCACTTGCTTCCATAATATCGTTTACCGGAGTAGCTGGAACCTTGTTGGTTTTGAGCAAGTCAATCCATTCATCCCGAGAATGACGAAGGAATGTCTCCTGCAACAGGGATCGTAAAGCTTGCTTGTGCATCAATCTCAATTCTACGCTCGTAAAATCGGGGTTGGTAAGGAGATCAACCCGATCAATACTGTGACATAATCCCTGCCAAAATTGATCTTCGATGGCAGCAATGGCTAATCTCTTTCCGTCATTTGCCGTATAGACTTCATTTGTGGCATGCAGGTGATGAGCATCATCCGTTTCAGGCAGATGGCCATCAAGGAAGTAACTGCCAAAACGAGTGCTTGACCAAGCGAACACGGAATCAGACATCGAAACGTCAATGTATTGCCCTTTTCCGGTTTCTCGATTAAACAGCAAGGCCGAGACAATGCTGAAGGCTGCAAACATCGATGTGGCTAAATCCGCCACAGGAAGGCCGCTTCGAACCGGTGGATACCCAAGCTGACCCGGGATGCTCAGTGCCCCAGACATGGCAAGGCAGTTAAGATCATGTGCCGGTTCAAGGCGGTAAGGACCATCCTGCCCATACCCAGAAATCGAGCAGTAGACGATGCCTGGATTCACTTTCTTTACAGATTGATAATCGATACCCAATCGCTCCACTACCCCAGGGCGGAAGCTCTCAATCACGACATCACTATTGGCTGCAAGATCCAGTAATATTTGACGTCCAACTTCCTGTTTCAAATCTAATGTCAAACTTTTCTTGTTCCGATTTACTGCATAGAAAGTACCAGGATTTAATTCACGAATGTAATCGCCGCTCCCCTTTTCCTCCACTTTAATAATTTCAGCACCTAAATCCCCCAGGAGCTGTGTGCAATAAGGGCCCGGAAGCAGTCTGGTTAAATCAAGTACGCGAATTCCCGTTAACGCATCCATCTTTCATACCTCCTTTATCCTACCTCAGGGTAAATGAGTTCGAATGAGTCGTACGTGATGCCGCTATCCGCTAATTTTTTCTGGATGATATTGGTGATTAATTTTTCAGGCAATAAGCATTCTACACATGTTTTTTCGGTCACGATGATTTCCAGCTTAATATTCCTTTCTGAGGCTTCGATCTTCAAATCTGTTCCATCAGCATTTAAAGCCTCTTTCAAAGGTTGTAATGCTTCTATTACTTTTTTCATCATAAATTTCACTCCTTTAGAAAATAGGAATCTTAAATACTCGCTTCTTCTTCCGCTTTTATCGATGTTTGCGTTTGCTTAACAGCCCTTACTCCAACCCAAAACAAGATGCCGAAAATTACCATAATCAAGGAAGAGCATTAAAACGCATAACGATATCCCATGGCCTCATTTGCAGCATATTGGATGAAGTAGCCGAATACTAGGGGGGCAATCACACTTGCGAAATTTGAAAGCGCAATATAGGTCCCTTGGGCTTTTCCGATGTTTTCGGGAGAAAAAAACTCCATCAACATGGCAGGTGCTAAAGAGAGTATAACAATCCCCAAACCTGGAGCAAGTGTAAAGAACACAATAGAGGGAACACTCGAATTTATGACACTGCCAAAGTATAGACAAATAGCGGATAGCAGCATCGTTAAGCCTGCAAGATTTACTCGTGCTTTTCGAATATCGCCAGTTTTGCGATAAAGCCAATCGGAAACGAGGGCGAAGCCCACTTGGCAAATAGCAGCAAATAGGAAGGGTAATGAGACTGCTAGTTTTAAGGTTTGACCATTAAAATGCTTAACTGTGGAAAAATAGGCTGGATACCAAAACGCTAGAATGGTGGCTATCCAATAGGCACAGCCGCCGCACAAAACAATAAAAATAAAATTTCTAGTAAAAACATGTGGAAGAAACTGTCTCCAAGAAACCTTAGGAAGGGTGGATGACTGCAGTGCCTCTTGAGGGATGGAGGAAAGCCCCATTTCTTGGGGTCTTTCCTTACCCAAAATCAGCCAAAAAACTAACCAAATCAGACCTATAATACCCATTGAGATAAAAGCGGATTTCCAGCCATATCGATCAATTATAGAGATTAATAAGGGTGACGCGATTGCAGGCCCGATTGTTGCCCCAAACAGAATAGCACTAGCACCAATACCATGTCTTTGTTTTGGGAACCATTTTCCGACAATAGCTGCTGATACTGCAGAAGTTGGACCTTCACCTGCTCCCAAAATCATTCTTGTCATCACCAAGAGGGACAGACTAGAAACAACAGGTGTGACGAATTGAACGGCCAGCCATGTCAGTGTCATCCAAGCAAATATTTTTTTTGTATTTTTTGTATCAGCCATTCCTCCGAGAATAATCGAGGATAGGATAAAGAACCAAAAGAACGAGCTTCCGACAATTCCCCACTGTGATGGACTTAAATGCAGCTCCTTCATCAGAGGAACGGAAACCAGCCCAATGACAACTTTATCTATTTGGTTGATCATACCAGCAGTAACAAGAAAGATTAATATAATCCAAGAATATCTAGTGGTGCGCAGAATAAGGACCCCCTTAATTATTAGAAAATTGAAGTGTCTATTTTTCTAGTGATTGCCCTAGAGGTATGAAAAGTTCCAATAACTGCACTATGCTCGCCATCACCGCCAGCAACGAATATCATGATATCTTCAGGTCTTTGTGCAATTTTTAGGAATTCCTCGCCATTCTCTTTAACTAGGTATTTAGGCTTCAATTCTAAGACTGTTTTTCTTGTGGTTCGATCATAATTCGATACAGGGACTTGTGCCCTTTTATACAAATCTTGCTTTATACTTTGTTTATCGAATCCATCCCGCTCCAGGATTTGTGCATGAACAGGGGATATAACAACGACAGGCTGCATATCAAACAACCAGAAATTGCTCCCTTTTGTTGTCATTGCTTTTGCCAAGTAATCGAGCAGTATTTCTCCACTATCCCCCAGATAAATGACATTTAGCGGGGCAGTACCGGATACAACCGTTACTGTGCTTTCCTCTACAGCAAAACCTAATTCAACATGCAACGGTTCCCATGGACTTTTTTCTTCTAATTCCCCATAGCAGGCGGAATATTTGACAGGATTCCCTAAAGTAGACATATCCCCGATCCCTGGACGTCCACCGCCAAGGTTATAAAGCATTAATCGAACTGCTCTGCCAATTGTGGAATTTGCTCTCCAACCTGGCCCAAACAAACCGATACCCGCATTAATATCCAGTTTTTTTACAACCGGTCCATTGATGATTAACATCGGACCTGCAGGATTCGTGGTAGCCTGTACCCCATATAAATTGAAAGCAGGTTCCAACATCGCTTCTACAGCAGCTAACAGCAGCGGAAAATACTCTGGAGCACATCCAGCCATTACAGCATTCACAGCCACTTTTTCCACGGTAACTTTCCGCCAGCGCGGCCCCATAAACCCAAGTACTTCATTTGGGTCGAGCATACTTAAAGCAAGCATTTTTCTTACTCGCTCTTCAGTCGGCGGTACAATAGGCAGACCATCTGTCCAGCCTTGCTGAAGAAAATAATCATTTACGCTATCAAAATCCTCAGAAATAAAAAGAAGGTGATCCCCTTCATCTTCCGCCTGAAGTTGATCGTCAACAATTGGGTCAATTGTCAATCCACTAATAATTGAAGCAAAAACTGCCTCGGCACGTATGTAAGCCTCTTTTTCACTTACACTGCCCATCGGAAAGGGAACTTCCGCAATTGGAATTCCTTTAAAACCTTTGGCCTCCGATTCATATACTGCCAAATCGATAAATACCTCTGAAACAAAGGTAACGGTCGGCAAACCTCTTTTTTCCAATTCCATGCTATCGTGGATACACCACGATGTACATGACCCTCAATCACCCAACGCTACGACTGCGGCATCAAAATTTGCAGCGATTTCAGAAAGCATACTTTCTGGTGCTCCAAAGCTCGGACTATCTTTTTCATAAAGTCTTACTTTTAATACGTTTTCTTTTTCCTTTAGTAACTCTCCAGTCCTAACCAAAAGTTCTTTTGCATTCAGCTTGATGTTACCTAATAAGGCAATCTTCTTTCCATTTAAGGTGTGCAATCGTGGGACTAACGACGATTTAACTCTTTTTTCTTCACCAACAGGATTAAAAATTCTCATAGTTTATTCCTCCAATTGATTTTTATCAAGTATTGGCATTGATCATAGTTCCATCCAAGGTAACTCCCTGCGCCAGCATCTGTTTAATGTCCTGTGGACTGTAGCCCAATTCCGTGAGGATTTCAACGCTGTTCTCACCAAGCCGCGGTGCGTGTCTCGCTACTTTGGCAGGCGAATTGGAAAATCGTACTGGTATGCCAACTTCAAACATATTACCCTCAGTCGGATGAGTGACTTTTTTGAAAAAACCAATCTCTTTCAGATGGGGATCATTTAGCAGATCCTCGGGCTGATAAACCGGCATTGCAGCGATATCCGCTTTCTCCAATAACTCCAGCCATTCCGTGGTTGACTTTGTAGCCATCATTTCTTCCACCATGCCGTAAAGCTGATCAATATAATTCATTCGCGCTCCAAAATCTTTAAAGCGCTCATCCTGGATTAACTCAGGTTGTCCAACAAGATTAAAAAATGCCCGCCACTGTTTGTCATTGTAGACGATGACGCTAATATAGCCGTCGAGTGTCCGGTAAGGTTTTCGGTTCTTGGATATGACTCTGTTATAAAGCGCAGGGCCGACAGGAGGATCAAACGTCATGCCTCGCATGTGCTCGACCATGGTATAGGAAACCATCGTCTCAAACATCGGAACTTCAATGTTTTGTCCCTCTCCTGTCCTCTCCCGGTAATAGAGAGCTGATAGGATTGCACCGAACACCATAAGTCCCGCTGACTTATCAGCCAGAACTGTCGCCATATATTGAGGCTGCCCTGATAATGCGGTTTGTGCAGCAACGAGTCCGGACGCTGCTTGAATAATATCATCATAGGCTGGCTTGGTATGATAGGGCCCATCTTTACTAAATCCGTACGCGCCGCAATAGATGATTTCCGGATTAGACTGCTTGACTGCATCATATGAAAGACCCAGTTTTTCGATCGCGTCCGGCCGCATCGTATGAAGAAACACATCTGCCTTTTGAGCCAATTTAAGAAGTGCATCGCTTCCAGTCTTCGTTTTTAAATCCAGGACAATGCTTTTCTTGCTTCGGTTAATATACAGAAACGATCCACCCATTCCGGGATTTCTCTCCATTCCACTGTAACGAGAATTATCCCCTTGGTGTGTTTCTACTTTGATTACTTCTGCACCCAAATCTCCTAATAACATCGTGCAATATGGACCCATTAATACCGAAGTTAAATCCAATACCCGTATTCCCGATAACGGACCACTCATTAGACCCCCTCCTACTTATTTGAAATAATAATCAATCTGAATATAGATTATATTTTGAATATATATTATATTCATTATAAGTACCAATACGCGTTATTTATGAACCCATAGTTTGAACCTATGATAGAAAGAGATGAAGAAAATGGAGATTCGTCTTTTGAAGTACTTTGAAACCATCGTCCGTCATAAAAACATAACCAAGGCTGCAATGGAATTACATATCTCTCAACCTTCACTAAGCGGACAAATCAAAATTTTAGAGCAAGAATTAGGTTGTAAATTACTAGAGAGAAGCCCTAGGGGGGTTACATTAACAAAGTCTGGAGAAATTTTATATAAGCATTCCGTTCAAATCCTTCATCTATTTACAAACGCTTACGAAGAAATGGAAAAAGTGAAAAGTGTGGGATTAGGGGAAATCTCTATTGGGAGCATACCTACTTGTACCTCCTGGCTCTTTGACACAACGCTTGAATTCCAAAAAAAATATCCTCATGTTCGAATAAATATTAAGGAAATGGAGGTAGAAGACATCGTAGCTTCATTGAAATCATACGACATTCATATTGGTGTTACTTCTATCGCCACGGAAACAGACTTGTTATTCTTTGAAACCATCTATCATGAAGAATTATTGTTAGTTACCTCCGCTCACCATCGGTTTAAGGACTTGAAAGAGATTGATTTTATTGATTTAGCCGATGAGCCATTCATTTTATATCCGGGTTATTCCATGCGGCAGCATATACTACATTTCTGCGAACAGGCGGGTTTTACCCCAAAGGTAGCTTTCGAGCTTGATAGTCTTGCTATGTTTCGATTTATAGAGGAAGGATTAGGTATCGCCATAGTACCTAAATCTTCTATTAATAACGAGCTTATTAAACATCAAGGAGTTAAGTTTATTTCACTAAAAAATCCTGCACCTTTTAGGAATATCTATATTGCAACTCATCAAAATCGTTACCTGCCTTCAGCAATTCACGACTACAAACTACAAATCGCTGAGTTTTTCAAGGTTTAATAGGAGGGCGCAAAGAGAATGGACATACGGTTATTAAGGTATTTTGAATCGATTGTACGACATAGAAACATCACAAAGGCTGCAGAGGAATTACAGATTTCTCAGCCTTCCCTGAGTATTCAAATGAAAGCTTTGGAACAGGAACTTGGATGTAAATTAATAGATAGAAGTGCGAGGGATGTATTGTTAACTGAGCCTGGGGAAGTTTTATATACACATACATTGCAAATTTTGCAGCAAATTTCGAATGCGTACAAAGAAATAGATGATATAAAAGAAGACGGTTTAGGCGAAATTCGCATTGGGAGCATCTCCACCTGTACGCCCTGGCTCTTTAACCTATTTCTTGGTTTTAAAAAGAAATATCCGATGCAGCAAATTAATATCAAAGAAATGCACGGAGCTCATATTGAAAAAGCATTATTATCCTACGACATTCATATCGGTCTAACCTCCACCACTAGGCCATCCAATTTATTATCATTTGAGCCCATTTATTGTGAAGAACTAGTATTAATTACTTCCATTGAACATCGTTTTAAGGATTTGGACGAGATTGATTTTAAGCATTTAGCCGATGAGCCATTAATCTCAAATCCATCAAGTTATGCCCTGCAAAAACAAATACTGTTTTTTTGTAATCAAGCTGGCTTTACCCCTAAGTTTGCCTTCGAGATTGATGGACGTTCCATTCCGCGTTTCGTTTCCGCAGGTTTAGGTATCGCTATCGTTCCAAGATCGTCTCTTACTATTTTTTCACAGGATGGTTTTATCTTTAAGGTTATTACATTAAAGAATCCTTCTCCTTCTAGGATTATCTATCTTGCAACCCATCAAAATCGCTATTTCTCTGAAAAAATAGATGAATTTAGGTCACAAATTGTCAGAGTTTTTAAGTGAAAATTACGAATATGTGTGGGTAACGGATATACATCGATTTCTTCTACAATTATAAGTGTATCCAATCGTCGTTGGGATACTATACGCCGAATGAATTTGAAAGAATGTATGGAATTTCCGCAGCCTAATTTCACCTTCATAAAAAAGTTTAAATCGTTCTTTATTTAAGCCTTTTTATGAAGGCCACCAAGCGAAAGCGCGGTAGAAATCTGTGTCTATTATCTTGACGTAGTATCAAAAAAGGATTGGCAGTAGATTCGCCAATCCTTTTTTATCATTCTTAGTAGATTCTGTTAGTGTTTAATTATTTTCCTAGAAACTGAGGGCGTCTTTTTTCCAAAAATGCTTGTACTCCTTCTTTCACATCCTCTGTAAGGAACAGCTCTTGGAACAATTCTGCTTCTCTTTCAAGCGCATTCTGCAAAGGTAATTCAAGGCCTTCATCTACCGCTTTTTTAATATTCCTCACTGCAGTTGGAGAGTTTTTGCAGATTTTTTTAGCCAGCTGAAGACCAGCTTGCAGACCTTCTCCCTTTGGTACTACTCTATTTACTAAACCGATTCGCAAGGCCTCCTCGGCGCTAAGATGTTCACCCGTATACAATAATTCCTTTGCTTTCCCTTCGCCAATCAGTCGCGGCAAACGCTGTGTACCGCCTGCCCCGGGCAATAAACCAAGTGTACATTCAGGCACTCCGATTAATGCCTGCTCCTCTGCAATGCGAATATCACATGTTAGAGCAAGTTCGCATCCACCGCCAAGAGTATACCCATTTAACACGGCAATCGTAGGTTTTGGAGAGAAATCAATGCTATTGAACACTTCATGTGTATATAAAAAACTTGGGATTAAATTCGGATTTCCGATTTTTTCAGGGAAGCCTTTTATGTCTCCTCCGGCCATGAATGCCTTTTCCCCTGCACCTGTTACAATAATAGCCCATACCTCATTGTCATCGTTTAAGGTTGCGAAGGTTTCGCCTAGCTCTTGAACTACGGCTGTACTCAATGTATTCATTGGCGGATTGTCAATAATGACAATGGCTATTCTGTCTTGCTTTTCTACTTTAATTAGTGCCATCTAATATCACCTCTGAAAGAATTTGTCTTTTATTCTATTATTTTGGCTGCATGCGGATAGCGCCATCTAAGCGAATGACTTCTCCATTTAACATCGGATTTTCAATAATGGTTTGAACAAGGTGAGCGTATTCACTAGGACGACCTAAGCGCTTAGGGAATGGAATCATGGCACCAAGTGAATTTAATAGTTCCTCAGGAGCACCATCAAGGATTGGCGTTTTAAATATTCCTGGTGCAATCGTTAAAACACGGATTCCATAGCTTGATAGATCACGGGCAATTGGAAGGGTCATACCCACAATGCCGCCTTTCGATGCACTGTATGCAGCTTGACCAATTTGTCCATCAAATGCTGCAACAGAAGCAGTGTTGACGATGACGCCTCTTTCGCCGCTTTCATTTGGTTCGTTTTGAGCCATCTTTTCAGCTACTAAACGAATCACATTAAAAGAACCAACTAAGTTTACATTAATAATTTTTGTAAAATGCTCAAGTGTATGGGGACCATTTTTACCATACGTTTTTTGAGCAGGCCCGATACCAGCACAGTTGATCGCCGCAGTGATTTTACCGAATTTTTCAACTGCTTGATCCAGTGCAGATTGAACATTCGACTCATCTGCAACGTTTGTTTTAACATATAGCACATTATCTGATCCGAGTTCTTCCACTAAATTGTTTCCTCTATCATCGTTTAGGTCAATAATAAGGGCCTTCCCACCATTTGCTACTGTATTTCTTACTGTGGCTTCGCCAAGACCTGATGCTCCACCTGTAACAACTACTACACCGTTTTTCAATTCCATTTCAGACACTCCTTAATAAATATATTTATAGTTATAAAAATTACAATCTTTCAATAATGGTTGCATTTGCTTGTCCGTGACCTTCACAAATCGACATCAAGCCATATTTACCACCTGAGCGTTCGAGTTCATGAAGTAATGTTGTCATGATACGAGCACCTGTACAGCCAATTGGATGTCCAAGAGCAACCGCTCCACCGTTTACATTCAACTTGTTCCAGTCGGCACCAAGCTCTTGTGCCCAAACCATTGGAACTGGCGCAAATGCTTCATTCACTTCATATAAATCCATATCTTCGATGGTTAGTCCTGATTTTTCTAAAACCCTTTTCGATGCTTCAATTGGACCTGTCAACATTAACGTTGGATCAGAACCAACAACACTTCTTGAAATAATACGAGCACGTGGTTTTAACCCGAGCTCTTCAGCTTTATCACGGGACATAATTAATATTGCTGCTGCACCATCACTGATTTGACTGGAATTTCCTGCATGAATCTTTCCGCCTTCTTGGAAAACAGGTTTAAGTGTTGCTAATTTTTCTAAACTAGTATTTTCCCTTGGACCTTCATCAGCAGCAAAAATGGATGTTGTACCATCTGGAAGCGTCACTTCGATTGGAGTGATTTCTCGCTCAAATCGGCCTTCTTTTTGTGCGTGGACAGCTCTTCTATGACTTTCTAGAGAAAATTCATCTAATTGCGTACGGCTAAGACCCCATTTATCAGAAACTCGTTCTGCCGAAACACCTTGGTGGAGTACTTCATATCTTTTAAAGTACTCTTCACTATGATCTGCAATGGCTAGCGGCATCACATGTGACATGTTTTCAACACCGCCGGCAATGACAACGTCCATATCACCACTTAGTATTGCTTGGGCCGCAAAATGTATGGCTTGCTGGCCTGATCCACATTGTCGTTCTACGACAACTCCAGGTACTTCAATTGGAAAATCTGCGATTAACGCAGCAACCCTGGCAAGGTCAAATCCTTGTTTTCCAACTTGCATGCCGACACCGAAAATGACATCTTCAACCAGACTTGGAGAAATCCCTGTTCTTTTAATAAGCTCTTTTAACGTATAAGCAGCTAACTCCTGGGGATGAACAGCGCTCAAGGCTCCTTTATGTTTCCCAATTGGCGTTCTAACTGCTTCGACTATTACTACTTCACGCATCGTATTCCCCTTCCAATCTTTTAAATATTTTGTATATTTGAAAATCAGTAAGCGCATACAGAAACTAATTGCCTCTACTGTGCCTAGTGAGAATCAACAAGGTTACTTCCAAACTAAATAGTTTAATAAGATGAAAATAATTAAATGCTCAAAAAACAATTAGAATTACTTTTCTCTTTTTGTTGATAAATTCTCAAAGCGTCAAACAGAAAATTCAGATAATACAAATAATAGTATTTATTTCATTTTATTTTTTCGGTGCATTAATGTAAAATACATTATATTCAACTAATATTAACCATCAGTTAAAATTATGAGGGAGTTGCCTTACGGTCTATTTTTACTACTAATATACATCAGGGCTCCAGGTTTCATATTTTTTTAATATATTTCGTATAATGGAAACGGTATGGACCTCATCGGGTCCGTCGTATATCCGAGCATAACGGGCTTTTCGATACACCAGCCCTTCTCAAAAATGCTTTCGGCCGGAATGACTTTTTCATCAATAAATTTTTTGACACTTTGCCTCAAGTCCTTTAATTCAGGTGAAATCGTTCCATCATAAGTTTGAATGCCCGTACCCTCCATGATGTGATCTCATACAACTTTGACACTTTTGTATATTCCAATCATGAAAGTGTTATAGAATAATAAAAACCAAATAAAAAAACTACCTTAGGCCTATAGAATTAAGCGCTAAGGTAGTTTTTGAATTAACCTCTTAACCGTAGTTCTCTCTTTAATATTTTTCCAGATGGGTTTCTTGGGAGGGAAGTAGCAACTTCAAGCACTTTAATGTTCTGAAATTTAGCTAGTCTTACATTGCAATAATCAATCAATTGCTTTTCATCAACTTCTGACTCAGGCTTTAATACGACAACTGCTTTAACTGCTTCCCCCCACTTCTCATCAGCGATGCCAATAACCGCAGCGTCTATTACAGCAGGATGTGTATATAGGACTTCTTCAATATCTTTCGGATAAATATTTACACCACCGCTAATAATCATATCTTTTTTACGGTCTAGCAAGTAGTAGAATCCTTCATCATCCACTTTACCCATATCGCCAGTCTTGAACCATCCGCCTGGCAAAAATGATTTTTCCATTTCTTCCTGCAGCTTATAATAGCCATTAAATAAACCAGCTCCCCGAACAGCAAACTCACCTTCTTCCCCAACACCTACATCCTTGCCTTCATCATCAATTAGTCGAATTTGAAATAACTCAAACTGCTGGCCAATACTGCTTGTTTTACGAATCACATCATCAGGACGAAGAAAAATAAAGGCACTAGTTTCTGAGCAGCCAAAATATTCAGATAAATCCGTCTGAAACTTCTTGATAATTCGCTTTTTAACAGCCTCAGCAAGTGGTGCTCCGGCAGAAAGCAACAATTTCAATGATGATAAATCGAATTTTTCAAAATCTGGAACCTGCAGCATCATCACGTATTGTGTCGGTACAAAAAACGCTCCGGTAACCTTTTCATCCTGAATCAAGCTTAATGTATGTTTCGGATCAAAATCTCTTGTGATGACAAGTTTTGTTCCAAATAAACCTAATAAAAATGAAAAACAATGTCCAACAGCGTGATACATTGGAACAGAAATCAAATACGTATCACTGTGATTAATTTTAAATTCAGTTGCGCTAATAAATGACCGGTAAACCATTGTTTCTTGTGTAAACACGATTCCTTTTGGCAAAGAAGTAGTGCCGGATGAATAGAGCATTGCCGCGACGTCTTTCCCAGTCACTTCAACGTTAGGAGGCTCCGTTGATCCGTTCTCTATAAGGCTCTCATAATCCAAATAGGTTGAAGTTGAAGGAGTTCCACCGATGAGAATCGTCGAACTTGAGTTAATAGTGTGAAGAACGTCTAAAACCGTTTCGTAGGCTTCTAGTTTTTCCACCTCTACGAGGGCATGAGTAGCATCTGAACCATTCACTAGTGTGCGTAAATCATTACCTTCTATCATGTAATTAATAGGGACTGCAACCGCACCGGCTGCTGAAAGCGCATAAAAAGCTTCCAGCATTTCGATTCGGTTTTTCATGTACAATACAACATGATTACCTTTTTTTACCCCTGCTTCAATAAGTGAATTGGCTAATGCATTGACTCTGTCAGACAGTTCCTTAAATGTCCTTTTTGTATCGCCAAAAATAACAGCTGTTTCATTTGGTTTGTTCTTCGCAAAAACTGGTAATCGTTCATGTAAATTCCCAAGTTCCATTATACATCTTCCTTTCTTTTAAATTAGAACATGCATTTCCCAAGTCTATTATTCTGTTAAAACACCTCTTTTATTTCGAAACGGAAATTTTTCCGGTTTCTGGTTCGTATGAGAGTATGTCAGAAATTTGTTGTAATTTACCATCCTTAGCAACAGTCATGTACATACTTGTAACCCCGTAATGGTTTTTCTCTGAAAAAGAAATACCAATATACTTGGATCCCTTCCATTTATCAAATGTATAAAATGATTTTAGGAAGTTTTCCCATGTCAAATTGTCTCCTGTCACCCTTAAAGCCTCCACAAATACTTGAGCAATTGACCAACCAGATTCCACCACAGTAGTAACTGATTCATTTGGATATGATATCTTAAATCTTTCTTGTAATAGTTTGGCTTTTTCATTATTCACGTCATCACTACTTACATAAATGCTTCCACTATAGGTTCCTTCCCAGACATCATTACCAGCTAATTCAAACGTTCGTGTGTCAGCGCCGCTAACTGAAGGAACAATGTAATTAGGCTCGTCAAAGCCGATTTTATACATGGCTTTTTTTAAGTTCACGATAGGGCTCATTACACCAAAATTAAAAATTGTATCCGGATTTGCTTGTTCGAGTTTTTGTGCCTGAGAGGTGAAATCTGTGTCAGCAGGAAGGTAATTAACTTCTGCTACAATTTCAACTTCTGGATAGTCTTTAATGATGTCTTTAATCTTATTATAAGGAGCTTTCCCGTAATCATCGTTTTGATAGGCAATTGCAATTTTTTTCGCACCTAATTCTTTTACCGCATAATCCAACATGATTTGTGCCTCGACTTCATAATTCATATTGCATGCTCCCATCCAATTTTTAATTGGCGGGTTAACAAATTCTTTTAATGCCGCACACGGCATTATGACTGGAATTCCCTTTTCTACATAGTAGTTCTTTGTAGCAAGATTATTAGTAGAGCCTACATTACCTAAGAGAGCAAATACTTTATCGATTTCGACAAGTTTCTTAGCATTCTGCACTGCCTTAGTAGGCTGATATTGATCGTCATAAGCAATTAGCTTTATTTTACGGCCATTTACCCCGCCATTTTCATTAATGTACTGAAAATAGGTATCCATACCTTTACGTAATATATCATAGACAGCTAAAGGACCTGATTGAGGGCCAGAGAAACCGACTAATATTTCATTTTTTGTAACTCCTTGAGCTAGTTTCTCAGCTTTTTGCCCATTGGATGTATTGTTAGAGCCCGTTTTTTCGCTACTACAACCAGTAAATAAAAGCAAGACCAAAATCACAAAGAAAAACAATACATACCCCTTTTTGAATCCCATAATAAAACCTCCCTATTAACTGAATTTTTAAAAATTTTAAACCACTTTATATCTTAGCCTCCAAGATATAAACGGCGAACCTCATCATTATTTCTTAAGTCCTTTGAGTTTCCTTCCAACGCGATATTCCCGTTTTCCAATACATAGGCATAATCAGAAATACTCAGTGCCATATTCGCATTTTGTTCGACCAATAAAATAGACGTTCCATCTTGGTTAATTCTTTTAATTATTGCGAAGATCTCCTTTACGAGGATTGGAGCAAGTCCGAGAGAAGGTTCATCTAATAATAGAATCCTTGGTTTTCCCATTAAGGATCTTCCAATCGCAAGCATTTGCTGTTCGCCTCCGCTTAGTGTTCCTGCTTTTTGTTTGATCCTCTCCTTTAGTCTCGGAAAATAAGAAAGTACCTTTTCTAAATCTTCCATTATATTTTTGTCCTTTCTACTATAGGCTCCCATTCTTAAATTTTCCTCAACCGTGAATAGAGGAAATACCCTCCTGTTTTCAGGACAGTGAATAATGCCGCTTTTTACCACATTGCCGGGACTCTTTTTCAACATCGATTTTCCATCCATTTCATAGCTGCCATTTTTCGGATGAATTAATCTAGAAATAAACTTCAGGGTTGTCGATTTTCCGGCACCATTTGAACCTAGTAATGAAACAATTTTCCCATCTTCAACCGTTATCGATATTCCTCTTAATGCATGAACATGACCATAGTAGACATGAACATTAGATAATTTAAGCACTATCTTCCACCCCACCCAGGTACGCCTCGATAACAACCGGATTTTTCTGAATGTCTTTCGGAACACCTTCCGCAATTTTTTGACCAAAACTCATAACCGTAACGGAATCTGAAACCTCCATCACCAGAGACATATCATGTTCAATTAATAGAACCGTGTAATTCATTTCTTCCTTTAATCTGATAATAAGTTCACTAATTTTCTTCGTTTCAACTGGATTCATCCCAGCTACCGGTTCATCTAGTAAAATTAGTTTTGGCGAAGAAATGATGGCTCTGCCGATATCGACCATCTTTTGGTATCCAAAAGGGAGATTGATAACTTTTTCATAAGCTAAATCAGTTATAGAAAGCAAATCCATTACTTCAAAAGCTTTTTTTATTGATTCTTTTTCTGTTCGTTTTATAGGAGGTAAATTGAATGCAATAGAAAATAAATTCTTCTTTAATGTTGGATGCAGGCCAGTCAATAAATTATCAAGTACCGTCATTTTTGCAAACAGCTCGACATTCTGAAAGCTTCTCGCAATTCCTTTTTGAATGACTTGATGAGGTTTTAGCTTTAAAATATCATTTCTATTAAATTCAATTGTTCCGGATGCGGGTGAATAAAAACGGCTAATACAGTTAAATACGGTTGTTTTTCCGGCTCCGTTTGGACCAATGATCGAATAAATACTACCTTCTGGCACATTAAAAGATAGATCTTTTACCGCGGTTACCCCTGCAAAATTCACTGTTACATCTTTAAAGGTTAGCATCTCTAGCAGTACCTCCTGGTTTTAGTCAGAAATTGAAACTTCCTTTTCAAAGATGGTCTTTTCACTCGTTTTTTTTAATTTCATTAATTCTAGCAAGGACATTAACCCATGAGGGCGAAATAGGATGATTAGTACAATGGCAACACCAATGATGATATTGGTCAGTCCAATAAATGATTTTGTAAACTCAGGAAGAACCGTAAATACACTTGCCCCAATAATGGCTCCTGGAATGGAGGCAAGGCCGCCAACAACAATCATCCCTAGTAATAAAAATGAAGTAAATAATGTAAAATCATTGGGGCTGACAAACCCAATCCAGTATCCATAAAGACCACCTGCAAGTCCTGTAAAAAATGCACTAATGACAAACATTAAAGTTTTGTAAAATGGCAGGTTAATCCCCGTAGCTTGAGAAGCAATTTCACTTTCGCGAATGGCAACAAATGCTCTGCCCAATCTACTTTTCAAAATGTTGTGAATAACCCATGTGATTAATATTGTTAAAATGATAATGACATAGATAAATTGAATGTCATTAGATATCCATGCAGGTCGGAATAATGGCAGACCTGAGTATCCTCCAGTAAGTGAATCCCAGTTCAGGGCAATTTGAGGAATAGACAATCCAAAACCTAATGTAACGACGGCAAGAAAATTCCCGCTTAAGCGAATGGCTGGCAGGCCGATTAGCAAACCGATCAAACCTGTTATCACTCCGGACAATGGAAGTACAAGTAAAAATGGTAATCCAAATTTTGATGATAGAATGGCAGCAGAATAACCACCCAACGATAATAAGCCTGCATGACCGATTGAAACCTGCCCGCCAAATCCGATTAAAAGGTCCAACGCCATCGCTGTTATAGCATAAACACAGATCATGACGAAAATGGAAACCAAATAGACGGATTGTCCAACGACAAAAGGGCAGGCGAGCAACGCAAGTACGAGTATGAATACCCATGATTTCTTATTTGTTAACAGCATTTTCAATTTTCATCACACTTTCTTAACTATTTTTGAGCCACCAAAAATACCTTGAGGTCTCACATACAGAACCAAAACGATTAACAAAAACACAAAAACGATTTTCAATTCTGGTGAAATATAGAAACTGATGAGATTTTGGAAAACTCCAACGATCAAACCACCAACGACAGCTCCAGGTAAACTATTAAACCCACCAAGTACTGCCCCCGCAAAAGCAATAATTAATACTTCCCCCATCATGTTTGGACTCAAAAATGTAATGGGTGCAGTCATTATCCCGGCAATACCACCCATAGCCGATCCAATGGCCCATGCCCCCATAAAAACTCCCGTAACCTTTACCCCCATAAGTTCTGAGGCTATTCGATCCTGTGAAGCGGAACGCATAGCTAAACCAATTTTTGTGTAGCGGAATAATATAAAAAACACAAGCATAAGAAGAACCGTTAATCCAACCATAAAAATTTCGTTGGATGAAATAAAAATACCGCTTATTTGAAATGGACTTCCAGTCAGTGCCTCAGGATAAGAAACGGTATCGTATCCCCAAAGTATCCCAGCAAATCCGTTAAAAACCATGAATAACCCTAAGGTGAGTACAACTTGATTTAAATGCGGGGCAGACTGTATCCGTTTCATAAACACAATGTAGACAAACATTCCAAATATAATTGCAAATAGAAGTGATAAAACGAGAGAGAGCAGATAAGGTAAACCGTAGCTTGTTAAAAAGATGTAGCTTACAAATGTTGTGATCATTGCCATTTCCCCGTGTGCAAAGTTAGCAACCTCGGTTGTTTTAAAAATTAATACAAGGCCTAAGGCACCTAATGCATATATACAGCCAAAAATTAAACCGCTTACAATGATTTGCAAAAATTATTCACCATCCTTTTTTATATCTGCACCACCGAAAAGCAAATCATCATTTTCTATTCCCTTCGGAAATATTGGAGATTTGATACTATCAAAGCAAACAATCCCACTATTACAAGCGAGGATTGTTTGTAATATGTTGGAATAGCTTATTTCAGATATCATTTGTTTCAGTATTAACCTCTTAATCGAAGTTCTCTTTTCAGTATTTTTCCAGATGGGTTTCTCGGGAGGGAAGTAACTACCTCAAGAACTTTTATGTTCTGATATTTAGCTAATCTTGCATTGCAATAGTCTAACAATTGATTTTCGTCATTTTCTGACTCCGGCTTTAATACGACAACTGCTTTTACTAATTCCCCCCACTTCTCATCAGCGATGCCAATAACCGCTGCGTCTATTACAGCAGGATGAGTATATAGGACTTCTTCAATATCCTTTGGATAAATATTTACACCACCGCTAATAATCATATCTTTTTTGCGGTCCAGCAAGTAGTAGAATCCTTCATCATCCTCTTTGCCCATATCCCCAGTCTTGAACCAACCGCCAGGTAAAAATGATTTTTCCATCTCTTCCGGCAGCTTATAATACTCAGTAAATAAAGCAGTTCCCCGAACTGCAAACTCACCTGCTTCCCCAATACCTACATCCATGCCATCATCATCAACAAGTCTTACTTGAAACACCTCACTCTGCTGACCAATACTACTTGTTTTACGGATGACATCATTAGGACGAAGATTAGTAAACAAATAGCTTTCTGAACAACCGAAAAATTCTGATAAATTAGTCTGAAACTTCTCGATAATTCGCTTTTTAATAGACTCAGCAAGTGGAGCTCCTGCAGAAAGCAACAAATGTAATGAAGATAAATCGAATTTTTCGAAATCTGGGACCGAGAGCATCATTACATATTGTGTAGGTACAAAAAACGCTGAAGTTACCTTTTCATTCTGAATCAAGGTTAATGTACTTTTCGGATCAAAGTCTCTAGTAATGACAAGTTGAGTGCCAACCAAACCTAAAAAAAATGAAAATAAATGTCCAGAACTATGATACATTGGAACAGAAATCAATATGTTATCACTGTAATTTAATTTCCATTCATTTGCCCCAATTAATATCCTGTAAATCATTGTTTCATGTGTAAATATAATCCCTTTTGGCAGAGAAGTAGTACCTGAGGAATAGATCATTGCCGCGACGTCTTTCCCTGTTACTTCAATGTTAGGAGGCTCTGTTGATCCGTTGTGAATAAGGACCTCATAATCGAAGTATGTTGAAGTTGAAGGAGTTCCACCGATGATGATCATCGTACTTGAGTTAACTGTGTGAAGTACGTCTAAAATCGTTTCAAAGGCTTCTAGCTTTTCCACCTCTACGATCGCATGAGTAGCATCCGAACTGTTCACTAATGTGCGTAAATCATTCCCTTCAATCATATAATTAATAGGTACTGCAACCGCACCAGCTGCTGATAGCGCATAAAAAACCTCCAGCATTTCTATTCGGTTTCTCATGTATAATACAACGTGAGCACCTTTTTTTACCCCTGCTTCAATGAGTGAATTAGCTAACGCATGTACCCTATCAGACAGTTCCTGAAATGTTCTTGTTGTTTCACCGTAAACAACAGCTACTTCATTTGGCTTGTTTTTCGCATACAGTGGTAAGCGTTCATGCAAATTTCCAATATTCATTTATCATCTCCCTTTCTTTTATATTGAAATCGCCATAGCCCTATAAAATTTAAGGCTATGGCTTCCGAATTAATGTACTTTTTAATAAACTGTCTTTATTTTTTGAGAATTCATTAGTGATTTTTTACCTAACCCTACAACTTTCTGTTATACCTCTACGCTATTTAATAATATGAATTTTACTACTAATATCCATCAGGGCTCCAGGTTTCACCTTCTTGATATTTTTTTAATATATTTCGTGCAATAGAAACGGTATGGACCTCATCGGGTCCGTCGTATATCCGAGCATAACGGGCTTTCCGATACATGTTTTCTAATGGAGTATCACCTGAAACCCCCAGTGCCCCGTGTACTTGGATGGACCGATCGATGACGTCATGAAGGACTTTTGCACCAAATACTTTAATCATGGCAATTTCTACTCGAGCATCGTCCCCTTGGTCGATTTTTTTAGCCGCTTCAAGTGTCATCAATCGAGCCGCTTGAATTTCAGTTGCCGAATCCGCAATAAATTTTTGTATCATTTGTTTTTCAGAAAGTAACGAGCCGTGAGAGTATCTCGTTAAGGCTCGTTGACACATTAAATCAAAAGCCCTTTGGGCCTGCCCAAGCCACCTCATACTATGAAAAATTCTGCCTGGACCGAGTCGTTTTTGGGCAATTAAGAAACCTTCGCCTCGCTTTCCCAGCAGATTTTCTTTCGGAACACGGACATTCGTTAACTTTATTTCACAGTGGGATCCACCAAAAGATTTCGCCATTGTCGGAACATTCCTGATGATTTCATATCCGGGTGTATCGGTAGGTACAATAATCATCGAAGCTCTGCGATGTCGAGGTGCATCGGGATCGGTTACACAAAAAACAGTTGAAAAGGCGGCCCGGTTTGCCCCTGTAATAAACCATTTGTGTCCATTGATAACCCATTCATCACCTTCTAAAACGGCGGTGGTTTGAATTAACGTGGGATCCGATCCTGCCACCTCCGGCTCTGTAAGTGCAGCAGATTGATAGATTTCGCCGCGGACCATCGGAAGCAGCCACTTTTCTTTTAGTTCGGTAGTTCCATAAAGATTTAGCATAATTGCATCCTGTGTGGTGAAAGTCCCAAGGGCAAACCATGCTAAATCCGACACGCCTACCAACTCATTGATGAGCGCATATTCCTTAAACGATAACCCGCCGCCGCCAATATCCTTTGGCAGTCCAGGCGCCCAAAGATTTTCTTTCTTAGCAAGTGCCTGCAGCTCCAAAATAATCTGATCTGACTCTGGTCCGCCCTTCTCAAAAATGCTTTCGGCCGGAATCACTTTTTCATCAATAAATTTTTTGACCCTTTGCCTCAATTCCTTTAATTCAGGTGAAATCGTTCTATCATAAGTTTGAATGCCCGTAACCTTCATTTTCAAGACACCTCCAAAATAAATTATTTTTCTTTAAAATTACATCAGCTTTTTCTAATTAATGGCTTAATGAACGATGGTCAATTCCATATCAATTTGATTTCTCACAATCTTTCTTAAATCATCAATATAATAATTAAGCTCGGGATTTTGATATACAAACTGAATGAACTCTGAAAATAATTGATTAACGGATTCCCATTTATACCGCTCACTTTGAGATTTTTGTAGAATACTAGTTAAGTTCTCTTGAAATTTCACCAGATCAGCTTTGAAGGAACCAGCTGTTAATTCATTTAATTGGTTAAGGCTGATCTCTAATTGCTCGAGCAAATGGCAATTAACCTTTTTAAAAATTTCTTCATTTTGAATCGTATTAGCATCCAGATTCTTTAATAATGACAGTAGAGCCACAGCCTGTTCCTTTGCCACATCATTTGTAATGAAAGGAAGGATGTCATTCTTAAGCACCTGTATAATTGCTTGAAAGGTACATGACTTATCCAGCATTTCCTTCACCTCAATATCCAATCGTTTCAGCAAGCAAATTCCGCATTAACGTCCATCTGAATCCTTGTCTACCCATCCTCAGGTCAGAGGTATTTTTGTTCACAAACATATGAGCAGCAGAAAGAGAAATTAATAGAAACCGTACTTGATGCAAAACTTCAAAATAATGTAACGTCTTTTGATTTACTGTTAATCCTGTTTTTTCTGAGTAATAATCAAGAAACCAATCTTTATCCAACAAATAACATAGCAGCGGAGATTCCATCCGGTTGGCTTTTGCACAAATATAAGCAACATCCATAAGCGGATCACCAATTTCAGCCAGTTCCCAATCTAAGATCCCCGTAATCCGTTTGTCCTTATAAAGCATGTTGCCCGTCCGGTAGTCACCATGAAGAAGCGAAAGTCTTTGCGCAACTGGCCGATGTTTCTTAAGCCATTCAAGGGCATCCGTCATAACCGGATCGTAAATAATTTTATATTTTAAATACTGTTCTGTTATTTCTGCCAGTATTCGGTCAATATACCCTGTCCCATCACTCGGAACTTCAAATACCTCATCCAATCCAATTTGTTGTAAATTTAAGGTGTGTAAAGAAATTAAGTAATCGGCAAATTGTTTGGGAATCTCTTTTTCGCTGGAAGCCTTTAATAAAAAAGCTTGTCCTTCCTTTGACCATGGAACATAACTAACTCCTTCAATCTTTTCCATGACCATAAATTCACCGCCGATAATGTTCGGGTCTTCTTCAAGCAAATAGACCTTAGGAACCGGTAAATCCGATGACTCCCCTAGTATTTTCAGGAGCTGATATTGCTTTGAGAGATTTCGTTCCACTGCCAATAAACCAGTTTTTTTTAATTTTCTTATGACTAACCCCTTACGTTGTTGGCCAATCTTAAGAGATAAGATAAATGTATCATCGGACCAGCCCGCAGAAGCTTGTTGAAAATCCTCGATTACCACTTGTTTTCCGGAAAAAAGCTTTTTTTGAAGATAATGACATAAAGAATCTTGGAGCGAATCCAATGAATGGATCAAATTCAAATACCTCCATTTCGATAGCTCTAAGGATTGAGTGTTCCCAAGTCTAGTATTTTGTCAAAACACCTCCTTTAATAAAAAGTGTTTGAGCCGTTACTTAAATCCATTTGTATATGTTTTATATTTGCCGTTGTTCAAGGGGTTTTAGTATTTCTTCGTTATTCTCGCCAAGTTCCACTCCGATATGTTTATACTCGGGTTTAAAGACAGTTGACTTAATCGGGCAGGCGATTTGTTTTTGATAGCCCCCATTTGGCCTCGGAACTTCTACAATCATTCCGCGACCCTCAATTTGCGGGTGCTCACAGGCCTCGGCAAAGGTAAGGACTGGTTCTACACAGGCTTCAATTTCAGCAAAGACCTTTTGCCACTCTGCAAATGTTTTTGAAAGAAAAGCGTTCTTAACTTCATTTTTAAAAGCATGAATATCCTCCTGCTTCTCACTAAAGCTAAGTTCAATCAAGTCTGGACGTCCTATACCCTCACAAAGAAGTTTACGGAATTGCGGCTCCAGACTTCCGACAGAAAAATATCGGCCATCTTTTGTTTCATAATAGTCATAAAAGGTACCTCCATTTAGCATCGTCCTCTCAAGCTTAGGGTTAATACCTGCCATCAAATAACTCGGTGCAACCGTAGCATTCAGGGCAAAACTACAATCAGTCATACTGATATCAATCCATTGTCCTTCACCTGTACGATCTCGATAGATGACAGCAGACAATATTCCAATAACCCCATGTAAGGAGCCGCCAGCAACATCCGCAATTTGAATTCCCGCAGGCGCAGGCCCCCCTTTTTGACGACCCGAATAACTTGCTATACCAGAAATGGACAAATAGTTGTTATCATGTCCTGGGCGATGACGGTACGGCCCGGTTTGTCCAAAACCTGTGATCGAACAGTAAATTAATTTGGGGTTTACCTCTTTTAAGACGTCATAGCCTAATCTTAAGCGTTCCATTACACCTGGACGAAATTGCTCTAATACAATGTCGTATTCTGCAACTAATTTTTTCACGATCTCAATGGCATCCGCCTTTTTTAAATCTAGGGTAATCGACTTTTTAGAGCGATTGATATAACCATGATTGACAGAATCTTTTCCATCGAGTGGTAACACTTCTCTGAGCATATCCGGCCTAGTAGCTGATTCCACATGCAAAACTTCAGCTCCAAGGTCTGCTAGCATCATCGTTGCATAGGGACCAGGAAGCAACGTAGAAAAATCTAAAATTTTCAACCCTTTTAGTAATGTCATAAACTTCTCTCCATTCTCACAATTTGTTATCTATCAATCTACTAAGGTTATCATCCTGAATTTAATAACCCTCAAATTTCGGAATTCGTTTTTCGATAAATGCCTCTATTCCTTCTTTTAAATCCCGAGTTTGAAAAATGACAGATTGACCTAATGCCTCTAAATCTAAAACATTTTCTAGTGATAAATGAGGTGCTTGATGCAGGATCCGTTTTGCTATTCCGAATGTTTTTGTTGGTCCATTTGCCAATAACATTGCTAATTCCCTGCCTTTTTCTAAAGCCTGTCCATCTGATACAACTTCATTTATTAACCCATAGTCCAAAGCTTCTTGAGCACTTAAATTTTTTCCTGTAAAAATTAATTCAGCTGCTTTATGCATGCCAATTTTTTGGGGGAGAAAATAAAGTCCACCAAAATCTGGTATTGCACCAACTTTCGCAAACACTTCTGAGAATACTGCATTTTCTTCCGCAATGACGATGTCACAGGCTAATGCTAAATTACAACCCGCTCCTACCGCTGATCCGTGTACTGCTGCTATCACTGGCTTTTCCAAATTATAAATCCCTAAAACCGATTGATGACATTTCTGCAGGAATTCCTTATTTTCAATCGCACCAGTGGAATTCGATAATTGTTTCAAATCTCCCCCAGCACAGAACCCTCTGCCAATTCCGTAAATTAAAACAGTTCGAACAGATGAGTTATCCCTCGCCTCGAATACTGCTTCTTGCAACCCTAAAGCTAATTCATCATTTAAGGAGTTAAGCGCTTCTGGGCGATTTAATTCGATTTCGAATACCCCGTCCTTCAAACGGGTATTAACTACAGCCATAAAAGGATTCCTCCTAATTTTTTCCTTATGTTTCATTTAAGAAATACTTTTTAGAATTTTCCGTCTCTATTATCAATAAATTGCTATAAATCCTTACTTATCTTTCCTGTATCATATATCATTACTCGCCATACCTCGGTCGCATGGGCCAAGGGCATAAATACCCTTGTTCACCTAATTTTCTCCTAAATGCTAGAGGATTAACTGGTCTTATTCCCATTGGTCTCCAAACGGGACAGCCTCTTTTTCCAAAAATTTTGCAAAAGCTTTTCTGAATATGTGATGCTCTTCTTCCTAATACCCTTTGCCAGAATGATTTGTTTTTACTGTTAATGTTTTTGCCAAATAAATTCCCCCTTTTTTGAAAAAAATTTTTTTATGAAAATTCATAATATTTATTTTATTTTAACTTTTACTAATATTAATGTAAAATACATGATAGACACCTATTGTTGAATACGAGTTAATTCTTGGAGGGAATTTTATGCATTTTGAGCAACTTCAGTACATTGCAGAAATAGGAAAACAAGGCTCGATTATAACTGCTGCAGAAAAGCTTCACGTTTCTCCACCTGCCATCAGCAAATCCATTTCGAAGTTAGAAAAAGAACTTGGTATTCAAATTTTCAAGCGTTCAAAAACGGGAATGGTACCGACTCACCAAGGGAAAGCCGTAATCAAAAAAGCATTCGAAGTGATTTCAAAAATTGATGAGCTAATGGAAGAAGCAAAATATCAAGAAGGATTAGCTAAAACCAAGTTGAAGATATCATGTGTGCCTGGTTTGACTTATAGTGCCTATAACTCTTTAATAAAACTTCACATCGAATTTCCAGAAGCAATCATTGAAATCCACGAAATGGCAACTAATCAGATATTGAAGGATGTAAAAAATGGAAATTGTGATATCGGTTTATTTCCAGCAGCCAAAACAGACTTAAAAGATGAAATAAACATAATATATGAAAAATTGGGTAAAGGAAGTCCTTGCATATGCGTCGGAAAAAATTCTCCATTTGCTTTCCATGAGTTTGTAACCCCAGAAGATTTACAAAACGAATGTTTTGTTTCATATATTAAGGGAGAATATACTAATGCCTTACTGAAAACCTATTTTTCTAAAAATCGAGTAGTAATCCGAACCAACAATATAGAAATCATTAGAAAAGCAATTAAAGACGGAGTAGGAAATGCATTTGCTTTTGAAGAAATTTTTAAAAATGATGCCGATGTGCTAAACGGAGATATCATTATTGTTCCATTGAAAAATTGTGAACTTCCTAAACCAATTAGTGCCATTTATGTTAATGAAAGACTGCCTTCGCCCTTTGCCCGCAAATTTTTAAAATATGTACAAGATTTTTGGGAATGAAAAAAATAAAACCTTACATTGATTAAATATAAAAGCAGCCAAGATTTTTATAATCCATGGCTGCTTTTGTAAGTTATTAAAGTTTTGCATTTTAAAAGGAAATAAATTATTTAATGTTCAAAAATCACCCAAAATGAGATTCACTTCTATCATCCCGTTGTATGTTTAATATTTAGTTAACACAAGCAAAATATAATTCACTATTCAATACAAGTTAATTTTTATACAATTATTTAAATTCAAACTATAAACCTATTAAAAAATATCTTATTTTAAGATACAAAACAAGGAGTGATTTGATGTTCGTTCGAGAAGAAATGACTCGTGAAATTAAAGCGCTCTCTTTAAAAAGCACTTTACGTGAGGCAATCCAGGTTTTCGAAAATGAAAAAATCGGTCTCCTTCCCGTTGTTGATGGCAACAATAAACTTCTTGGTGCCTTCAGCCGCTATTCCCTTTACCGAGCATTATTAAATGATTGTTCTATAAACACTTTGATTGAAACATATCTAATTCATGATGTCGTGACCATTTCCGAAAATGTAAGTATAAGTGAAGCAGGCAGGTACTTAAAGAAGCGTAATACTGCTCATGCCGTCGTTATTTCACAGGACAATCGTGTTTTGGGAATTCTCGGTCAAGCAGAAATTACCCGTGCAATTGAAAGTGAATATAGGGTAGTAATCAACTCTTTAAATTCACTTCACAAACATATGCATTCTGGAGCCTTAGCCGTTGACCCACCAGGAAAAATTAGCGGATCAAAGTTTGACATCGACGATATTCTGTCAAAGAATGAAGAAATGAACCGGCTTAAATATATGGCCCGTCAAGCGGCGCCAGGCTATTCTAACATTCTTCTTTTAGGTGAAAGCGGGACAGGTAAAGAGCTTTTTGCTCAAGGAATTCATAATGCTTCATGGAGGAGCGGGCGGTTTGTAAAAATTAATTGTGCAGCTATACCTTTTGAACTATGGGAATCAGAGTTTTTTGGATATGCAGAGGGGGCATTTACTGGTGCCAGGCGGGGAGGAAAAAAAGGTAAGTTTGAGGAGGCCAACAATGGCACATTGTTCCTTGATGAAATTGGGGACATGCCTTTATCCATACAGGTAAAACTACTCCGTGTCTTACAAGATAAGGAATTTGAGCGGATTGGTGAAAATAAAACCGTTCAAGTAAACGTACGTATTATAGCGGCAACAAACAAAAACCTTGAACAAATGGTAGCGTCCGGGGAGTTTCGCAAAGACCTATTTTATCGCCTTCACGTCATTCCGCTTAAAATTCCACCCTTACGTAATCGTACCGAAGATATTCCCCTGCTTGCCAGCTCAATTTCCAAAAAGTTTAGTCATTTTATGGGGGTAAAGCCTATTACAATCAGTCAGGATGCTTTCTCCCTTCTATTAACTTACCAGTGGCCTGGAAATGTAAGAGAGTTGGAAAACGTAATTGAACGTGCAATGAATTGTATGAATGGAACAGTCTTAGAATCTAGGCATCTCCCAGATTATATAAAAAATATAAACACAGGTATCAAGAAGGATCCTGGAAAAGAATTATCAACACCCAAGGATATAATGGAAGAACAAGAAAGCGAACAGAATGCCACAGTCAATTATAAAAAAATGGTAAGCGATGTGGAAAAAGAAGCATTTCAAGCTGCCATTCAACTTGCAAAAGGGAACCGTACAGCTGCAGCAAAAATCTTAGGAATTAGCCGTGCTCAATTTTACAATAAATTAAAATCCCTTAATATAAAACTATGAGAATGATTATTAAAAACCCTTATGCACGTGATGCATAAGGGCCTCTCCCATTCATTTGCTTAAATGTCCTTTAAAGCTTGTTAGCCCATCATCCAGCATAACAACGCTTCCATTTACCACATTAGCTTCTTTCATCGCTAAAATACATACAGTATCTGCAATTTCTTCAGGTGTAATAAATTCTTTTCTCATATGATAATTTTTATGCTGCTCAACTTCTCTTATCCCCTTAATCAGTGGTGTGCTTACAAAACCAGGAGCAACACCTATGACACGAATTCCATAAGGTGCAAGGTCAAGTGCAGCAGATTTAGTCATCATCACAACGGCACCTTTAGAGACGTGATAAGGAAAAAAACCACGAGATGCCATAATTCCATACACCGACGCAGTATTAATGATGACGCCTTTTACACCAAGTCCAATCATTTTATTACTTGCGGCTGCTATGCCATACGCTACCCCATGTTGATTTACACCAAGAGTCTGATGGTAAAGCTCTTCATTTAGTTCGTTAATGAGATTCGCTCTACTAATTCCGGCATTATTAAACATGATGTCAATCGTTTTATATGTGTCTACAGCAAAATCAACCAGTGCTTTGACTTCACCAAATTTTGACACATCAACCTTATAAGTCACTGCTTCCCCACCAAATGATCTTATGAGTTCTACTGTTTCGTTCGCACCCTCTTCATTGTAGTCAGCAACAACAACTTTTGCACCCTCGTTTGTATATTTTAGAGCTGTCGCCCTGCCAATACCTGAAGCACCGCCTGTAATAACAGCCACTTTATTATTTAATAACATAATAATTTCCCCTTTATATGAGTTATTAAATAGCTATCTTCACATATTAGATGCAAACAATTCCTTGTTTTTTAGCTAAAGCACACTTTTGGCAATGATGGTCTTCATAATTTCATTCGTTCCAGCTACGATAGAAAGCACTGTAATATCACGGTATCTTCTCGCTATCGGATACTCTTCAATAAAACCATACCCTCCATGCAATTGTAAGCACTGCTTGGCTACTCGCTGAGCCATTTCGGACATCCACCATTTTGCCATTGAAACCTTGGTCACTACTTTCTTTCCTTTCAAGTGACTAATAATCAATTGGTCTACGAAGTTTCGACCAATCTCAATTTCGGTGGCCATTTCAGCAATTTTAAATTCTGTATTTTGAAATTGGCTGATGGATTTTCCAAATGCTTTTCGGCTTTTCACATAATCAACCGTCGTCTTTAGCATTTCTTCTGCAGCTGTTATTGCTTGAATCGTAATGACCAGCCGCTCCTGCTGCAATTTATTCATTAAGTAATAAAAACCTTGTCCCTCTTCACCTAATAAATTGGCGACTGGGACACGCGCGTCTTCAAATATTAATTCGGCAGTATCTTGTGAGTGAAATCCTATTTTGTCTAACTTTTTCCCACGTTTAAAACCTGGAGTATCCCGTTCTACTACGATAAGACTTATTCCTTTATGAGCCGGGACCGCTTTTGGATTGGTTTTACACGCAACAATGATTACATCAGAATGAATTCCATTTGAAATAAAGATTTTTTCCCCATTAATAACATATTCATCACCGTCTTTTATCGCTGTTGTTTTAATAGCTGAAAGATCTGATCCTGTCCCTGGCTCTGTCATCGCTACTGCAGTGATGAGATCCCCACTAATACAGCCTGATAACCAGCGATGCTTCTGTTCTTCCGATCCATAGGTAGACAAATATGGTACAACAATGCCGTCGTGCAAAGATATCCCACATAGTCCAGTGCCTATACGCTCTAACTCCTCAGCTAAAATAGCTGAATATAGAAAATCGGTACTTAATCCACCATATTTTTCGTCTACCCACGAACATAGAAAACCATTGTCACCCATTTTTCTCCAAAATTCTCGTGGTACTAGACCTTCCTTTTCCCATTGTTCAAAATGGGGTAATGCTTCTTTATTTAAAAATTTACGAAGCGAATCACGGAAAATGTTATGTTCATGTTGTATGTATTTATCGAACATCGTTTCCCAACCTTTCATTACTTAACATATTTTTCGTCTCTTTGCTTTAAAAACTGCTTTAGATTATTTTTGTCTTTACGTGCATCATATAAAAGACGCTGCGATTCCTCTGTCGTATGTCCCAATTCATGCATGATGAAATGATACTCGAAGGATTCGCGAGCTCCCATGATATCTTGAGTATGATTGAGTGACTTCTTAAGTAATCTTAAAGTAATAGGCGGAATCGCTGCGATTTTAGCGGCTAGCTCCCGTGCTCGGTCTAAAGCTTTCTCTGAATCTACCACTTCATTAACCATCCCAAACTGCATCGCAACGTGAGCAGGCAAAGGATCGCCTGTAAATAAAAACTGTTTTGCTCTTCGAATACCCATATCCCATGGCTCAAACAACACCTCTGCAGCTACTCCTCCCATTCGGGCTACAGGATTGGAAAAGTAAGCATTAGGAGTAGCAATTACCAAGTCACATGCTTGTGAAATCATAAGACCTGCGGCAATACAAGCCCCCTGAACAACCGCTATGGTAGGTTTGGAATAATCACGAATATATAGTGTTTTTTTATAGTATTCTTCTAACTCTTGATCCAAACGCTCTTCAGCAAGGGGCCTTTCAGCTGTTCCGGATAAATCATGTCCAGCCGAAAATACTTGGCTTTCAGCACGAAAAAGTACAACCCGTACATTTAAGTCCTGTTCGGCTGTCCGAAGAGCAGCATCAATTTCCATAATCATGGTGTGGTCAATTGCATTTCTTTTTTCCGGACGATTTAATACGATTTCAAATATTGGACCATTTTGTTCAAGGCAAATTGTTTTCATAGATTCCTTCCTCCTTTACACAGATAAAAATGAATACACTCATTTCAGTTGCAAGAACCATGCCAAAATATCATTCCCTTAGGGGGATAATTGTTTTAATATTCAAAAAAGGAAGAAGGGTGTCTATTTTTCTGTACAATTCATTTTTATGTGTCTAGGAAATTAGAAACCGTCTAGTAATTTGTACATATGAGATAAGAAAGAATTTTTATTATTGTCCATATTAATAGTTGAATATAGATAATCGAATTTCTAAAAATTTTTCGGAGATTAATAGCGAGAAAAGTCGAACGATTATTATGAATTTGGCTAGTAAATTGACAAATTTCTACTCTTGCCGATTTTATAATTAAATCACTCAGCATCATAATTTTTTGATGTCGATTAAAACTTTTTCTTGTTATAAATCATTTTACATCCAGTTCAATTTTCGCAATGTTTGCCTCTTGGGAATACGGATATAAAATCAACTATTTCTATTATGGGAGGTACCTGAGTTTGGTAGAATCTATTTGCAGGAAAAATTCAATGCCATATTTACGTATGGGAAGCGGGGAGCCACTAGTATTAATTCATGGAGCAGGTGAAAGAAAAGAGGGCTGGTTCAAACAATTTGAGTTAGCTAAGGAGTATGATCTAATTATTCCTGATTTAAGAGGACATGGTGCTAATCCTACAACGGATGGAATTTCAATTCCAAATTATGCAAAGGATATATTATCATTACTTGATGAGCTAAATATTGAGAATGCCCACATCTGTGGTTTATCAATGGGAGGAACAGTTGCTCAAGAAATTTATCGTCAAGCCCCAGAAAGATGCCAATCCTTACTATTAGTGAGCACTTTTCATTATTACTTTATAGTAAATAAACTAGGGAAATTCGCTAACCTATTTCGTAAAGCACGAAACAGCTTTTTTACTTCTGGTCAACTACAAAATATACAAGCAAGAATGTCTCTTTATTCTTGTAGCAAAGAAAACACGGAAGCGCTGTTTGGTAAAGTATTGAGTTCAAACAGAGAAACATTCGATCAAGTTGCAGAAGCCTGTATGAAAATTGATAATCGAGAATTATTACCAAAGATAAAGGTACCTACACTTATTGTTGGCTGTCAATATGATGTATTACTCCCCCTACGTATTCAGGTTCAAATGCACCAACTAATCCCAAACTCTGAGCTAGCAATATTTAAAAATTCCGGTCATATTGCAAAGATTGAATATCCACAAGAATTTAATCAAACATTGCGTGATTTTTTAAGAAAACATCCTATCCTTTGAGTTTATAACGAATTATAGGAGGAAGATCATCGCCTTCCTCCTTTATTTTTCCTGGTATTAAGCTTTGAGTTTCACTTTAGCTCGTTCCATATAATTATGAAATGGAAAGAGCACATTTTTCACTTGATTATTCACTGTTTTAAGAAAAGCTAGTTGATTCGTTTGGAAAAAAGAAGCTTTTTCTTTTAAATTTGTCACATATAAATTTCTATTATATCTTCTAAACTCAATAAATTTTTCTAAATTGGCAACTATATTATCCCCATATCTACAATTGAAGAGTTGATTGAATGGTTTGGCAGCTGATTCTGTGGATTTATTCCATAGTTGATCAAGATTATTATTAATTTCTTCATAAGATTTAAGTGGAAATAGAGCCATTAATGGTGTTGTCGCTGTAAATAATTCTTCTCTTGAAGTCTTTTCCCATTGTCGAAGTTCTTTTGAAAATTGATTTGTAATTTCCTTTATATTGCTATTATTTACTTTCACTTTATCTGCAAATTGTCTAGCAGTTTGAAGATGAAGATCCTCTCGTTTTGTTTCTTGTTCTACCCATGCCTCTAATTTTTGAAAAGCTTGGTTCCATAATAGTTCTAAACTCGATAAATTTTTTTCGTTTCCATAGTTTTCTGACATTGTACTACCTCCAAATTTTATAAAATAGGTCACACAGCTATTTTTTTAATAGCTTAGAAGAATTGGTGCATAATAAATGAAGACAGGTTGTCCACTAAAATCATAGGTGCTCTCCATTTCACCTCCTTTTTTGGCAACCAAATTCATCCTTATTTTTTTGTAGAATTAGTTAATTGTAATTCTTTTTTTTGCTGATTTTTCTTATTTTTATTAACCGCCAATATTTCTGGTAGTTTCGAGATCTCCTCTTTTAATACCTTTAAGTCAGCTAATCCTTTTTTTATTTCTTGGAACTCAGAATGTAGTTCTTTTATTTCAGCTTGGTCTATTTTTGTTTTAGAAATATCTGTTTTTAGCTCTTTTGCCAGGTTAATAATGTCACGCGAAACTTTTCCTATTCCTTCGATTTCCTTACTAGAAGAGTGGAATGAATCTTGTAATTTCCAAATTTCTTCCTCCATTAAATCAAGTTTTTCTTCCGTTTGAATGGATAATTTCGCTATATTTACTAGATCATTTTTTGTTGGTAAATTAAATTGACTTTCAACAGTCTCTTGATATTTTTTAAACATCTCTTGATATAATGTATTCGAATCCGAAGAAATTCTAGCGAATCGAAGAAAATCACGATTATTAGTTCCTGTACGAAATAGCTCATTCAGTTGTTTTTCCCATTGTGTACTAAATTTAGTAAACATATCATACGGATCATATGTTTTGTTCTCTGGCATTGTTAGTCCCCCTAGATTTATTTATATGAAAGGAAATTAATCAATTCTTTTGATGGATATTATTTTCTTCTTTAGTGCATTCCTGTTCTATTAAAGTTTTTAACTCATTCAGAACTTCATTTATGGTAATAAGTGATTTTTTTTGTTTGTTCCATTTTTTTGTCATGCTAAAAAGTAAGTCATCTAATTCGTCTACCTTCGCTTCATTAGAAATATAATTCTTTGCTACATTAGCAATCTCTTCTTTATTGGCATAGTCTTTGGAATCCAACCAATTGTTCACAAGAATTCTTTGATTTCGGACCCGCCTCAGATGTAAACTTAACATCATTTTTACGATTACAATAAATTGATGGCAATTAAATAACTGTTTTATTTTTCTATTAAGCTTCTCTTCAAGTTGTTTGTAATAGTGCTCAAATTTCATACAATTCCTTAAATAATTTATGGGCAAAAGGCACCCGAATGGGTAACTCGGAATGCCTTATATCAACAATCTGAAATAATAAATGTGTTTTATTTAATTGATGTAACCGCTTTAATTTCGTCCCTCAATTGATATTTCAACACTTTCCCTGATGCATTTCTTGGGAGTATCTGGAATTCAATTACCAAACGAGGAATTTTATATCCAGCCAATTCATTTCGGCAAAATGCAATAATTTCTTCTTGGTTAATTTTTTTGCCGTTTTTAGGAACGATGACGGCCGTCACCTTTTCTCCCCACACACCATCAGGCACACCAATGACAGCTGCCTCAAGGATATCTGGGTGCATATAAAGAACCTGTTCCACTTCAGTTGAATAAATATTGACCCCTCCGCTGATAATCATGTCCTTGCTGCGATCAACAAGCGTGATATATCCATCTTCATCAATGGTGCAAAGATCACCCGTATACAACCAGCCATCACGAAGTGTTTCCGCCGTTGCCTCCGGATTTTTATAATACCCCTTCATAACTGTTTCTCCACGAAGAATAAGTTCACCAACTTCTCCATGTGCAACGTCTCTTCCTTGCTGATCAACGACTCTGGCTTCCATCATAAATCTGGATTTGCCGCTGGCACCCATTTTTGTTTTGTGATCTTCTGGATAAAGGATAATCCCATTTGGCCCTCCTTCCGTTTGTCCGAGCATATTAAAAAATTGGTCGGTATTAAACAATTCCATTGCCTTCTCAAGTAGGGGAACAGGCATCGGTGCAGCCCCGTAACCACATCGAGTTACAGAAGATAAATCATATTTTTCTTTATCCTCAACTTGAAGAAGGAAGTTGTACATTGTCGGGACTCCAAAAAAGAGTGTGATTTTATACTTTTCAATCGCCTTTAGCACCTCTACAGGCTCAAATGATTCATGGATGACTTGAGTACAACCATAAAAAGTTCCTCCGACCATAAAGCAGTTTAATTGGGCTGCATGAATAAGCGGTGCAAGGTGTATTAAATTATCTTGATGGTTAAGTCCTAAATTAACCCCCCCACCGATCGCGACATGGAGAAGACGGTGATGATCGATTACTACTCCTTTTGGTTTGCCAGTTGTACCTGAAGTGTATATTATTTCGGCAACATCACTTTCCTCAACGGAAACGGATGGGTCGAATTCATTGTTTGTCATCACTTCATCTAATCTCTTTTGACCTTCTTCTGTTCGTATTCCAACTGAAATGGAAGAGGAAATCTTTTGGTTTCCTTGGATAGCTTGATGAATGATTTCCGCGTATTCGTCATCAAAAAACACAACTTTTGAATCTGAATTATCCAAAATAAATGCTACTTCTCGTGGTGTTAGACGATAATTTACCGGAACTGCTACTCCGCCAGCTTTCATAACGGCGTAGAATACAATCATATACATATCTGAATTTTTCATCATGATTGCTACCTTGTCACCCTTGTTAACGCCTTCAGCAATCAAAGAATGGGTGAGACGGTTTACTTCACGATTTAACCGGTCAAATGTATAACTATTATCCTTATAATAAACTGCGATTTTTTCCGGAGTACAGCGTGCATGTGTTGCTAGAGTTGATCCAATATTCATGATGATTCCCCCAATTTAATGAATGTTTTGTTTACCTATAGATTCACGATGATTTTTGTAGCCTTTCTGAAAAAAAATTTTCTTCTATTACCATTATCCTTGTCTAAGGTCAGAACGAGTTGCTAACCAAGGTATTAATTCACCGGCAAGCTTACCCGTTAATGCTATATTTATATGTCCAGCCTCTAGCAACTGATAGGTTTTATCTTCACTTGAAACCAATTCCATTATTGGACGAGTTTGTTCCTCCCGAACGAGCGTATCATTTTTAGAGGTAATTACTAGCAGGTTAGCTTTAATATTACTTAAATCTGCATTTTTACCATGAACCGTAAATTCACCTTTCACAATCTTATTATCCTTGACAATATCATTAAATAATTGACGGAAAGCTCCACCAGAGACTGGAATTTGGTCGTATAACCAATGGTCCATGAGCCGCCATTTTTCTACAAAACCCTTATTGTGTGCGTTGTTTAACAATGAAACCTTTGAGGTAAATGCTATTGGACCAACGATACCTTTAACCATCGTTTCGATGAATTTTGCAGGAACTAAGCCATTAACATCAATGAAGCGATCTAAATTTAAAGATCCATTTTTGAATGCTTTTGACCAACTGTCAGGAGCTACGCTGACACTATAATCAATAGGAATCGTTATCGCAACTAAATTTTTGATCGGTTCTTCTGCAATCGACGCATAAAGAGACGCCAGCACTCCGCCTAGACAATACCCGACCAAGGAAATTTCTTTGGCACCCGAATGCCGTAATGCTCGTTGAACACCTTTTTTTATGTAGTTTTCAACATAATCTTCCAGATTTAAGTCTTTATCTTCGTGGCCGGGAATACCCCAATCTAATAAATATACATCGTAGCCTTCATTTACTAAGCTTTCGATCGTGCTTGTCCCAGGCGCTAAATCTAAAATATAGGCGCGATTCATTAAGGAAAAAACAAAGAAGATGGGAATATCATACTTTTTTTCAACTGCTGGATAGTACCATAAAGTTGCTTTATTTTTTTTCCAAACCGCTTGCTTTGGGGTTTGATTAATTTTTGGCTTTGGTTGATTTCTAATGGTTAGAAATTGATTCCATCGGTCCCGTTCTTTTTCTAAATCGTATGATGGTATAGTATTTTTTAAGATATTGGTTAACATAACTGTTCCTCCTTATTATTTAGAATTGTTTAAGGACAATTCCGGTTCTCTATTTGTTTGTTGAGCATTTTTTTCGTTCATCATTTCTATAAGAATAGAAAGCTCTTCTTTTAATTGATGAATTCCCTCTAATTCTTTTTTCATTTCTTGTAATTCTTTTCGCAGCACTTTTGTATCAGATGATTCTACTTTTGTTTTCGAAACATCTGATTTTAGCTGTTTTGTTAGTTTCACTATTTCTTGAGCAACGTCTTCAATGGCTTCTATTTCTTTATTAGTGGATTGAACGGAATGTTGTAATTTCCAGATTTGCTCTTCTAGAGAATCAATCTTTTCTTCTGTTTGAACGGATAATGCTGCTATATTAGCAACATCGTTTTTAGTGGGTAAGTTTAATTGACTGCTGATTATCTCTTGGTATTTATTAAAATACTCTTTATATAGAGTGTCGGAATCAGAAGAAGCTATAGCAAATCGAAGAAATCCTTCATTATTTGAATTTAATCGAAACATGTCATTCAACTCTTTTTCCCATTGAGTACTTAATTTCGTAAATTCATTATACGGATCGAATGTCTTTTGCTTATTCATGGATAGTCCCCCTAGCCTGTTTAATAATGCTTTTATATTTTTAAACCATTTCTGCCATTATTTTTAATGGAGGTAATAGCTCTAGATATCTTTCAAATGTCATTTCACATGCTTCGTATTTTTCAAGAAGGTCCAGTATCGAAATATTTTTCTTCACTATCTCTTCTTCGTAAACCCCTTCCTGCAGCATAAATTCTAATTCTCTCTTATGCGGAGGACAAACCGTTAAGTCCGCAAGTTCACGTAATTGACTTTGAGTTACCACTGCCTGTAGATCTACCCGATCAGTAAGAAGCTCGTAAAGGCTTATTGGATAATCTGAAGAAAGAAAGGATGAATGATTCCCACTTAAAATCACTAAATCATTACCATTCAAAGAATAGCGACGTAAAACACGGTTGACATTCTCTCTGCTATTACCGGATGATACTCCAAGCAAATCACCTGCAGGATTAACATATCGAATTGTAAGTGTACTTTGTTTCAACTCATCTTTATCAATTCGTGTTAACCCAAAAGCTTCCATGGCATCAAACAACATGCTTTTTTTCCAAGCTTCAAGCTGCATTCCAAGATCTTCACTCACATCAGCCTCACCACGATCCGAAAACCTAGTAGCTCCTTTAACAGCTAGCTGTTCATCAATGAATTTTGGTACATCTTGATAGGTTTTTTCCCAGTTGCGATCCCCACAGCCAAAAACCGCATAATGAACGCCATTAAGGCTGCCTGGTTCAAGCTCCTCCAGCCATTTCACGAACTTTCGTGCATTTTTTGGCGCTTTTCCATTATAGGAAGAGGTAACAATCAATACGGCCCCTTCTGTTGGTAAATTGCCAATCCTTTCATCAAGTGTCGCCACTTCACTCCTGATACCGTACATGGCAGCCCTTTCCGCAAGATCCTTAGCAACCCCTTCTGATGTCCCCAAATTAGAGCCATAAAGGACAAGTAGCGGGCGATTGTTTACTCCTATTAGGGTAGAATTCTGAACTCGGTTTACCTTATTCAAATCGAAAGGATTCTTTTCTTCCAAATCTGCAGTAAGAGAATCTACAATTTTGTTGTCTCTTAATTGAACTTGCATCGTAAATTGATCGGGTTTCATTGTCAAAGTTTGTTTTATTTTCATCTGGTAGTTCGTATGATCCATTAACTTAAACCTTTGAAGAATCATGCCTATCGCTAAGGTAGCTTCGTGGAGTGCGAACTGCATCCCCAAACAAGCCCGGACCCCATTGCCAAATGGTTTATAGGCATCGTAAGGAATTTTACTTTCATCTTCAAACCTCTCAGGAAGAAACTCCTCCGCATCCATACCCCATGCCTCTTTATCTTTATGAAGCAAAGGTATAAGAACCGCGACAGGCTGCTTCTTTTTAACCGCATATTTACCTCCAAGGACCGTATCTTCCTTAGCAGAAAGGATTATGGATGGAATCGGAGGATATAAACGCAGCGATTCATTTAATATCATTCGAATATATTTGAGTTCCTTCACTTGTTTATAGGTTGGAATCGGACTTGTTAAGATTTGGTCCACTTCTTCATAAGCTTTTTTAAGTACCTCAGGGTGCTTTAATAGCAGGTAAAGAGTAAAGGATAATAAACCACTTGTTGTTTCATGCCCTGCAATCAAGAAGGTGATGATTTGATATCGAATATTTTCATCAGAAAGTTTCTCCCTTGTTTCCGGGTCCTTAGCATTCAGCATTAGTCCGAGCAAATCGGTTTCACCCTGATCTCCACTTTCTTTCCGCTCGGCAATCAGTTTGTCTACTAAGGAATTCATTGATTGAATGTCATTCTCGTACTGTCGTCTTGTATTCCACATTAATTTATTTTGAATCGGAAGACGTGAAGTTTGAAGCATAATCTCTTCCAAAGCATTAATTATGTGAGTAACAAAAGGATCCATTGTTTCTTTATAGAAATTGTTCATTCGATAGTTAAAACCGCATAAACCAATGGTATCAAGAGTAAGCTTAGTCATATCTTCTGGTACATTAATACTTTCATTCGCGTTTAGTCGTGCCCATTTTTCGACCATCTGCAAGGCTATATCCACCATCATAGAATGGTACCCTTTCATCGCGTTTTGACTAAATGCAGGCATCAGGATGTTATGAGCTTTTTGCCAGTTAGGTTCATGTTGCTTACTGGTAAGTAATCCATCTCCAGCTACATCTCGTGACTTATATAAAGTACCTGCAAGGCTCTTTTCAAATTTTGATTCATCACAAGCCTCGGCTACTAAATCTTGGCTAGAAAGATAAAGAGTTGAGCCTCCACCACCGTACACAAAACGAAAAATCGGACCGTACTCTTCTGCGATCTTACAAAGAGATGCGGTGGGCTGTTCCTTGTCAATTAAAGGCAAGTTGCCAAGCGGACCAAACGTTTTGGGCTGTGGGATAGACTTCAAGTTTTCCATAAATATTCTCCTCTGTTTTTAATATTCTTAATGTATATCAGCGAGGTTGACTCGCTTTCTACGCTTCATATGATCTTCATCTCATTTTTTGCTATGGACCGAATGGCATGCTAGGTAGCAGCATGAAGAAATTTCTACATTGAATCAAAATTTTGACAATAATCAAAATGTCAACATCGATCCAGCATGTAAATACGTATCATTTTCTGTATATTGTGTATTTATTAGCGCGTGATAAGCATTCGAGACAAGATTTTTATGGGAAAGCATTACTCCCTTAGAGCGGCCTTTAGTTCCTCCTGTGTAAAAGAGTCCTGCCACTAGAACCATCCTTTTGAGATTTACCTCCTCATACTTTTCTATCAATGCTTTCACTAGATAATCCTCTTTACAAAAGTGTGATTTTGCTCACTGCGTTAAATACTTAACCATAGTAAACTATGAAAGTAGTCAAGCAACACTTTTTTACCTTGAACAACCGAAGTTATATTAATATATTTTGAATTTAAGGTTTATAAAGCATCCTCTTCATGTAAATCTACAGTAGATAAGTCATTATCTGGCTGTGTTTTTAGGAGATGTTCATAAGAATGAATATTGCTATTTTCAATCCCTCTAGTTCTCCCTGTTAAAAATTCCTTATGTATAAATAAATCTTCTGCTCCTGCAACATTTAACATATCGGTTATTTCTGCATGACTGAGCCGTGTATTAAGCGCGGAACGATGATAGCACCAGACACCATTACTCCATACATAATTTCTAAGTAACGAAATCATTTAACATGAGTAGGGCATCTCGATCACCTTTTTTTATCTTGGTGATGAATCAAGGAGCCCTTTAGTTTCTCTGTTCGAGTGGCCAATTCTGCATAAGTAAGTACATGGTGACCGTCGACAATAGCCGTATTTTGGGAAAATTACGTGCGCATGGCTTAATCCCTTCGTTACTAACATAATCACCTTCCTTTCTCGTAATCGCTTACAAATTTTCTTAATTTTTGTTAAATGTGATTAATTTGAAAATTTATATTTTTATTATATTTTTTTCAGTATATTAATGTATACTACATGATATTCAATTATTATTAACTTTGAGTTAATAATAGACGAACAAAAAAGACCAGTGGGTCAAAAAAAATTTAATCTATACGCTATTTAGTACCACACGTTCATATCAAGAACAGTTAGAAATTAGCTTACAAACTTCTCAATTGGGAGTAATTATGACCGATGAATCAAAAAAAGTGTGGTTTTTGTTTACGGTCGTTTTGTCGAAATGATTGGAATTCATGAGGGCAAACTATTAAACCAAAATATAGAAGAAATGATTCCCGATAATGATTTCACCTTTTCTGATTCGGTATTTTTGAAGCGGATAAAAATTGGAAACTATCAATCAATGACTCAAATATCTTATTATAAGACATTAGGATCAAAAGACGGAATTATTGCCTTGTTTTGTTTCAAGATACATCTGAAATTGAGAAAATGGCCCTAGAGCTTAAAACGGTTAGTAAATAAAAACAATTCTTTTTACCGCTATTGAAAACGATAATTTCCGGCAACTTCACAAAGTCTGGCAATTATTCAAAAAGCTCGAAAAAGATGAACGTAATACAAGATTAATATATACTGCTGGATTTTCACGCTTCACATGAGGAGATTTTGTAAGCAAGAATCAATATATATAAAAAATAAATAAAAGCGCAAAAAAAGCTGCAAAGGGTTCTTTTACAATCCTTATTCGTGGCTCTTGGGGATTAGTCGTTCAGGCTTATATAAAAATATAGAAAAATACGAGGATTATTTATTAAAAATATAGGTAATGTCAAGAAAGTGGGGATTAACAACATTACATCATAACGGGTTCTGTTAAGTTAAATATTTCCACTAAATTAAAAAATCCCCATTAAGTAAGTAACCCCTCCTCCATCCTTAGGGGATTTGAAGTGGGGGTTTCCTTTTCTCATTGAATTCGGAGAATTACATTCTATTTACTATACTAGGGTACCCAATTTAAGTAGTTAACTGACACGAGACAAAAACTCTAAGAGTAATTGATTGTATTTATCTTGATATTCAATATTTGGCATATGACCAGCTTCTTCAAATAAGAAAAGCTCTGTTTGTGATTTGTTAGCTTGTTTATAAAATCTCTTTGTGTACCTAATTGGCGCTTGCCGATCATTTTTACTTCCAATAATTAACACAGGAACTTGTACAGCGGACAAAACATCGTAGTAATTAAAACCTTTCGAAAGCGCTTTAAATGTATTCTCAAATCCTTTAGCCTTAAATGTAATGGCTTTCTTCGTATGATTCACTATTTCTTCATTTTCAGCATTATATAATAGTCTTTTAGCAGTTGCCGTCAGTCGTTCCTCATGAGTCAATTTTAAATATTTTTTCAACCTCAGTCTAAATACCCATGTAAACAAGAAATTTAGTTTTGTACTCAATTTAGAGAAGGTATTTGATAATATGAGGGATTTAACGCGATGCGGCTGTTGTTTATAGATTTCTTGAACAACTAATCCCCCCATGGAAAGTCCGCAAAAATGAGCTTTTTCAATCTTTAAATGATCTAAAATAGCAAGAACATCCTTAGCAAATTGCTGCAATGAAATACTATCATATACTTCTGATTCCCCATGACCTCTTAAATCAGGTATGATCAATCGATACTTTTGAGATAAATCAAATTGGCACGTCCAGGATTCTTTGTTACTTGTAAATCCATGAATAAAAACTAATGCGTCACCTTGTCCTATATCCAAATAATGCATAAATTTCCCTCCCTTTTTATTGCAACAAAAAATTAAATTTACCAACATCTTAAAAATTGCAGCCCTATTTGAACATGAAAAACAATAGTCAAAAATGAAATTTTGTAATTACAAATTGATTTAAATTCATAATATTTACTTTATTTTAACTTTTGCCGATAATAGTGTAAAATATATGCTAGTTACCTATCGTTAAGCACCAGTTAAATCTTAGAGAGAAATTCTATGCACTTTAAACAACTTGTTCCAATACTTCGTCTAATTTGTCAAAAGGAAATTCAGTGAGCTCCGGCGTGTAGATTCCTTCGGTAATCAATTCGTAAACTCTTTTAAGATCTTCCTGAGTCCCGCCCGACGATCCTACTAATTGGATTTTTTTAGTAACGAGTAGATTTGTACTGATTGTAGACTCAATTTTTCCGAGGCCGACTTGAACAACGCGTCCGTATTTGGCAACAGCTTTGATAGCATCGGCTGTTGTAGTGCCAAATCCGGCAAAATCGATAATAACGGATGGTTTCAAAGAGCTAAGTTCTGAAACATCTTTGAAACAACCCGCAGCGCCATTTTTGATGGCTTCATCAAATAGTTCTTCATTAATATCAACACCATATACTGTAGTCCCAGCAAAGGCAGCAGTACGAAGTCCATTCATGCCCAGACCACCGAGTCCTATTATGCCTACTACATTACCAGCCTTTACTTCCCCTGCTGTCATAACCGCACTGTAAGCGGTGGTAATAGCGTCTGTAGCAACGGCTCCCATCTCGAATGATACACTATCTGGAAGCGGAATAAGACGGGGATGCGCGAACCAACATTTGCTCTGCGTAACCTCCGTCTACATGAAGACCAGGTGCGCTGCCGCCACATGGGCCTTTTGCGGTCCCGGCACCTAATCCGACATCATCCTCATCATGACCTTCTCTAAGAGAAACACCAACTCGGTCGCCGACCTTAAATCCGATGACACCTTCACCTATCTCTGCAACAGTAGCAGCAACTTCGTGACCAAGCACTATGGGTCTATGGTCAAGAGCATAACTCATTGTACCATCCACTATTCCAACGTCCGAATGACACATTCCGGCAGCCCCAACATTGATGACAACCCAGCCGGGTTTAGCTTTCGGATTAGGCTGGTCAACCTGCTTCATTTTTTCTCCCACATTTTCAAACAACCATGCTTTCATTTCTTCTACCCCTTTATCTGCATCCATTTATAGTAAATTTGGATAAATAGTCGCGTTATCCCCTGACCAGTATAATACAAATATGAGGTTAATATATATTGATACTTACTAAATAGAGGATTAAGCAACAATTAAGGGATGGTAGTTAATTTAAACTCGGATCAACAATCACACACGAATCAAAGCAAAACTAAAAGGATTGAGCCCTATGCCATACAGAGTTCAATCCTTGATTGCTGCATAATATTATAGTCTAACTTTTTGAGTTCACTTCAGTTTAACAGGTGGGGATTATTTTTCACTCACCTATAAACTGAAAATGGGCTGTTCAGGCCGATCAATATTTACAGCTTCTTTATAACCTGCTAACCCTTTTAACTAGAAGAAACCCGACAGACCGAATCTGTCGAGTTAACTTATGCTTCCTTTCAATTTAACATCTTCACGGATAAACTCTTTCTCAGAGCTTGATACTAGTTATCGCATTTTCACCTGGAAAAATCACTCCCCACTGAGAACGCAGTCCATCCATAAGCTTCATGGTTTTAAGGGTTTCTTCAAGCGGCATTATAGGACTTTCTTTCTCCCCCATATCAAGACAGCGCATGACCTCTTCTACCTCATATTCAAAACCGTTTATCCTGAAGGGAATGGAAATTTCCTTCACACCCTGAGAAGTATGAAGATAAATCACTTGTGCGCCATGAAAGGGGGAATTTACATCAATATAACCGTCGGTCCCTGTAACCTTTGCACTCATCGTTCCAAAGCGATCAATTCCAAAGCTCAAATCTGCCTTCTCTCCAGTGTTCCACTGGAATGTGACTGAAACCACTCCATCTACTCCTGTTGTTGTCAGCATACAATTTGATGTGATAGTATCCGGGAATCTTCCCGTAATCCAATTTGCAAAGGTTATTGGATAGATTCCAAGATCCAAAAGGGCACCTCCTCCGAACTCAGGTAATCTACGGAATGAATCAGGGGCAAACTCTACTGAAAAATCAGCCTCTATTTTTTCCATCCTGCCTATACTGCCTTCATTTATTAATTCCTTTAGCTTGTTTAAAGTTGGGTTAAATTTCATCCACATTGCCTCCATTAAAAATACATTTTTTTCTCTTGCAATGGATATCAACTCTTCAGCTTGATCTGCATTTAACGTAAGAGGCTTTTCACATAACACTGCTTTTTCTTTATTGAGTGCCAGCTTAGCTGATTCAAAATGCTGGGAATGGAGATTAGCTATATAAACAATATCCACAGCAGGGTCCTCGACTAACTCCTCATATGAACCATAAATTTTTTGAACATGAAAATTCTCCGAAAAAATCCTTGCCCTGTCCAATGAGCTTGATGCAACTGCGTAAACCTCTGAGCCCTCAGTCCCATTTATTGCTTCCGCTAATTGTTTTGCAATGCTCCCGGGACCGATAATACCCCATCTCAAAGCATTTTTAAAACCTTCCCTTTTGTAATTTTGTACACTATTAACGGTTATAGTCTCTATTCCTTGTTCTTCTATTTTTGCCAGGTCATTTACACATGCTGTGAGTTGGTCAGGTGTAATGTTGAATTGTGGAAAATGTGACATCACTTTAAGAGAAAATCCTTTAGCTAATTCCAATCCAGGATTTGACGTAAAACCTGGAAAATGTTTTTCCAAAACAGCTTTTGCAGCTTCACTTTTTAGTAATTCGCTTAATCTTGTATTTTCTGAAAATGACATAAAATACACCCTCCTAGTTTTGTTGTCGGGACTGCATAGGAATCGAACCCACCAGACCTGGCACGCTGGTCTCAAGCATTTTTGAAGACTGTCATATATGGCCCGATAGTGGTGCAGTTCAAAAAGAACGGGCCCCTTTTGATCAATCGTTAAACTCCGGGCTGAAATAGCTCAAGCTTTTCTCCTTCTGGCCCTTTAAAGAAAATTAACTTCGTTCCGTTAGACAGAGTAAAGTACTCTTCTGAATCAAAGGTTACTCCAAAAGACTTCAGTCTGTTGATTTCGTCCTCAATGTTTTCAACTGTAAAAGCATTATTCATTACCCTTAATTTTTTTTAGTCATTGAATGTATTGCTCCATGACTTTTAAATCACTTGCAATATTAGTGAACTTATTTCCCTGCTGTCCTTCATTTTCAACAATGGCAAAGCGGACACTTCCTAATAAATTTAGCTTCTTATATGTTTCTTCAAAATTCACGATTCCTGTACCAAGATTGACAAAATCATTCGACTTTACAATTTCTCTATATAGTTTCATCGTATCTTCTTTGTAATTTTCCTTTAGTGCAGCACTAATGTTGACAGGATCAACATGTGTCCCTAAATCCTTTTGATGAATCATGTCACAGCGATTCCCTAGTTTTTCAAGCACGGAAAGTGGATCATATCCAGCTCTCATCACCCAAATAAGGTCTAGCTCAAATTTCACAAACTCAGGATCTGTATTTTCTATTAACAGGTCAAATAAAGTTGATTCTCCAATTCTCTTAAACTCATGTACATGGTTATGATAATAACAATCTAGTCCCGCACCTTTACACTGTTTGCCGATACCATTTAGTTGTTCTGCTGTTTTCAAGGTATCTTCCCACCCAGAAATAAATGCTATCGGGAAAACAATCGATTGACAGCTTTCAGCTTAATTAAGCGCCATCACTTACCTTACCTTTAATTAAATCTTTGCTTGCACTGCTATTTCCGATATACACTTCATAATCCATAAATTCTAGTTCCCATTGGTTTGTGTCAGGGTTGAACCATCTTAATTTTTCGATTGGACAGGAAACGCTAACCGTTTGTTTTTCGCCTGGCTGAAGAGTTACACGTTCAAATCCACGTAATGATTTGATTGGACGATCAACTTTAGAATCGCTGAAGCCAATGTATAGTTGCACAACTTCGTCACCTTCACGGTCACCAGTATTTTCAACATCCACTGTTGCTACCACTTTGTCTTCAATGACATCAAAGGTCGCATTTGATAAATTAAATGTTGTGTAAGATAAACCGAAGCCATATGGTAAGGATGGTTCGATTCCATCTTTATCTAATTTGGCATAGCCATGATAGTAATCATAAGTAATTTCTTTGGCTTCCCAATCAATTTGTGGAAGATGTTCTTCTTTAGTCGGAACTACGAATGGTAATTTTCCACCTGGGTTTACATCACCAAATAGGGTTTCAGCAATTGCCGTCCCGCCTTCCATACCTGGATAATAAGCCATTAAGATCGAAGATACTTCATCTTTCCAATCTTCAAGCATAATCATGTTTCCACCGATTAAAACAACAGCAGAATTTTGGTTAATTGGACCAACTGCCTTAATTAAATCGACTTCATCTGGATGCAAACCTAGTGATTGTATACGGTCTCCACCCCAAGTATCTGACTCTGCACCAATTGCTGAAATCTCAGGATCAGGATGATCATCCAATTTAACGTACTCACCTTCGTCATTATGGTTAAATCCAACAACAAACACTACAGCATCTGCAGCTTTCGCCACTTCTTTAGCTTTATCTAAATCTGAACCCTCTTCAAAAACAATTTCCGCATTTGGCATAACTTTTTGAATTCCTTGAAGTGGGGTTATCACATATTCTGAACGCACACGACTTGATCCGTGGTCCCCAATATTTGCTTGATTCGCCAGTTTTCCAATAACCGCAACTTTTTTACTCTTTTCTTTAGAGAATGGCAACACATTTTTATCATTCTTTATCAATGTCATTGCTTTATGTGCTGCCTCAAGAGCTAATGCTATATGTTCTTTGCTGCCAATCAAATCTTCACTGTATTCTTTATCATCTGCTTCCGTAAATGCCAGTAACGTACGAACAATTCTTAATGCAGCTTCATTAATTTTATCCTCACTAACTTTTCCTTCTTGAACAGCTTGAACTAATTTATCACCGAAAAACATAGTGGTACACATTTCAACATCTTGACCGCCATTCGCTGCATCAACTGTGTCTTTAACACCCAAAACAAAGTCACTAGAAACAAAGCCATCAAAGTCCCACTCTTTTTTTAAGACCTCATTTAACAAATAATCATGATGTCCACAAGGAGTACCTTCATATGCGTTGTAAGAGCTCATGATACTTGCGGCGCCTGCCTTGACACAATCTTCAAAATGAGCTAAGTATACTTCACGTTCAGTACGTTTATCAGTTGCTTTCACATTCACTTTAAAACGTGAGTTTTCCATACTATTAAACGCATAGTGTTTCAGGCAAGCAATAACATTTTCTTCTTGAACTCCTTTAACCAAAGCAGACCCCATTACACCCAAATGGAAGGAATCTTCACCATAAACCTCTTGACTTCTTCCCCAGCCAGGATTCCGAGGAAGGTTAATACATACCCCGCCGAAATAATTTCCACCATGTGCTCTAACTTCTTTACCAATCGCATTTCCAATACGTTCTTCAAGATCTTTATCAAAGGTCGCTCCTCTTGCCATTGAAACCGGAAAGCAAGTGCTGCTATTTCCACTAACAGCACCGCGTGGTCCATCAACAAATTTCATTGCAGGTACCCCAAAGCGTTTATTTCCACCTGCTGGATATGGTTTATAATTGTAATGATGTTCTTTAGCACCTTTAACTAATTCTTCATTCGTGATATTCCCGCTCATTAAAAAAACTTTTTCTTCTAATGACATCTTGTCGACTATTTCTTGAGCCTTGGCTGTATAAGATAATCGATATTGCTTGTTGACTTTCACAATATATCCCTCCTGGTAGTCCTTTTTAATTCCGAATCTTCATTTAAAGTTATATCGCAAAACCATTTCTTTGTTTAACCTTTAAACTAAGTTTATATACGCGTGTAAACGTTGTCAACGAATTATGAGAACTTCATCGTTGAATTATCCTTAATAATACTTAACTTTCGGTTAATTTTCAGTGAATTTGATAATAGGAAAGCTGTTTACTTTGTATAAAGGATAAACAAACTTTACTTAGAATTGTGAATTTTCCCTCAATTAACTAATATAAGAATTCATCAAAATCTCACCTATAATTGTTTTTTCTTCAACTAATGCATGCTTAGTTAAGTGACATTTTCTATTCCATTTTTATTATCTCTCGCCTCTCAAACAGGAATAATTCGCCGCAAGCGGAAGGGTCGTGCGCAAGAGTTGCTTCTAAAACGTAAGCATAGTGTATTTGGCAACATATCAAATATAGTTGCAGGAACTTCTTTATTATACAAAATCTCTATTTTAGAAAAAAACACGACAGGAGAACTCCATCTCCTGTCGTAATATAAAGGGTTATATATTTATGGCTCTTTTCATAAATTTTGTTGGATTTGGAACGTAATAAGGTTCATTTACTAATTTCTAGGTATACGGGTGATAAACTTATTCGAAAATAACAATCTGTGCGAAAATAGCTATATTTA
>NZ_JBITPF010000034.1:0-593 GCF_050468025.1 Neobacillus sp. NRS-1170 | reverse complement strand
AGCAAGGCGATTCCCCATGCACCACCTTCTCCTGCTGTATCCATAACAGAAACAGGAACATTAAGGGCTGCAGCCAAAATAGTTTGTGCTACACCTCCTGTATTAAACATTCCACCATGAGCTAAAATTTCATCAAGCTTGACTTTTTCTTCGTTTAGTAGAATGTCCATACCTATCTTCATTGCGCTAAATGCTGAAAACAAATGAACTCGCATGAAATTAGCTAGATTGAAATTACTGCCCAAAGAACGAACAAACAACGGGCGACCTTCTTCAAAATGAGTCATGTGCTCACCGGAAAGATAGCCATAGGATAGTAGGCCACCGCCATCCAATTCTCCTTGTAGGGCCGCCTTAAATAAAGTCTCATATAACTTATTTTTATCCACATTAAGCCCCATCACTTTGGAAAATTCTTCGAATAATCCAACCCATGCATTTATATCTGAAGAACAATTATTAGAGTGAGCCATTGCTACTAAATTTCCTGCAGGTGTAGTTACAAGATCAACTTCAGGATGTACTTTGGACAAATCTTTTTCCAGTACAACCATAGCAAATGCAGAAGTCCCGGCAGAAACATTACCAGTACG
>NZ_JBITPF010000033.1:0-10400 GCF_050468025.1 Neobacillus sp. NRS-1170 | reverse complement strand
AGCAACTCATGCAAGTAAAACTGCTTTAGAAAATGCATCAAAGAACTCAGCTGTAGTAATTGCCAATGAAGCTGCAAAAGCAGTAACTGAAAACGAACAAGCTGGGGAAGAAGCAACAGAAGCAGTAACTGAAGAAGCTGGCAAAGAAACAACAGAAGCAGTAACTGAAGAAGCTGGCAAAGAAGCAACAGAAGCAGTAACTGAAGAAGCTGGAGAAGAAGCAACAGAAGCAGTAACTGAGGAAGCTGGAGAAGAAGCAACAGAAGCAGTAACTGAAGAAGCTGGCAAAGAAGCAACAGAAGCAGTAACTGAAGAAGCTGGAGAAGAAGCAACAGAAGCAGTAACTGAAGAAACTGCAACAGAAGAAGCAGAAGCAGTAACTGAAGAAGCTACAAAAGTAAACAAATCTGCAGCAAACAAAGCAAAAGCTCAAGCTAGTGTAAAAGCAAGCCAAAATGCAAGAGAAAATGCAGCAACAAATTCTGCTGTTTTAGCTGGAGCTAAAGTTTCTGAAGAGGCAGTAACAGAAGATACTACTGTTGATGCTTCTACAAAAGAATAATCTATTATTCAAAGAAACCGATGGATCTTTCCTTCGGTTTCTTTTTTTATTGCATTTTGTTTATTCTAAAGGTAATAATCAGAATGAATAAGGAGTTGATCCCCCCATGGAAAAAGCAACATTTGCAGGTGGCTGTTTCTGGTGCATGGTATCGCCATTCGACGAACAGCCTGGGATTCAAGAAGTAATCTCTGGCTACACAGGCGGCCATACTGAAAACCCTACTTATGAGGAAGTATGTTCTGATACAACCGGTCATTATGAGGTAGTTCAAATTACCTTTGATCCCGAAGTCTTTCCCTATGAAAAATTACTAGAGCTGTTTTGGCAGCAAATCGATCCAACGGATGCAGGCGGTCAGTTCAATGACCGGGGTCTTTCGTATCGGACTGCGATTTTTTATCATAATGAAGCCCAGCATGAGATGGCGGAAACATCAAAAAGGGAGCTTGCCGGAAGCGGACGTTTTAATCGGCCAATTGTAACCGAAATCCTCCCTGCAGGCCCTTTTTATAAGGCAGAGGAAAAGCATCAATATTATTATAAAAAAATGCCTTTTCACTATAATCACTATCGGGAAGGTTCCGGGCGGGCGCGCTTCATTCGAGAAAACTGGAAAAAGCGCAAAAGTGATGAAGAATTACGAAAGGAACTGACGCCGCTTCAGTTTGAGGTTACCAGGAATAACAAAACAGAGCCGCCGTTCCAAAATGAATACTGGAACCATACGGATGAGGGCATTTATGTCGATATTATTTCGGGAGAGCCTCTGTTCAGTTCAACTGATAAATATGATGCAGGCTGTGGTTGGCCGAGCTTTACAAAGCCGCTTCGCCGGATGGAAATTGAAGAGCGTTTTGATACCTCGCATGGAATGAGGAGAATCGAGGTCCGAGGAAAAACCTCGGATTCCCATCTCGGCCACGTATTCGATGATGGACCAGGCCCCGACCGTGCACGGTACTGCATTAATTCAGCAGCCCTCCGATTTGTGCCAAAGGATAAACTCCTGGAGGAAGGGTATGGAGAGTTTATTAAGCTGTTTGAATAATCGACATTCCTTTTCGCTTTTATTTCATGAGTATTAGTTTAAAAATTTAATTGCCATTTGTAATACTAAATACTCATCAGCAATAATAAGTTCAAATAAGGGTGATGCCCACCTTTACGCACTTTTGGACTGCTCTGATAAATGAGTGGTCCTTTTTTTGGAGGAGGAATGGAAATGGACGAGAGATACCCAATTGGGAAATTTCAGTATGATGGTGAGATTACGCCCGCTGTTGTGGAGGGCTGGATCAATGAGATTGAAGCATTACCTGGATTGTTACGGGACGCGGTAAGTGGCTTAAATGATAGACAACTAGATACACCTTATCGTTCTGGAGGGTGGACAGTCCGGCAGGTAGTCCATCACCTTGCGGATAGTCATATGAATGCCTATATTCGTTTTAAATTAGCTCTTACAGAGAAAACTCCTGTCATCAAGCCTTATGAAGAAGGCAAATGGGCTGAGCTGCCCGATTCCAGCTTGCCGGTTGATATTTCACTTTCGCTGCTGGATGCTTTACACTGCCGTTGGGTCCATCTGCTGCGAAAGTTAAGTCCTGATGATCTAGAAAAGAAGTTTATCCATCCAGAGTCAGGAGAAGTGACTGTAGGAAAAAATATTGGTATTTATTCATGGCATGGTAAGCATCATCTTGCACATATCTTAGCTGCAAATGTAGGTAATCGCAGCTAGCCTTAGATAAAAGGAAGGGAACCATTCATCTATTAAGGGAATCAATGTCTAATTAACATTGATTCCCTTTCGTTTTCTATAAATTACCTGCATAGTAGGAACAGATAATCTGGTATGGTAGTTTTGGAAATCAATCTCGAATGGATATTTTAGCAGGAATTTAATAATTTTTTTGCATGCTATAATAGATGAACAAGGGGTGAGAAGTTCTGGTGATAAATAAAATTGCGGTGATTGGTACTGGATATGTTGGCTTAGTTACCGGTGCTGTTCTTGCAGATTTAGGATTAGATGTTACTTGTGTAGATAACAATAGCGAAAAAATTAGCGGGTTAAAAGAAGGTATCGTTCCTATTTATGAACCGGGGCTTGAATTGATAGTAGAACGTAATATTTGTGCCAAACGTTTAGTATTTACCACTGATCTAAAAAACGCGTTATCCGAATGCGATGTGATTATGATTGCAGTTGGTACTCCGCCAACTGTAGACGGCAGTGCGGATTTACAATTTATCGAAGCGGCAGTCAGGGAAATTGGAAGGCATATGGATGGTTACAAAGTAATCGTTAATAAAAGTACCGTACCAATTGGCACTGCCCAAAAGATTAAAGGATGGATTTTAGAAGAACTTAGCCATAGAGGTGTTTCATACGATTTTGATATACTGGCAAATCCGGAATTTTTAAGAGAAGGCTCTGCCATCGATGATTTCTTACATCCAGATCGAGTTATTATCGGATCTCAAACGACGAGGGCCGTGGATATAATCAAACAAGTGTATCGAGTATTATTTTTAGATGAGTCCCAATATGTCGTAACCGATATGGAAACAGCTGAAATGATTAAGTATGCTTCAAATGCTTTTCTTGCGATGAAGGTAACTTTTATGAATGAAATAGCCCATCTTTGCGAAAAGGTAGGGGCAAATGTTCAGGATGTAGCAAATGGAATGGGGAAGGATGGGAGAATAGGTCCGGAGTTTTTACATCCTGGTCCAGGGTATGGCGGAAGTTGCTTTCCAAAGGACACGCGGGCGATAGCAGAAGTGGGAAAGCAAATGGAAGCTCCCCTTACATTAATTGAGCAAACGATTAAAGCAAATGAAAATCAAAAAATATTAATGGCACGTAAAATCAGTGATGAAATGGGAGATTTGCAGGATAAGCAGCTCGCCGTATTGGGTTTATCCTTTAAACCTAATACTGACGATATGAGAGAGGCTCCTTCAATTACCATTCTTAATGAACTTGCCAAAAAAGGAGCAAAATTTAAAATCTACGATCCCATTGCCTACAAAGAGGCAAAATGGAGATTAGAGCATTTAAATGACAGAATTGTTTATTGCAACGATGAATATGAAACAATGAAGGATAGTGATGCCTTAATCATTATCACCGAGTGGAAACAATTTCGAAATCTTAATATAGAAAAAGTCAAATCACTCCTCAAAAAACCGCTTTTCTTTGATTTAAGAAACCTTTATCAAAAAAGATACATGGAGGATAAAGGATTGAAGTATGTTGGAGTGGGCCAGGGGACAGAATACCAGCCCTTTTTAGTTGAAACCTCATAAAAAAATAGGAGGTATCTACCTCCTATACGTTTAGATGCCGCTGCTTGGCTTAACCAGACCATGTTTTTTAATATGATACTGCAGGCTTTGCCGGGTGATTCCAAGGGTTTTGGCTGCTTGTGAGATATTCCAATCCGCTTCATCTAACGTTTTTTGGATATAGTGCTCTTGTGAATTGGAGAAGATCGATTTAAACGGATTCTTCTTCAACTCCTTTTCCTTTTCGACCTTCCCTGATTTAGTCACCAGTAATTTCTTCTTCATAAATGCCGGCAGATGGTCAACATGGATCGCCGCATCATTTTCAGAAGCCCGAATGATTAAATTTTCGATTAAATGCTCGAGCTCTCTTGTGTTCCCGGGCCAATGATATTGAAGAAGAATCGAGAGAAGCTCAGTTGAGAGATTCGGAACCTCTTTATTAAATTTCCGCCGGTACTTATCGAGGAAAAAATGAATGAAAAAATGAATATCCTCTGTGCGCTCCCTTATAGAAGTAATATATAGGCTTGTATGTGCGAGTCTGTAAAATAAGTCGAGGCGCATTTTTCCTTCCTCAATTAACCTTTCCGGATCCTCGTTTGATGCACTGATTACGGTACACTCCACAGGGGTCACTTCATTTGACCCCACTCTTCGAACTAATCGTTCCTGAAGAACACGGATTAATTTCGATTGCAGCGTCAGCGGCATAGAGTTAATTTCATCGAGGAAAAGTGTCCCGTTCTTGGCATATTCAAACAGCCCTACCTGATTGGCTGCCCCGGTAAATGCCCCCTTCACTGTCCCAAATAACGTGCTTTCTAAAAGAGTTTCCGGTATCGCCGCACAGTTTATTGCGACAAATGGATTTTCTGCTCTTGGGCTGTGATTATGGATACTCTGAGCAAATAATTCTTTTCCTGTTCCCGTTTCCCCAACGATTAGCACGTCGGTATTATGTATGGCAATATTTTGCGCCTCAAGAATGAGATTTTTTAAGGCAATGCTTTTTCCTTTAATATCATCAAAGGAAAAGGTTGTCCCGTTTTTTAATGGGCGATTAGTTGAATCCGATTGAACGACCTGCCTCCGAAGCTCAATCGTTTCATGAAGCAAATTCTTGAGTTTGGATTCATTCGTACTAATCGAAAAAACAGCAATCGTTTCCCCATTCTTTTGAATCGGATAAGTACTGTAATTCACATACTTTGGTACCCCATTGATTGTAGAGTGAGCCCGATATCTGGAGAAGATCGGTTTGCCGGTTTTAAATGTATGCTTGTGCTCAGAATATTGCGGGTTATAATTATAGGCTTCCCACAGGGGTTTCCCGAGAATCTCCCGGCTGTCCAGACCTTCTAATTTTTCCTGAGTCCCGTTGTACAAGACAATTTTTCCATCGTGGTCACTCATCATTACCCCTTCATTCAGTGATTCGATAATTTTTTCTAGACAATACAGCCTTGCTTTTTGGTTGTTTGTTATATTGGTTGTATCTTCTATACAGAGAATCAGATAATCTTGGTCCATATAGAATTTTTTTACCTCTACTGCCAGCTTCTTATCCTTTACTATAACTTGATAGATGTCATTTTCTACTAAAAGTTCTCCCTTATTTGGAAGTAAATCAAAGATATTGCTTCCAATGGGAAGATTTAATTGGAGGTCCTCATTTACATCATGCCATAAAATTTCGCAGTTGCCATTTAAGACAATGACTCCTTCTACAAAGCTTCTAATCAGTGAACCGATTGATGCGGCATTACTCATACCAAAGCCCCCTTTAAAAGTATCTGACTATATTTCAAAATATAACATTTATTATGAATGTTTAAAATAATCTGCATGCAAATTTTATCTGCACTAGTAAAGAATGCAAACGTTTTCAATGTTGAGGCTTTAATCGACTTTACCCCCGTAAACTCTGCAAAAACTATCTGCGGCCTTTTTGATATGCTAAGCATAATTTAATAGGTTAGTAGCGCGATTTTTAAAGAAAAAGCACGAATCTTCCATCTTGGCACGGTACTTGCAATATAAAAATACGAGTACACCATCTAATCTAGGAGGAATTTATTTATGTCAAAACCAGAAATCTTATATTCCGTTAAAGCACAGAGAGGACCGGAACTTCGCTGTAAGGGCTGGAGACAAGAGGCCATCTTGCGGATGCTTGAAAACAATATGGAGAACGCTGAAAAGCCGGAAGAACTCGTCATTTATGGCGGGATCGGAAAAGCGGCCCGTAACTGGGAGTCCTACCACGCCATCGTAAAATCGTTAAAGGAACTGGAAGATGATGAGACACTGGTTGTCCAATCCGGGATGCCTGTAGCCGTCTTCAAAACTCATAAATATGCGCCGACCGTTGTCATGGCAACGACGAACATCATGAAGGCAGACTGGCCGACATTCTATGATCTTCAAGATAAAAACTTAACGATGTATGCCAATTATACAGCGGCTCCATGGGAATACATTGGTACCCAAGGTGTTATCCAAGGTACATTTGAAACCCTATCAGCGATTGCCCGCTTACATTATGACGATTCCCTGGTTGGGAAAATCCTGTTAACGGCTGGGGCAGGCGGTATGGGAGGCAACCAAACAAGAGCGATGACGATGCATGGCGGTGTCGCCATTCTTTGTGATTCAAATGTCGAAATCATAAAGCGCCGTATTGAAAAGAAATTTATTGATGTTTTAGTAGATTCCTTGGATGAGGCGATCGCCTTGTCGAAGGAATATGCGGCAGCGGGAAAACCATTAGGGATTGCTGTTGTTGGTAACGCAGCTGATATTTTTGAAGAAGTCATTCAAAAAGGGTTCCTGCCAGACATCGCCACATCGATGACACCAGCCCATGACCCAATCTCTTACCTGCCAGCTGGTTACACTGTTCAAGAAGCAGAGGAGCTTCGTGATAATAACCGTGAGCTTTATTTAGAAAAAGCACGTGAAACGATGGTACGCGAGCTAAAAGCGCTCATTAAGTTTTTAGACTTAGGGGTGAAATCCTTTGAATACGGTACAAGTATCCGCAAGGAATGTATCGATGCCGGCATGGATGCGAAGGAAGCAAAGCGTTTGCCAGGCTTCGTTGCTGAATACATCCGTCCGCTCTTCTGTGAAGGCCGCGGCCCATTCCGCTGGGTATGTCTATCCGGTGAAGCAGAGGATTTAAGAAAAATTGACGATATGATTTTAGAAGAATTCAGTGATGACCTACTCGTAACCCGCTGGATCAAGCTTGCCAAAGAACATATTCCAATCGAAGCCTTGCCAGCACGTATTTGTTACATGGGCTTTGGCCAGCGGAAGAAGTTCGCGTTAAAAGTAAATGATATGATTCGAAAGGGCGAGCTTGCCGGACCGGTTGCTTTTTCCCGCGATAACTTAGACTCCGGTTCAATCGTGAACCCAACCTTTGAATCTGAAAATATGAAGGACGGCGGCGATTTAATCTCTGACTGGCCGGTATTGAACGGTCTATTAAATGCAGTCGGAATGTGTGATTTGATTGCCCTTCAAGCAAACTATTCGATGGGGGAAGCAGTTCACACCGGTGTTACGATGGTTGCCGATGGTACAGCAGAATCGGATATGAGACTAGAAGTGGCAATGACCGTTGACTCCGGGATCGGCGTTATCCGCCATGCCCAAGCCGGCTATGAAACGGCCCGCGATGTAGCAAATGGTAAAGGAAAACTTACGAACGAAAGTATCAAGGTGCCATTATGGTGGTCACCAAAAGCAACATTTGGTCCTAAGGATTTAGAAAAGGAAAACGTAAAGGCATAAAACTTGAAATAAAAACTGGATAGTAGAGATCCCGGATTGATCTCTACTATTCTTTATTACTCAGTTTTGATTCGCTGATAAAACTCTGGAATTCGCTGATAAATGCTCCAGATTCGCTGATAAAACCAAAAAATCCGCTGATAAGGTGTAATTTTTTAGATTTACATAAAGATTGGAGGTTCTAAAAAAGAATGTCTGAAACAAAGTTAAAAACAAAAATAGATTTATTGATTACCAATGCCTCCGAAGTTATCACCTGCTTGGGCGAAGGCATGAGTGATATTTGCGTCCTCCAAAATGCCTGGATTGCCGTAAAGGATGGAAAAATTGCTGCTGTCGGCACGGAAGAGGAAATAAAGCAGGACTTCATAACAGAGCATTCTTCCGTCATCGATGCTAAAGGAAAGGTTGTCGCCCCCGGTTTCATAGATTCCCACACCCATTTAGTTTTTTATGGTACTAGAGTAGAAGAGTACGCAGCAAAGGTGGCGGGGCTCGACCCCAAAAAGCTCGGGATTTCTGCCGGACCGAACCGAACTGTTAAATTAACGAGAAATCGACCGTCTGAAGAGCTGTTTGAACAATCGAAAAAACGGCTGATGAACATGCTGGAGTATGGGATAACCACAGTCGAAAGCAAGAGCGGCTATGGCTTGACGACCGAGAGTGAAATCAAAATTTTAGAGGTCGGCAGAAGGCTGGATAAAGAAACACCAATCGATGTACTTAATACATTTTTAGGTGCCCATGGATTTCCGGAAAATTTAACGAAAGCTGAATATCTTTTTAAAATCGTCAACGAGATGATTCCGCAGGTAGGGGAACGGGGACTGGCGGAATTTTGCGATGTTTGGTGTGATGAAGGCTATTTTACCGCAGAGGAATCAGAAATCATCCTGAAAGCCGGGCTCCAGTATGGAATGAAACCAAAAATTCATGCCGATGCCTATTCCTATATTGGCGGATCGGACCTCGCAGCCGAAATGAAAATGGTGTCGATTGACCATTTGAATTACACGCCTGTTGAAGTAATGGAAAAGCTCGCAGAAGCAAAAGTTACCGGGGTGTTAATGCCGGCCCTGGATTTTGCGGTCGCTCATAAGCGTCCGTTCGCAGCACGAAGAATGCTCGACCTTGGCATGAACATCGCCTTGGCAACGGATTTATGCCCCGCCTGCTATACCGAATCGATGCAATTTGTGATTAACCTTGCCTGCCGGCTTTATCAGTTCTCTGTGGAAGAAGCGATCAAAGCTGCCACCTATGGAGGCGCAAAGGCGCTTGACCTTGATGATAGGGGCGTCATAGAAGAAGGGAAATTAGCAGATTTGCAGATTTGGGATGTCCCAACCTATAAGCATATCGCTTACGAGCTAGGGACGAACATTGTGGAAACAGTGATTAAGAACGGAAAGATTGTCGTCAGCCGCTAATTATATAAGGAGGGACCCTGAATGAGAACGAATCAAGCAGCAAAAGCCGCTGACTATATTAATGCGGACCGCCTGCAGGAATTATTTTTGGAGCTGGCCAAAATAAATGGCCCGAGCACAAAAGAAAGTCTTGTGGCCGAATATTTGAAAAAGGCACTGCCGGAGCTAGGTTTTACCTTGGAGTTTGATGAGGCGCACAAAAATTTCGATGGCGAAGTTGGGAACTTAATCGCCTGGAGGGAAGGAACGGATCCGTCGATTCCTCCCTTATTTTTCTCAACGCATATGGACACGGTACTGCCAACCGAAGGATTGAAGCCAGTCATTAAAGAAGGCGTCATTCATTCAGATGGCACGACCATACTCGGAGCCGATGACAGGGCGGCATTGGCGGCTTATTTGGAAGCGATCCGCGCCATTATCGACAGCGGGGTCCCGCATGGACCGATTGAATTCATTTTAACGGTCAATGAACAGCCAGGCCTAGTTGGTGCCGCATATATGGACTACAGCAAGGCAAAAAGCAAAATCGGCTATATTTTTGACAGCAGCGGCGATGTCGGCCAGATTATTTTAAAAGGGCCGTACAGCAGCCGGATTTGGATGGAGATACAAGGAAATGCTGCCCATATCGCCCTCAATGCCGAAGAGGGCAACAGCGCGTTTCTTCTTGCTGCCGAAGGACTAGTGAATATGAAGCTTGGCGCGATTGATGAGGAGACACTTGCCAATATCGGGATTATCAAAGGCGGTGAGCTGACATCAATCATTCCGGGCAGTGTCACCATTGCTGGTGAGGTGAGGAGTTTTTCAAAGGAAAAATTAGATGCCCAGCTAAAGCATATGGAGGAAGTCATGAAGCAGGCCGCCGAGAAAAAGGGCGGAAAAGTGGACGTGAGGATTGAGAAAAAGTACCTCGGTTTTGATATTCCAGAGGATGATATTTTAGTAAAAACAGTGGAAGCTGCGGCTCAAATTATAAACGTGAAGCCGTATTTAACAGAAACATTGGGCGGTGCCGATACGAATGTGTTAAATGAACATGGACTAACTTGTTTGACGCTTGGACTGGGATTCCAAAATATCCATTCCTTCAGGGAATGTATCAGCATTGAAAACCTGATTAATACCGGGCGATTAACAGCCGCATTGATAGAACAGTGGTATGTAAACCATAAAACCGCCGAATAATGGGAATGTTTTTTTATTAGGCTGAGTTGAATGCCATTGTTGAACTTTAACACGGTTGATTGGAGCGGAAGGCGCGAAGACTCCTGCGGGAGTACGGGGCAGGGGAGACCCCG
>NZ_JBITPF010000032.1:0-169464 GCF_050468025.1 Neobacillus sp. NRS-1170 | reverse complement strand
CGAAGACTCCTGCGGGAGTACGGGGCAGGGGAGACCCCGCAGGCGCTAAAGCGCCGAGGAGGCTCCCAGGCACGCCCGCGGAAAGCGAAGCTCCTGGAGCGCAAATCAACAACTATGTTTAACAAAAAAGTCAGTGCCCATGCGGTTCTGACTTTTTTGATGACCATAAAAATTAGGAAAATTCTTTACAATTAGCGTCTAACATAGTTTACTAATTAAGTATAAAATAAATTGCGAGGCTATACATATGAACAAAGTGAAAAACTATATTGGACAATTCCACCCAATTGTCTGGGTATTATTAATTGGTACCGTTTTAACCAGAGGCTCTGCCTATATGACCTTGCCCTTTTTATCGATTTATTTATCACGGCATATCGATCTTTCTCCGATTATCATCGGTTTAACGGTCGGTATGAGTCCATTAATGGCCACAGTGGGAGGATTTATCGGGGGCCATTTATCAGACCGGTTTGGCAGAAGGCCGATAATGCTCACCGCTTTGTTTGTGTTAGCATTTGTCTATTATGGGTTTACAGTAGCCAATAGTCAGGGATGGTTCATTCTATTAAACGCCATTAATGGCTTATGTACTTCCTTTTTTGAACCTACATCACAAGCACTTATGGCCGATTTGACAGACAAGAAAATTAGGATGAAGGTGTACTCCTTAAGGTATACCGCCATGAACATTGGAGCATCAGTTGGGCCGCTTTTAGGTGCCTATTTGGCGAATCACTCAGCAAAGCTATCTTTCGCCATTACTGGTTCAACCTACTTTGCATATGGAATAGTTCTTTTTATTTTAATGAAAAAACTCATTATTACGAAACAATCAGAAACGAAAAAAGTAGTATCTTTTGTGGATGCATTCAAAATCATCAAGACCGATAAAGCGTTGAGATACCTTTTATTTGGGATCATTTTAATAAACATCGGCTATGTCCAAATAGACTCCAATTTGCCGCAATTCCTGGAAGGGACAGTGGAAAACGGCGTAACCATTTTTTCCGTTTTGCTTACCATTAATGCTGTGATGGTGGTATGCTTGCAGATGCCAATCAGCCATTTTGCTGAAAAATTTAGCTTAATGCAGGCGATGGCTGGAGGTTCATTATTTATCGCGGCTGGGTTACTCGGCTTTAGTTTCATCAATGGCTGGGTGAGTGCCATAATTTCAATGGTCCTCCTAACAATCGGTGAAATATTAATTTTCCCTTCTAACAGTATGATGATGGACAAATTAGCACCGGAGCAATTACGTGGAACTTATTTTGGGGCGGGCCAATTCCGGAAAATAGGGAATTTCCTGGGTCCCATATTTGGTGGATTTCTCCTCAGTCATCTCCACGGACAATTCATGTTTTGGATTATTTCAATCCTCACACTGGGAAGTATTATTTTCTTTACCGCTGGAAACAGGTCGTATATCAAAGCAAAAATATCCACATTGGAAAAAACAGTGTAAACTTTATTCCTCCACATTTTTCCATTATTCTGGTAAAATAAAGAATAGATAGATTTTTTCAAATAGAATGTAAGGACTATTTGAGAAGGGGGTCCATGGAATGTGGTACTGGGCTGGTATCTTTGCTTTATTTTGCTGTCTATTTCTTATCATTGAGGAAATAATCTATTATCTGTGGAATCGCTATGTTTATGGGCCAAATCACGAAAGGAAAAGCATTTGGAAAAATAGAGTTAAAGTTTTCCTCCGTGTTTTCAAACGGAAATCTCCAACAAATATTCATGAAAATAAAAAAGAAGAGAGCTCGCTTTGATTGAAAGCGGGCTTTCTTCTTTATGAGTTTGAAGGAGGGTTGTTTTGCCGTTTCTTATTTAAATAAGATCCAATCGAATCAATAAAAAAGAAGAGGATAAATAGTATTAATATGATATATTCCGCCGGTTCCATTACTCTAAAAGGATTTGTTGCTTTCCAAATCACCCCAGATAATCTTACTCCCATTATCAAATCGATTGAAATAATTAAGGTTAATAAAAAAGCCGCTAATAAACCAGTGACCAATATTATTTTCATAATCCTCACCCATTTTTATGTGTTGTTATTATATTTCTACTTCGGAATGGAATTATCCTTGGATAAAATATAACACTTTGGGGAATCTATCCATTATTGGTAATAAGAAAATTGAAACTTCATTGAGTTAGGCGGAGATTATGTGTCGATTTTGTCTAATATTTTGAAAAATAAGCAAAAAAAGAGACAGAACGATAATTTCAGGCAAATGCAGGATCCTGGTAAACCGGACGAATTGCCAATCCATAGGGACTACCAAGATAATATTGCGAAAATAAAAGAAGAATATGGTAACAGTACCGATGTTTCATACCGCGAGTTTAAATTTTGCGGCAGCAGGGGGAGCGCCGTTTACATTGATGGCCTAGCCAGTAATAGTATGATCAATGATTTTTTTATGGAAACGGTGACAGAAGAAGTGAGAGAGATGGTTACCGACTGTTTCCAACAAATGATTGACTTCGCAGCTGGTCTGGGAAACGTCGAATCGATCACGAATTGGAACGAAGTACATGATGCCATCTTGGTTGGGAATACCATCTTTTTTTTAGATGGCTACAATAAAGCCATTAGTGTGGAAACCAAGGGATGGGAGAAACGTGCCATCACCGAACCTTCAACCCAATTATCGATTCAAGGGCCGAAGGATTCGTTTACGGAAACACTTCGAACAAACACAGCACTAATTAGACGGCGGATAAAAAGTCCAAATTTATGGATTGAATCGATGAAGCTGGGTACTGTAACGCAAACCGATATCGCCATCATGTATATAAAGGGAATTGCTAATGAGAAAATTATTGGAGAAGTAAAAGAAAGGCTAAATCGCATTAATATTGATGCGGTTCAAGCTTCAGGTTATATTGAACAATTATTTGAAGACCAAACCTGGACACCGTTTCCGACCACTCATCATTCTGAAAGGCCAGATGTTATTTCTTCACAATTGCTTGAAGGGAGAATTGCCCTTGTAGTGGATGGGACACCCTTTGTAGTCACAGTACCAGCTTTATTTATACAATTTTTCCAAGCACCAGATGATTATTATGCTCGTTTTGATATATCCACAAGCCTTCGGATTTTACGAATTTTATCCTTTTTTATCGCTTTAATTGGACCAGCAGCATACATAGCTGGAACTACCTTTCATCAGGAAATGATTCCAACTACCATGGCCATCGCGATTGCAGCACAGAGAGAAAATGTCCCTTTTCCGGCCTTTTTTGAAGCATTAATTATGGAGGTTACCTTTGAAATATTAAGGGAGGCAGGGTTAAGACTTCCACGGGCAGTCGGTCAAGCAGTTTCCATCGTTGGAGCGCTTGTAATAGGGCAAGCAGCCGTTCAGGCAGGTTTTGTATCACCAGTAATGGTCATCGTCGTTTCTATCACAGCCATTGCCAATTTTTCGACGCCCGTTTTTACAATGGCCATTGCTGCAAGATTAATTCGCTTTATAATGATGGGCCTTGCCACTATTTTAGGGTTTTATGGAATTATGCTGGGTCTGATGTTTATGACCATCCATTTATGCTCTCTAAGGTCTTTTGGCATTCCCTACATGATGCCGATCGCTCCTTTTAATATAAGAAATCAGCAGGATGTGTTCATTCGTTTTCCGATTTGGGCAATGAAAAATAGACCGATGTTTATCAGTAAGGAAAATATGGCCCGAGCGGGAGAAAATCAAAAACCGGCTCCGCCAACGCAGGACGAAGACCAGTCATCGCAAGGTGAGTCCTGATGAAACGATATTTGTTGCTGTCTATATGTGTGCTTTTTCTTTTACCTTCTTTAACCGCGTGCTGGAATCAAAAGGAGTTAACCGATTTGGCCTTTGTAATGGGGATTGGAATTGATAAAGGTAAAAAAGAAAAGTTTGATGTTTCTTTTCAAATAGTAAATCCAGGAAATGTATCCGCCGGGCAAGTCGGTGGAGGTCAGGGGCTGCCAATAGCTGTATATAAAAGCTCGGGGGACACGCTTACAGAAGCAGCAAGACAAGCGACGAAGAAAATTTCCAGGCGTTTATATTATGCTCACACAAATTTAGTGGTAGTTAGTGAAGCCGTGGCTAAAACTGATTTGCTTGATCTTATTGATGCATTAGATCGAGACCCTGAATTTAGAACGACTACTGAAATGGTGATTTCGAGAGGTTCGTCTGCCGAAAACCTTGTTTCAGCTCTGACAAACCTAGATAAACTTCCTGTCAATAAGATTACTAAGGAGCTTAAATCGACACAAAACATGCTAGGGGAAAATATGAGTGTTAACGTAGATGATTTTGTTAGTGGAATAATCAGCAGTGGAAAAGAGCCAATTTTAAATGGATATAAAGTAATGGGGAAGAAAGAACAAGCTCTAAAGGCGGAAAGTCTTCAATCTACCAAATCAGATGCCTACCTTGAAGCCAATGGACTTGCCGTTTTTAAAAATGGTAAGCTAAAAGGCTGGATTGAAAAAAACAATGCCCGAGGGGTTATTTGGATTCTAAATAAGGTAAAAAGCACTGATATTAATGTCGACTGGGATGGTAAAAAGAATGCCATTTCAATGGCACCCATTCGCTCCAAAACAAAAGTTTCGGTTAAATTTAAAAATGGAAAACCCGTCATTCATATTCGCATTGAAGATGAGGGCTGGATTAGTGAAGCCAATACGGCGATTGATTTAACGAATCCAAAAGTAATTGAGAATATTGATAAGCTTGTGGAAAAAGAAATTAAAAGGCAAATTGTAAGCACGGTCAAAGCAGCTCAAAAAAAGAAAAGTGATATTTTTGGATTTGGTGAGCGGGTGCATCGAGCAGACCCCAAACTATGGAAAAAGCTTAAGAGGAATTGGAACGAACATTTTGCCAATATAGAAGTAAATGTCGAGGTAGATTCCTACATTCGGCGAGAAGGAATTCGGACCAAACCGTTTTGGTCAACGATGAATAAGTAACCCGTTGCGAGTAGGGAAGTGTAGCAAATGGAAAAGGCAAAAATAAAAGCATCCCAATTATTTGTTCTCGTAGTTTTGTATGAAATGGGCAGTGCAATTCTTGTTGGCATGGGGGCAGGTGCCGCACAGGACGCCTGGATATCCATTTTGCTGGGAATGACAGCAGGAGTGATTCTCTTTTTCGTTTACTACCGTTTGTTTAAGTATTATCCAGACCTTCCGCTAACCAGTTATCTTCAAAAAATAGCCGGAAAATGGATTGGCCGATTTATTGGATTGCTTTACATCGTATATTTTATTTACGGGGCCTCAAGGGTATTACGGGATTTTGGAGAGCTATTAACCACAACTATCTATTCAAGTACCCCGTTATTTGTCATCAATACCTTGATGATCTTGACGATTATTTATGCTATTCATAAGGGCTTTGAAGTCATTGCTCGAGTGGGGGAAATATATTTTGCGGTTATCTATATGATGGCAATAGGTGGATTTTCTTTAATCCTCTTTTCGGGATTGATTCATTTTGAAAATCTATTACCAATACTTGAAAATGGGTGGAAGCCTGTGATAAAAACCTTTCTTCGTGAAACTTTCACTTTCCCATTCGGAGAAATGATTGTCTTTACGATGCTGCTCCCATTTTTAAATGATCCAAAAAAAGTGAAAATGGCGTGTATTGGCGGGATGCTTTTAAGTGGAATTAATATCACGATAACGGCTGTCATTAATATTGCTGCCTTAGGAACGGATTTATTTGTTCGTTCCAATTTTCCTTTGTTAACGACAATTGGGAAAATTCAATTAGCCAATTTTATCGAGCGGCTCGATGTATTATTTATGCTGTATCTTGTTATTGGTGGATTTTTTAAAATAACTATATATTATTATGTAGCTGTGGCTGGGGCGGCGGATATATTCAATTTCAAGAATCAACGTAAACTGGGGTTTCCAATCGGGGTGCTGGTGTTATTTTCATCCGTGACTATTGCAACCAGTTATGCGGAACATATTAAAGAGGGGCTGGATGTTGTCACAATATATTTGCATTGGCCCTTCCAAATTATAATTCCCTGTATATTATTAATCCTGGCTTTTTTTCGAAATCGAAAAAAAAAATCAAGCCCGTCCTAGGCGGGCTTGATTTTTTGTGAATTACCCTGCTTTATTGGAAGGGTAATATTAACGGTCGTTCCATGATTTTTTTGACTGTCAAAACGGATTGTCCCTTTATGAGATTGAACAATCTTAAAGCTGACAGTTAGACCTAAACCGGTTCCTTTTTCTTTTGAAGAATAGAACGGTTCGCCAATTTTTTCTAAACGTTCTTTAGAAATGCCGCAACCATTGTCTTTGACAGCTATTATTACTTGTTCGTTTTCTAACTGTTCAAGGACAATGGACACTTTACCCCCATTTATGGAGGCTTCAATCGCATTTTTAATAAGATTAATAAATAATTGTTTCAGCTGGTTCGGGTCGCATTCTATATTGATCTCATTTTCAGGATAAATCGATTCAATTTGCACATTATATAAACTCGCCTCAGTGCTTAATAAGGAAATAACATCGTTCAAAAGCTTTTGAATGTCTGCAGTAGTGTATTTCAACAGCTGCGGTTTGGCTAAAAGTAATAATTCACCAACAATATGATTAATCCGATTTAATTCATCTAACATGATTTGATAATAGAATTGGTGCTTCTTATCTTCCATTTGTAAAAGCTGTACAAATCCCTTTAATGAAGTGAGTGGATTACGTATTTCATGGGCAACACTCGCAGATAACTCACCAACAACCGACAGCTTCTCCGTCCTCCTTAGACGTTCCTCTGTTTGTCTTAAGGCAGTCACATCTCTGCCGTAGCCGATGATTCCAGTTATCTTCCCGTTAATTACAATTGGGAGTGATGTAGCTTGAATGGTTAGTGTATTCCCATTAGCATGTGGAATTTCGAGTTCATACATAATGGGCTTGCTTTCATCAACTAAAGAAGAAATAAATCTATTGAGATACCTTTTATATTTTTTAGGCAATAATGTTCCTATATTTTTACCAATCATCTCTTCTCGTTTGAAGCCGGTTATCACATCAAAATGAGGGTTTAGATTGGTTATGTTTCCGTTCAAGTCCAACATATATACGATATCCGGACTGTACTCAAACATTGATTTATATTGCTGCTGGCTTTCGGCTAATTGTCTTGCCATATTTTTTCTCTCAGTTATATCCCGGCCAATAATAACCAAACCTTCTCTGCTCCCATCAGGATGGAACAAAGGAACTTTTATGGTATCAAAGGTTTTAGTTGTTCCATCTGGCACAGGCAGAACTTCTTCAATCCGGGTTATTGCTTTATTTTTCCATGCTTCCTCATCGGAAATTTCGCAATATCTGAGCGCGTCTCCATAGAACTCGGTGTATTCCGCTAATTCAGAATCCTTTTTTCCCCGATAATCTACATCTTCAAGCTGAAATAATTGTAAACCAAATTCATTGGCTTCAATCCATCTGCCTTCGCCATCCTTAAAGTTTACAAAATCAACCATTGAATTGATTAACGTGGATAGACGCTTTTGATCCTCTTTTGAAGCATTTAATTCTTGTGATTTAACACTTAAAAAGTAAATGAACCATCCAGTAACAAAGATATATAGAACCTCTTTGAATCTGGCGGTAAAATCTATATAAGAAGAAGGCACAAATTGATCAATTAAATAATTTGTACCGTATATCCATACTATACTTAATATGCAGTAGAGGAAAATTAACTTTTTTTTCTCCATGAATTCTCCAGTTCCTTCAAGGAAATTATTTTCCAAGAATGTAAGAAAATTTTTTCTTACATAATAATACAGGAAAATTAGGTGTTTTGGAATATTTCAATTATGGAAATCTGTTTATTGACATGTTCAGTTATGTCTTTATGTACACTCATGCGAATTATCTTCTTTTATATTCTTCTACCTAGGATTAATAAATCTCTTTCCACCCCATCTAGTTCGGCTACATTAGGAAGGTGGGCCCATTTTTCAAAACCAAAGCTGTTAAATAGTTTAACGCTCGGTTCGTTATGGGCAAAAATAAATCCGAGCAAGGTTTTGATCTTCAGTTTTGGACAGGCATCCAAAGCTTGTTGGATTAAATATTTACCAAGTTTTTTTCCTCTAAAGTCTTGATGAATGTATATACTAATTTCAGCCGTGGCATTATAGGCGGGTCTGCCGTAAAACGATTGAAAGCTTACCCAGGCGCATATATTGCCATTACTTTCAACAACCCATAGAGGACGAAAAGCAGGAGAATGATCGTTAAACCATTTCATACGGCTTTCTACACTTACTTGTTCGGTATCTGCTGTTACCATTTTGCTGGAAATTGTTGAGTTGTAAATGTCCACAATAATTGGCAGGTCGCTTATTTCTGCATCTCTAATTTTAAACTTTTCAAACATTACTATTGTCACTCCTGTATGTTTTTTAACTAGCATTTATGTTATCGTTCAAAGCAAAGAATATCAATAAAAAGAAAGGCCTTTTCCCAATTTTTTTAATTGAGAAAAGACCAATTTCGTTTCCATTGCCAAGCTCTTACCAACGGTGAGCTTTGGCATTGCTCCTTAAGATGATCGCACTTTGCGTCAATTGAGTCTCTCCGTTTACCTGTGATCTGGCAAACTTCGGTCTCGTGTTGTTGTGGCAAATTCGCTCTGAGCGTGAATCTAAATGATCTTTGTAGCTCATCAAATATCACCTCATCCTAGGATTTGAAACGGATATTCACTAAGGAATATCATATATATCATGTGTAAAAATACATAAAAATAGTCAATAATAAGAAAAAATTTCAATTTCATATAAATTAAAACTTGTATTTTCTGAAATTTCGAAATAAAATTAAAATACATACCAACCGGTAGGTATGTTTCGATGGATTATTGCATATTATTTTTAAGGGTAAAAAACTAGATTGCAAGAATAAGGATGGAGTGATTACTATGCATTTGCGTCTGACAGATGAACAGAAAATGGTGCAAAAAACAATTAGAAGATTTGTAGAAAAAGAACTGATCCCACTAGAAAACGATGTCCTCAGAAATGAGCGGGAAGGCAAACCAAGTCTGCCTCCAGGGAAATTAAAAGATTTGCAATTGAAGGCGAAAGAGGCAGGCTTTTGGGGAATTAACACACCTGAACAATATGGCGGTGCAGATTTAGGCCAGATGATGATGGCAATTGTGTTAATGGAAGTTTCTAAGACCTTTGTTCCGTTTTCATTTGGCGGTTCTGCTGATAATATTCTTTACTATGCAAATGAAGAACAGAAGAAAAAATATCTCATCCCGACAATCAATGGTGAAAAGAAGTCATGCTTTGCCATGACAGAACCAGGCGCAGGCTCTGATACGCAAAACATTAAAATGACTGCAGTTAAAGATGGAAGCGAATGGGTTCTCAATGGTGAAAAGACCTTTATTACAGGCGGCAACGAAGCTGATTTCGTTATGGCCATTGCCATTACGGATAAAGAAAAACATCAAGCGACACGTGGACGCGAAGGTGTAACCTGTTTTATTGTTGACCGTGATATGGGCTGGAAATCTGAGTATATACATACTATGGGAGAATGGGGTCCAGCTGGCTTGGTCTTTGATAATGTACGCGTTCCTGAGGAAAATATTCTTGGTGAATTGCATAAAGGCTACAATCTTGGATTGGAATGGATTGGATTTGCAAGATGGATTGTCGGAGCAAGAGCTGTAGGAGCTGCTGAACGCTTATTGCAAATGGCCATTGATTATTCTAAAGAACGTATTACGTTTGGCAAGCCGATCGCTGAGCGCCAGGCAATCCAGTGGCAAATCGCTGATTCTGCCGTTGAAATTGAAGCAGCCCGCTGGCTTGTTCTAAATGCTGCCTTTACCCTTGACCAAGGCGAAGATAATCGCCATCTTGCTTCGATGGCTAAATTATATGGAGCAAATATGGGGAACAGAGTAGTAGACCGAGTTCTGCAAATTCATGGCGGCATGGGTTATACAAGGGAATTGCCAATTGAACGCTGGTACCGTGAAGCAAGACTTTGGAGAATTTACGATGGTACTGATGAAATCCAGCGTATGATTATTGCCCGTAACTTGATTAAAGGTCATGCAAAAGTTGGTCAACACGTTTAAATCCTTTTTGTAAGCGTTGTCTTAATAGAAATTCTTATTTTGGGAGGAAGAAAAATGGCAGGAAGATTCGCAGGAAGAGTAGCTTTTGTTACAGGGGGAAGCCGTGGAATCGGGAAAGGCATTGTCGAGCTTTTTGCAAGCGAAGGGGCAAAGGTTGCGATTATTGATTTAAACGAAGAGGCTTTAAGTGAGACAGCCAATGAATTAAGGGAAAAAGGCTATGAAGTGTATTCGAAGGTGGCAAACGTTGTCGATGCTGAGCAAGTAGAAGCTGCTGCAAAAGAGGTTCATGATACTTTCGGTTCGATTGATATTCTAGTCAATAATGCTGGTGTTATTCGCGATAATCTGTTATTCAAAATGACAGATTCCGATTGGCAGACTGTTATGGATGTTCATCTAAAAGGATCCTTTAATGCGGCCCGTGCTGCCCAAAAATATATGGTTGAGCAAAAATACGGCCGTATTATTAATATTTCTTCTACGTCAGCACTTGGAAATCGCGGTCAGGCCAATTACGCTGCTGCAAAAGCAGGTCTCCAAGGTTTCACAAAAACACTGGCGATTGAGCTTGGAAGATATGGAATTACTGCCAACTCTGTTGCACCTGGTTTCATTGAAACCGATATGACAAAAGAAACGGCTGCAAGAATTGGCATTCCTTTTGAGCAATTAATCCAAGCAAGCGTATCGAATATTCCTGTGGGAAGAAGCGGTAAGCCAGAGGATATTGCTAATGCTGTTGCTTTCTTTGCAGATGAAAAGTCTTCATTTGTAAATGGGCAAGTCATCTATGTAGCCGGCGGACCAAAATGTTAATTAGGTGAGGTGAGGATGAATTGTTTAAAGATCAAATAGGCAAGCAATCAAACAAGGTGAAAAATGTTGTTGAAAGAGGAGCCGTTAAGAAATTTGCCGAGTCCATCGGTGACCTTCATCCGATTTATTTTGATGAAGAAGTTGGCGAGCAGTCCAGGTATCGTAAGAATATTGCACCACCGACATTCCCAAGGGTTTTTGATTATGGTGTGATTGAAGGATTAAACCTTCCAAATAAAGGCTTGATTCACGGAGAACAAACCTTTCATTATGTCCGTCCATTATTAGTGGGGGAAGAAGTTTACTGTTATTCAAAAGTAAAGAACTACTTTGAGAAAAAAGGTAACTTTGGTGAAATGGGCTTCCTCGTACTCGAAAACTATGGCGATGATGCGGCAGGGAATACCATTTTTAGCTCAACCTCAACGGTTGTCATTTCTGAAGCTGTTAGGAAGGTGTTGACCCGATGAGTACACTTACTGAATTACAAATTGGCGAATCGTTAAAAGAGATTCAATTAGAGCCTGTTTCAAGAATGGACCTCATTAAATATTCGGGAGCATCCGGGGATTTTAATCCGATCCATACGATTGATGATGAAGCGAAAAAGGCAGGATTACCAGGCATTATTGCTCATGGGATGTGGACGATGGGTAATCTCGCAAAGTTGTTTACTGAGTACTATGAGGAAGGTTTCATCGAGGATTATTCAATCCGTTTTAAAGGCATGGTATTTTTGAATGATGTCATTACACTTAAAGCGGTATTGAAGGAAAAAGAAGAAAATAAACTGCGCTTTACTGTTCAAGCGGTTAACGGGGAAGGCAAAGATGTATTAAAGGGTGAGGTAGTGTATCACCAATACTAACACGATAGACAGAATTGAAAATTTAAAAAAACCCGGCATTTATTGAATTTTTCATAATGCTGGGTTTATTTCTATCAATTATTAAAGGGTGATAACATGTCCGCGAAAATGACTTTGAGCTATAAGCCTCCTGTATTCTCTTCAGTAGAAGAGGAAAGACAACATTTAAAACAAAAATTAGCGGCCTCGTTCCGTTTATTTTCTAAATTTGGCTTTGATGAAGGGGTCGCCGGACATATTACGGCACGCGATCCTGAGCGAAAGGATCACTTCTGGGTGAATCCATTCGGGATGCATTTTAGTCAGATCAAAGCCTCCGATTTGATTCTTTGTAATCATGATGGAGTTGTCGTGGAAGGAAATTATCCTGTAAATCGTGCAGCTTTTGCCATCCATTCTCAGGTTCATGCCGCACGTCCTGACGTCATTGCTGCTGCCCATGCCCATTCGGTTTACGGGAAATCATGGTCTTCTCTTGGACGACTCCTTGATCCGATAACCCAGGACGCCTGTGCATTTTATAATGATCATTCTTTATTCGATGATTTTACCGGTGTCGTTTTGGATATTGAAGAAGGCCGGAGGATTGGAAAAGCTTTAGGAAATCGAAAGGCATGTATTTTAAGAAATCATGGACTTTTGACAGTTGGAAAATCTGTGGATGAAGCGGCATGGTGGTTTATTACAATGGAACGGTCATGCCAGGCGCAAATACTTGCAGAGTCGGTAGGATCACCCATCGTCATTGATGATGAAAATGCGGCTGGAACCTATGAAACAGTGGGAACCCATGAAGCAGGCTGGTTCCAATTCCAGCCATTATGGAACCGGATTGTGAAAGAACAGCCGGATTTATTGGATTAATCGATTGTCGCAGGTTATTTAGCGGAGTTATTAATGCCCGTGATCAAGAAAAATTGACTCACCGGTAAATAAGAGGGGCTCCTAATACCCATGATTATGGAAAAATTCCTTCAAGGGTAAATAAGAGGGGCTCCAAATGCCCGTGATCATGAAAAAATTGCTTCAAGGGTAATTAAAAGGGGCTCCAAATGCCTGTGATCATGGAAAAATTGCCTCAACGGTAAATAAGAGGGGCTCCAAATGCCCGTGATCATGGAAAAATTGCCTCAACGGTAAATAAGAGGGGCTCCAAATGCCCGTGATCATGAAAAAATTGCTTCAAGGGTAAATAAGGGGGTCTCCAAATGCCCGTGATCAAGGAAAATTGCTTCAAGGGTAATTAAGAGTGGATCCTAATACCCATGATCAATAATAAAATTTAACTGAATTTTTCAAATGCATACATATTTTTCTTTGGAGGATCGCAAATGAAGATAGGGGTAGCAGGCACCGGTGCCGTTGGCGGATATTTTGGCGGGCTTTTGCAAAAGGCAGGTCATGAAGTTATATTATTAGCGCGTGGAACCTCACTTGAAAGAATGCAAGAAAAAGGGCTAGCCATTGAAAGTGAAGTAGAGAGATTTACTGTAGACGGAGTCTTTACCGAGCAATATGAGTCATTTTCAGACATTGACCTGTTGTTATTTTGTGTGAAATCAACAAGTACAATGGAGGTTGCAACAAAGTTCCTTCCGTTTTTAAAAGAATCCTCCCTAATTATGACGTTTCAAAACGGGGTAGATAATGAAGAAATTCTGGCTGACATTTTTGGGGAAAAGCGGATTTTATCCTGCGCTACCTACATTCAGGCGATTGTGACCGAGACGGGTGCTGTGAAACAAATTGGCGTTCCGCCTAGGCTTTTGATAGGCGCCTTGGATAATAGCTTATCTGAAGAGGTTAACGAAATTGCAGCGCAATTTAATGCGGCAAACATTGATACATTTACTACTAGTAATGTTTTGGAAATCAAATGGAAAAAATTACTTTGGAATGTCACCTTCAATCCAATAACAGCCTTAATTGAGTCAAAAGTGGGGGCTGTCTATGAAAATGAAGGCTTGTATTCTACTGCCGAAAAAATATGTAAAGAAGGAATTGCAGTTGCTAGAGCATTAGGTTTTGCTATCGATGAAAATTTTTACGAAACCATTTTTGCACAAGGGAACCTGGCAAGAAATCACCATACCTCGATGCTGCAGGATAAGCTTAAAGGAAAAACACTTGAGCTGGAATCCATCGCAGGCTATATCGTAAAAAAAGGCAAGGAACTAAAGGTAGCAACACCTGTCCTTGAAACAATCTATCATCTATTAAACTACCAGACAAAAATAGTATAAAATCAAATCCATTTAGAGAGGTGAATGGTTTGGATACAGAGTACGATCGTCCCTGGATGGATTATTACCCCGAGACGACTAATCTTTCCTTTCAAATCCCAGAAGTTAGTTTGTATTCATTTTTAGAGGATACGACAAGGAAATATGGTGATAATACTGCGCTCATATTTGAAGATGAATCCTTGAACTACTTGCAGTTGAAGGATCAGGTCGACCGGCTTGCCGCCGCATGGCAAGACTTAGGTGCTAAAAAAGGGGATAGACTTGGTTTAATGGTATCTAACCATCCTTTTTATGTTATTTCCTATTACGCAGCATTGAAGCTGGGAATGATCGTGGTTCAGATTAATCCGCACTACACGCCAAGAGAACTTCTTGAAATTTTTCATGATGCTGAAATAACTTATTTGGTTATTGAACCGTCTGGAGTTGAAAAAGTATCACAACTCAAAGAATCTTATAGCTTTAACGCAATTTTTGTCACGGAAATTTCCGAAGAAAGTAAAGATTTTTACAGTATTCTCCAGTTAATTAACAGCTTTCCGCCAATGAATGAATCCTGTGCTATTGATGCCCAAAATGACATTGCCGTTATTCAATATACAGGTGGAACGACCGGTAAAAAGAAGGGCGCGATGCTTACTCATTTTAATTTGACAGCCAATGTCCTTCAAAGTAAAGCGCTTTACGGAGCCAGAATGTTTTTTGGCGAAGAAACAATCTTAACTGCCACTCCCCTCTATCATGTGTATGGGATGACCAGTGGAATGAACCTATCCATATACATTGGCGCAGCAAATGTATTGGTAAATAAATTTGAAATGGAAAAAGTACTATATCTCATTCAAACTTACAGGCCGACGTTCTTCCCAGGTGTCCCAAAAATGTACAATGCCTTTGTGAATTATCCAAATATTGAAAATTATGATTTAACGAGCTTTAAAACCTGTACCAGTGGTTCAGCTCCATTGCCAATCGAAATTTTAAAGAAGTTTGAAGAGTTAACAGGTGCATCGATAGGTGAAGGCTATGGGTTATCAGAAACATCGCCATCTACTCACAGAAATCCACCGGATGGGTTAATGAAGGTTGGAAGCATTGGAATTCCGCTGCCGAAAACAGATTGCCGAATTGTTAATGATTCTGGGGAAGATCTTCCGGAAAAAACGGTAGGAGAATTATTGATAAAAGGGCCGCAGGTGATGTTAGGATACTGGAATAAACCTGAAGAAACGAACCAGGCCTTGCGGGATGGATGGCTTTATACAGGTGACTTAGCCACGATGGATGAGGACGGATATTTTTATATTGTCGGCCGGAAAAAAGAAATGATTATTGTTGGCGGGTTTAATGTTTATCCGCAGGAGGTTGAAGGAGTGCTGTACGAACACCCTGATGTCCTCGAAGCGGCAGTAGTTGGGATACCTGACAGCCAAGCGGGAGAATTAGTGAAGGCCTTTATCGTGCAAAAGCAGGGCTGTGAAATCAATGTAGGGGATTTGCGGGAGCATTGCTATCAGCTCTTAACCCGATACAAAGTGCCTAAACAATTCGAAGTCATCGAAGCATTACCGCGGAATACGGTTGGAAAGGTATTAAAGCGGGTCCTGTTAGAAGAAGCAAAGAAAACAGTTTAAAGATTACATTAGATCAACTAGGAGTGAAATTCATGAACTTTGAATTAGACGAAGACATTCTGTTTATGAAAAAGAATATTAGAGATTTTATTCAAACCGAGGTTGAAGCTGTTGCGATGCAAATTGAAGAAGAAAACCATATTCCTGAACGAATCATTAATCTTTCAAAGGAAATGGGTCTGTTTGGTTTAAGTATACCTGAAGAGTACGGCGGCCTTGGGATTGGCATGGTAGGTAAATGTGCTTTATATGAGGAGATCGGGCAAACGCATAATGGGTATACCACCCTGATTGGAGCACATACAGGAATTGGGACTGTGGGCATTGTTGAAATGGGAAATGAGCTGCAAAAGGAAAAATATCTTCCTGATATGGCAAGCGGCGAAAAACTAGGAGCATTTGCTTTAACAGAGCCGGCTGCCGGATCAAATGCAGCTAATTTAAAAACAACAGCGGTAAGACGCGGAGATAAATACATTTTAAACGGTTTGAAGCATTACATTACAAATGCCACAGAGGCAAGTGTTTTTACAGTGATGGCCGTTACAGATCCTGATCAAGGTGCCAAGGGGATTACCTCTTTTATTGTCGAAAAGGATTTTCCGGGGTTTCAGGTCGGAGCCATCGAAAAAAAGATGGGCTTAAGAGGATCGCACTCTGCAGAATTAATTTTTGAAGATTGTGAGGTTCCAGTTGAAAATGTACTGGGAGCTGAAGGACAAGGTTATGTGAATGCGTTAAAGATATTAGCAAATGGCCGTGCTGGATTAGCTTCACGAAATCTAGGATCCTGTCAAAAACTATTAGATATGTCAACAAGATATGCCAAAGAACGGATCCAATTTGGCAAGCCCATTATTAAAAATCAGGCAGTCAGCCATATGCTGGCAGAGATGGCGGTTGAAATTGAAGCACTCCGTTCCTTTACCTACCGTGTTGCTTGGATGGTTGATCAAGGGATGAAAGTGATCAAGGAAGCTGCCATGCTGAAGCTTTATGGCTCAGAGGTATATAACCGCGTGGCAGATAAAGCTGTGCAAATCCATGGGGGACTGGGCTATATTGCCGATTATCCAGTAGAACGCTATTATCGCGATGCCAGGATTACGAGAATTTATGAGGGCACCTCTGAAATCCAGAAAAATATCATTGCCGCACAATTAGAAAAAGAGTACAGCTAATTCTATTAAACTAGGGGGATTTGAAAGTGAACGAGATTGTCATTTTGAGTGCAGTTCGAACACCCGTTGGAAGGTATGGCGGTGCATTAAAAAGTCTTAATTCCGGGCAGCTCGCTTCAATTGCTATCGATGAGGCAATTAAAAGGGCTGGCATTTCTGCCGAGCAAGTCGATGAAGTAATTTTAGGAGAGGTAAGACAGTCTACCGAGTCTTCGAATGTGGCCAGAGTAGCCGCATTAAGGGCAGGGGTACCAGAAACTGCTCCAGCATTTACCATTAACCGCTTATGTGCTTCCGGCATGCAGGCAATTTGCTCAGGTGCACAGCAAATTGCCTTCGGGCAGGCAGAAATCGTGGTTGCGGGCGGTACAGAAAGCTTGAGCAATGCCCCTATTTATCTAAGAAACTCTCGTTTTGGCGGAGATAATACAAAGTTGGTTGATTCGAACACTGAAGCGGGTCAACAGCCCGCTGAAATCTATGGCAATGATCTTGGCATGGGCATAACCGCAGAAAATGTTGCTGAGCGATTTTCGATTTCCCGAGAGGACCAGGATGCCTTTGCGCTGCAAAGTCAATTAAGGGCTTCTGCTGCCATCAATAATAATCATTTCCAGAATGAAATCGTTCCGGTTGAGATTAAAAGCAGAAAAAGCTCATTTGTCTTTACAGTTGATGAACATCCAAGACCGGAAACGTCTTTGGCAGCACTTAGTAAACTTCGCCCTGCCTTTAAAGAAAATGGCACTGTTACAGCTGGAAATGCCTGTGGCAGAAATGATGGGGCAGCCGCATTAGTACTGACGTCAGCAAGTCATGCTGAAAAATTGGGGGTAAAGCCGCTTGCCAAAATCGTGGATTGGGCCTCTGTAGGGGTTTCTCCTGAAATCATGGGAATTGGACCAGTACCTGCGGTTAAAAAGCTTTTGGAGCGCACAGGATTAACTCTTGAGGATATTGATTTAATTGAGCTGAACGAAGCTTTCGCCTCGCAAGCCCTTGCGGTTATTCGTGAATTAAATATAGATATGGATAAGGTAAATGTTAATGGCGGCGCTATTGCCCTTGGGCATCCACTTGGGGCTACAGGAGCAAAAATCATCACCACCCTAATTCACGAACTAATACGCCGTGAAAAGAAGAAGGGAATAGCTACTCTATGTGTCGGCGGAGGCCAGGGAATGGCATTGATGGTCGAGGTAATGTAGAAAGGAACATGGGAGTGAACAGACCAAAGACATCATCCACATTTTTTGATTATATGGGGTTTAAAAGCACGATCGCTGATAAGTTTGAATTAGATTTACCCGTGCAGCCGCATATGCTCCAGGACGATGGTACGATTCATCCTGGTGTTTTTTCAACGATGCTCGATATTTCTATGGGTGCCACCATCTCCATAGAAACCAATTCCTTTGCTACTACAATTAATTTAAACCTATCATTTTTCGATCCAACGCCAAAAAATAACTATCAGGCTGAAACGAAAATATTGAAGCATGAGGGTAGATATGTAACGGCTGAGGGGACAATCTTCACTGAAGACGGGGTTCTAATTGCTAAGGGAATTGGTACTTTCAAGGCAACTCCGATTAAACAGGAGTAAGGAAGGGAGGGGGAGGAAGATGCAGATGGTGGAAAAAGAAATTTATAAAATTATTGAAAAGAACCCATTTTTTAAGCATATTGGGTTTGAGCTTGTAAGCGGAAACGAAGATGAAATTTTACTCAAGCTGGCCGTAAAAAAAGACTTGTTAAACACGAATAATTCTCTGCATGGCGGTGTCCATGCCTCTATGCTTGACATGGTTCAATCCATTCATCTGCGTACAATTTATCAAACATCGATATCAGCAGTGAATTTGGATGTGCATTATTTTGCTCCCATAAACACTGGCGATCTCTTTGCCAGGGCAAAAATACTTCAGCAGGGTTTTAAATTAGCTACGATTGAATCGGAAATAATCGATGAAAATGAACAGCTAATCGCAAAAGGAACAGGTGTCTATAAGATATTTCGACAGTCGTAATAAATTTTTTTAAAAAAAAATACTAGATTAATATAAGAATTTCTGTATTTATTCATGAAAAACAGCGTCAATTCGTTAATTAAATATGTTTCTACTATATTAATGAGAAATTTGTCGAAAAGCAGTGTGTTGAATATTCTAAAAATTATGGATATATTAAATTTAACAACATACCAACTAGTTAGTATGTTAAAAGGAGTGTTAATGATGAATTTCACTTATTCTGAAAAAGTGCAACAGTTACAAAAAAAGCTTAATGACTTCATGGAAGAATATATTTATCCAAATGAAAAGGTATATCATGAGCAAATTGATAAAAATGCTCCATTTTCCAAGGTTCCTCCTATCATGGAAGAGTTGAAGGAAAAAGCAAAACAGCATGGATTATGGAACTTGTTCTTACCAGAAAGTGAATATGGTGCCGGATTAACGAATTTGGAATACGCTCCGCTTTGTGAAATTATGGGCCGATCCAGCATTGCCCCTGAAGTATTTAACTGTGCAGCACCAGACACAGGAAATATGGAGGTCCTAGTTCGATATGGAAAGGAAGAGCATAAAGAACAATGGCTTAAACCGTTATTAAACGGCGAGATTCGTTCCTGTTTCTCGATGACAGAACCAGATGTAGCTTCCTCTGATGCGACCAACATCCAGGCTAGCATTATCCGCGATGGCGATGAATATGTCATCAATGGAACGAAATGGTGGTCATCAGGTGCTGGAGACCCACGTTGTAAAATAGCGATTGTCATGGGTAAAAACGATCCATCCGCGCCAACCCATGAACAACAATCTATGATTCTAGTACCACTAGACACTCCGGGAGTAACGATTAAACGGATCTTGCCAGTTTTCGGTTATGACCATGCACCGCACGGACATGCTGAAATAGAATATAAAAATGTTCGAGTGCCTGCTTCCAATATGCTCTGGGATGAAGGAAAAGGCTTCGCCATTGCACAAGGTCGACTAGGCCCAGGAAGAATTCATCACTGCATGAGAACGATCGGCGCTGCTGAACGTGCACTTGAAGAGCTTTGTAAGCGCGTTCAATCAAGGACAGCTTTTGGTAAAAAGCTTTCCGAGCAAGGTGTCATTCAGGAATGGATTGCCGAGGCAAGAATTGATATTGAGCAGGCTAGATTACTGACACTTAAAGCGGCATACATGATGGATACGGTAGGGAATAAAGAAGCGAAAGCAGAAATTGCCATGATTAAAGTAGTGGCTCCAAATATGGCATTAAAGATAATCGATCGTGCCATTCAGGCATTTGGTGCAGCCGGTGTCAGTGAGGATACACCACTGGCTGCCAGCTGGGCGAGTATCCGAACTCTAAGATTAGCGGATGGTCCCGATGAGGTTCACAAGCGAGCGATTGCAAGATACGAATTGAAAAAATACCGATAATGGTTTTATAGGAGGAAGTACCATGCATGTTCAAAAGTTGTTTGATTTAACCGGAAAGGTAGCAATAGTAACTGGAGGCGGCAGAGGTCTTGGCCAGCAGATCGCTGAGGGATTTGCGGAAGCGGGAGCAAATGTTGTTGTTTGTTCAAGAAAGCTTGAGGCCTGTGAAGAAGTAGCTGAAGGGCTTAGAAAGCTGGGGGTTGAAAGCTTTGCTTTAAAATGTGATGTTTCCAATCCTGAAGATGTAAAAAACGTCGTAGAACGAACAGTGGAGAGGTTCGGACGAATTGACATTCTCGTCAATAATAGTGGAGCTTCCTGGGGAGCGCCAGTAGAAGAAATGCCGCTTGAAGCCTGGCAAAAGGTTATGAATGTTAACGTAACCGGAACCTTCTTAATGTCCCAGGCAGCGGGAAAGGTCATGATCGAGCAAAAAGCTGGAAAAATCATTAACATTGCTTCCGTTGCTGGTTTACAAGGAAGCAATCCAAAATATATGAATGCCATTGGCTATAACTCTAGTAAAGGTGCAGTCATAACCTTTACAAAGGATCTAGCAGTTAAATGGGGGCCACATGGTATCTATGTTAATGCCATTGCACCGGGCTTCTTCCCGACGAAAATGTCTAAAGGGCTGCTTGACGAAGGCGGTGAGGCCATCCTTGAAGGTACCCCATTAAGAAAGTTTGGCTCTGAAACTGATTTAAAAGGAGTTGCGCTATTTTTAGCCGCACCAGCATCAAATTTTGTTACTGGTGATATCGTGGTGGTAGACGGCGGCGCTCATGCTATGTAAGTGACAATCGGAAAAATTTGATTAAGGGAGTCGATATATTTGAAAAGAGATGCTGTCATCGTTTCAGCCGTTCGAACAGCGATCGGCAGGCAGGGTGGTGCCCTAGCAGGGGTTCCTGTTCATGTTTTAGGTGCTGAAGTGATTAAAGAAGCTGTAAAAAGAGCGAAAATTAAGCCTGAAATGATTGACGATGTTATTTTTGGCAATGTGCTCTCGGGCGGAGGAAATATTGCTAGATTATCAGTCATCCAAACAGGATTATCGATCGATATCCCAGGGGTAACCGTTGACCGTCAATGCGGATCTGGCATTAATGCTATTAATCTGGCAGCCCAGGCGATTAAAGCAGGTGATGGAGATATCTTTGTGGCTGGCGGAACTGAGAGCATGAGCCGTGCCCCATATTTGATGGCCCGTCCGGAAAAACCATATCATGCTGAACCGCCAAGCTTTATTAAATTACAGGTATCAACTGAAGAAGCCGGCAATCCGCCAATGGGAATAACCGCAGAAAATCTGGCAGAAAAATACCAGATTTCCAGAGAAGAGCAAGATGAATTTTCGTTTCAAAGTCAACATCGGATGGCAACAGCCATGAAAGAGGGACGTTTTGACGAACAAATTGTACCGATCACAATCCCGGTTAAAAAGGGAGAGCCAATAATCTTTAATACTGATGAACACCCAAGACCGCAAACGACAATTGAAGGATTGGCCAAACTGCACCCCGCGTTTTTAAAAGGCGGCACAGTTACAGCTGGAAGCAGTTCAGGATTAAATGATGCCGCATCCGCTCTTGTCATCATGTCGAGAGAAAAAGCGGTAGAATTAAATCTCACTCCGTTAGCTGTTATTCGCCAATATGCTGTTGCGGGAGTGGATCCGAATATCATGGGAATTGGACCTGTTCCGGCAGTAAGAAAAGTACTGGAAAAATCAGGTCTTTCGCTAGAACAAATAGATCTTATTGAAATTAATGAAGCATTCGCCGCTCAAGTGTTAGCTTGTAATCGAGAACTTGAAATGGACCTCGCAAAAGTAAATGTTAACGGTGGAGCCATTGCCCATGGACATCCGTTAGGAGCAACCGGTGCCATCCTGGCAACAAAAGCTGTATACGAATTACATCGCTCCGAAGGAAGGTACGCCTTGATTACTGCTTGTATTGGCGGCGGTCAAGGAATCGCTACTATCATTGAACGCGAATAATATCAAAACTGAGCATAAGACCAATAGGAAAAGGAGGGAGTTTGTTGCCTCCCTTTCCCTCCAACTAGATTAATAGTCGAAAGGAAACATCCTATGAAGCGAAAAATAATGGAAACTGGGATCCATCTATTTCACCAAAATGGTTTTAAATCCACTTCTGTGCAGGATATTGTGCAAGAAATGGGTGTTACGAAGGGAACCTTTTACTATTACTTTAGCAGTAAAGAAGAATTATTGAAGGATATTCACTTATCGTATATTGAGGAGATCGTAAATCAGCAGGAAGTCATTTTAAAAAACACTTCCTATGATTTTACGAAAAAACTTTATGAGATTGTCTTTATGCTCATAAACAACATCCAATCTAAAGGCCCTAGTGCCCGGATTTTTACAAGGGAACATAGGCATTTAAATGAAAAACATGTTCAAGAGATAAAAGAAAAACGAGCTGCATTCCGAAGAAATACGCAGAAATTGGTCGAAGAAGGAATTAATCAAGGCGTAATAAAGAAGGAGTTCCGAGCCGATATCCTAACGTTAGGAATTCTTGGAATGACGAATTGGAGCTATTATTGGTTCAATCCTCACGGCGAAGTCCCAGTTGAAAAAGTGGTTGAGATTTTTCTAGATATGGTCCTTAACGGAATCTCAAATCCGGAGAAAGTGTCAAACTCCATTTAACATTCTAATGAAAAGGAGAGCTGCATCATGTTAACTCTTCATCACAAATATTGGCCAAAACTTGCAAAATCGTTGAAGGTACCTTCAACTTCACTTTATGACAACCTTCAAGTAAGTGCACGTCGTTATCCAGATCAAGATGCCATTTATTATTACGGAAACAAACTTACATATCAGGACCTAGATGCTGAAGTCAATGCCTTGGCAGGGTATTTAGAGCACAAGTTAGGAGTCCGTTCTGGTGACAAGGTTTTGCTGTTCATGCAAAATTCGCCGCAATTCATCATTGGCTATTATGCAATAATAAGGGCGAATGCCGTGGTTGTGCCGATCAATCCGATGCTAGTTGCCAATGAATTGGAATTTTATATCCGGGATTGTGGAATTAAAACGGCAATACTTGGACAAGAACTATACGATCGTGTCCAGCCGCTTTTAGGCAGAACTTCCCTTGAGAATTTGTTAATTGCTGCTTATTCCGATTATAAAGGGGAAGATTTCCAAGGAGTATTGCCGACTGAGGTTGAACTGCCAAGAGCAACCTTCACTGAAGCCAACCATTATCATTGGTGTGATGCCATTCAGGCAAATTTGACTCCATCTGATCATACATCGAAGGGTGATGACCTGGCCGTTCTTCCTTATACATCCGGTACAACCGGGCTGCCAAAGGGATGTATGCATACGAACAAGACAGTACAGGCGAACACGGTTGGCTGTTATCATTGGTCACAGTCAACACCAAATGCGCTTCACCTCATGACGCTTCCTCTTTTCCATGTTACAGGAATGGTGCATAGCATGCATATGCCAATATACAGCGGCAGCACCATTGTGGTCATGACCAGATGGGACCGGGATACTGCTGTCGACTTAATTAAAAATTTAGGATGTACCCATTGGGTTACAATTGCGACAATGATTGTCGATTTCTTAGCGAATCCTAAATTAACAGCGGAGGATATTTCAACATTAACCTCTATTTCTGGAGGGGGCGCTGCACTGCCAGAAGCAGTTGGTGAAAAATTATATAAACTATCGGGATTACGATTTGTGGAAGGATATGGGCTTTCCGAAACGATTGCCCAAACCCATTTCAATCCGGCAGAACGTCCTAAAATGCAATGCCTTGGGATTCCATCCTTTGATGTGGATGCTAAAATCATCGATCCTGCAACGGGAAAAGAACTAGGTGTCGGTGAAGTTGGAGAAATCATCGTCAATGGTCCTCAGGTAATGGTAGGTTACTATAACCGTGATGATGAAAATAGAAGTTCATTTATTGATTTAAACGGGAAGAAGTTTTTCAGAACAGGTGATATTGGCCGGTATGATGAAGAAGGTTATTTCTTCATTGTCGATCGTGTGAAACGGATGATCAATGCATCTGGATTTAAGGTTTGGCCGACAGAAGTGGAATCTTATCTTTATAAACACCCAGCAATCCAGCAAGCCTGTGTAGTAGGCGTACCTGATCCAAGAAGAGGAGAAACCGTCAAAGCATTTGTCATTTTAAATGAAGGCTATGAAGGGAAAGTGAATGAGGAAGAAATCATCGAGTGGTCAAAAGAAAATATGGCTGCTTATAAATACCCAAGATATATTGAATTCAGAAAGCAGTTCCCTATGACATCCAGCGGAAAGATTTTATGGCGTACGCTGCAAGATGAGGAAAAAGCAAAAGCGGAAAATACAGTTCAATAAGAGTGAATATCAAACGGTGAGCTTCAAATGGAGGGCTCACCGGATGGAATATTTTGTGGACAAGCAGTGTTTTAACAAAAAAGGAGGAGAGCAATGGAGATTTTAATACAGCAGTTATTTAATGGTCTGACCATTGGAAGCGTATATGCTCTGGTAGCGTTAGGATTAACGTTAGTTTATGGTATTCTGCACATTCCAAATTTCGCTCACGGAGCATTATACATGATGGGCGGGTACGTAACATTAACCATGATGACCAAATTTGGACTTCATTACTGGATTGCAATATTCGTCTCAATAATTGTAGTTGGTCTAATCGGAGTTTTAATGGAACGGTTAGTTTTTCACCCGCTTAGAGAGGCACCGCCAATCCATGATAAGATTGCTGCCATTGGTATTCTCTTATTCTTGGAGGCATTCGCTCAAAAATTTTGGGGTGCTGATTACCAGTCAATGCCAACCCCATATGAAAGTGTTGTACAAATCTTTGGTTTAACGATTACTATGCAAAGGCTGTTAATTGTTATCGCTGCAATTGTCGTTATGGTGTTGTTATATCTATTCCTTAAAAAGACCTATACTGGTGCAACGATTATTGCCATGTCGCAAAATCGTGAAGGGGCAAACTTAGTTGGGGTAAATACGAATAAGGTTGCCATGTTAACTTTTATGATTTCAGGGGCTCTTGCTGCGATTGCTTCGTCATTATCGGCACCTATTAATCTAGTATTCCCAGGAATGGGACAACTCGTCATTTTAAAAGCATTTGTAATCATTATCCTTGGCGGAATGGGAAGTATCCCAGGCGCGATTGTAGGAGGCTATATTTTAGGATTTAGTGAAAGTTTAGGTGCAACCTATATTTCAAATGACTATAAGGACATCATTGCCTTTATCCTCCTCGTAATTATCTTAACAGTTAAACCGACAGGACTGTTTTCAAAGGGGGGCCATTAATGTCAACGATCTTAAATCGAAAAATTGTTTTTCCTGTATTAATTTTACTTGCCGTTTTCTTTCCTTTTATGACTCAAAATAATACGTATATTATTCACGTCATGACCTTGTCCTTCATCTGGATGATTGGGGTTTATGGTCTCAATTTACTAGCTGGTTATACGGGATACCTTTCCTTGGCACATGCCGGATTCTTTGCAATCGGTGCGTATTCACTTGGAATTTTAACAGTTAAAGCACAAATGAATTTTTGGCTGGCCTTTTTGTTAGCCCTTGTTATTACAAGTGTCTTAGGTCTTATCGTCGGCGTAATTGCCTTACGGACAAAAGAGCATTTCTTCGCCATTTATACATTGTGCTTAGGTTATATTCTTTATCTGGTGATTGATAAATGGGAAAGCCTGACAGAAGGCGTCCGCGGATTAATTGGGATTCCGGCCCCAGCCAATATTGGTCCAATCAAATTTGATAACGAACTATCAAATTATTATCTTGTTTTAGTGTTCTTACTTCTGGTCGTTCTAGTTATGTATCGAATTATTCACTCTTTATCAGGAAGAACCTATATTGCGATTCGTAATAGTGAGGATCTTGCGCAAACCATCGGAATTTCAACGATGAAAAACAAATTAACCGTATTTGTTCTTTCTACGTTCTTTGCTGGTCTCTCTGGTGCTTTGTATGCTTCATTTGTACGCTTTATTGGACCTGATATTGGTGCTATTAATATCACATTTGACTTATTAACTTATTTACTAGTAGGAGGGATTGGAACATTAAGCGGTCCTATTGTTGGTACTCTCCTTATAGTTTGGCTATCCCAATTTTTGCAAGATTTACAGGATCAACGGATGCTCATTTTTGGACCAGTTTTAACTTTATTGGTTATTTTTTACCCTCGTGGTATCGTTGGAGGGGTTTCTAGTCTTTTCCAAATGATCAGATCGAAAGGCAGTCAGAAATCAACAATAGCCCCTAAAGCTCGAACTGCCAAAGAAATGGTTATTGAAAAAAATACAATCTCAGATAAACAAGTGAAGGAGGGATAGGCGTGATCTTTTTAGAAACAAAAAATCTGACGAAGAGGTTCGGTGGTAATACAGCCGTCAATAATGTCGACTTCACGATTGAACAAGGAAAAATTAATGCGATTATCGGACCTAATGGTGCTGGGAAATCTACATTTTTTAACTTGATCAGCGGATTCCATCAGCCGACTTCAGGGCAGGTTATTTTTAAAGGAGTAGATATTACTAAGTTGCCCTCCAATAAAATAGCGGAACTTGGAGTCGCGCGTACCTTTCAAACAACTAATCTTTTTGAACAATCGACTGTTTTAGATAATGTAATCGTCGGACATCGATTAAGAACGAAATCAACGTTAGTTGATGCCATATTAAGAACACCTCGTCTAAAGAGGGAAGAGGCACAATGCCGTGACAAGGCAATGGAAGTGTTAGAATTCGTTGGTTTGAAAAACATCGCTGGTAACATTGTTGGCAGCTTAACTCAAGAAGAAAAGAAGCGGACGGCATTTGCGCTAGCGCTAGCGACCGATCCGGAAATTGTTTTTCTTGATGAACCAGCTGCTGGTGTAAACCCTGATGAAACTGAGGGCTTAGCGGAATTAATGCAAAAGATGGTGTCAAAAGGGATTACGGTTTGCTTAATCGAGCACAAAATGCAAATGATTATGAGAATAGCTGACAAAATTATGGTCTTGAACTATGGTGAAAAAATTGCCGAGGGCAGGCCAGAAGAAATCCGTAATAACGAAACGGTTATTAAAGCTTATTTGGGAGGGAGCGCCATTGCTTAAACTTAATAATGTCTCTGTCAAATATGGAAGCTTTACAGCCGTCCATGACATTAATATTGAAGTAAATGCTGGGGAAATCGTTGTCCTACTAGGCGCAAACGGGGCTGGAAAGAGTACAACATTCAGGACTATAAGCGGATTAAGCAAGCCGGCAGTCGGCGAAGTTCTCTTTGAAGGGGAAAAAATCAATAGGAAGTCAGCTGATCAAATTGTCCAATTAGGAATTGGCCAATGCCCTGAAGGACGTAAACTGTTCCCTGCGATGTCTGTTGAAGAGAATCTTAATATGGGTGCCTATGTACATCGTCGGAACAAAGCGCAAATCAAGCAATCACTTGAATATGTATATGAATTATTCCCAATTTTAAAGGATAAGCGCCATGACGCGGCGGGTTCTCTGAGCGGCGGACAGCAGCAAATGGTTGCTATCGGACGAGCATTGATGTCAAAACCAAAGTTAATGCTCCTGGATGAACCATCCATTGGCCTTGCTCCATTAATCGTTGAGCAAATGTTTGAAGTCATTCAGAAAATTAATAAAGAAGGAACTACAATCCTGTTAGCTGAACAAAATGCCAACGCTGCATTAAAAATTGCTGACAAAGGCTATGTTTTTGAAAATGGCTCCATTGTTCTTCAAGGCACATCGGCCGAATTGTTCGCTAATGATGAGGTACGAAAAGCTTATATTGGTGCCTAATTCTAACATTGCCTTTAAGGGGGTGATGAAGGGAATATTCATCACTAGCAATATCTGAAGATTAGAAAAATTACTAGGGGGAAAACTAATGAAAAGAATGAAGTCTTTATTAATGATGTGTTTTATCTTCGTAATGATTTTCAGTTTGGCTGCATGTAATAGTACAAGCGATAAAACGTCAAGCAAGCCAGCATCAAATGGCGGCGGAAGCAAGTCAGGAGACGTTGGAACAGTTAACATCGGTTATACGGGCCCACTAAGCGGACCTGCAGCATTTTACGGTAAGCGTACCCTAAACGGTATTTCGATGGCAGCTGAGGAAATTAACAGCGCTGGCGGATTTGAAGTTGGCGGTAAAAAGTACAAATTAAATATCGTTTCCTTAGACGATAAATACTTACCAAATGAGGCAGGAGCCAATGCAAAAAGGCTGATGCAGGAAAATAAAACTCCAATTATTTTTACTCCGCACAGCGGCGGCGTATTCGCATTACAAGTATTCAACCAACAAGATAAATTCATTATTGGAGCTTACACAAGTGAACCGAAAGTTTCTGATGTTGGCAACAAACTAACTGTCCGAATTCCTCCTCGTTATGATGGCTATCTAAAGCCATTTACTGATTATGCAATGGATAAGTTCGGAAAGAAAATTGCTTTCCTTCCAACTGCATCTCAATATGGCAAGGACTGGTCTGCAAAGCTTAAACCATATTGGGAAAAACAAGGTGGAAAAGTGGTTTACAATTCTTCCATTGACTTTGCAAAAGAAACTGATTTCTTTACGATCGTTACAAATGCTCTTAAAGAAAAGCCGGATGTATTATTTATCGGTGGTGCATCTGAACCAACAGCAAAAGTGGCAAAACAAGCAAGAGAGCTTGGATTTAAGGGTGGTTTCATCGTTATGGACCAGGCTAAATTAGATGAAATGAAAAAGATTACTGGCGGATATGATGCTCTTAACGGAGCAATTGGTGTAATGCCATTAGTTGATTCTGATGAGGCTGCTGTCCCTGAATATGTTAAGAATTATAAAGCTAAATATAATGAAGATCCAGGCTCTGAAGCAGGCTTAAATTACATTGGTATGTATGCATTCGTTGAAGCTATGAAGGCTGCGGGTTCCGTTGACGATGTTGAAAAAATCCGTGCCAATATGCAAAAGGGTCTTGATAACATGCCAGATAAAGCAAAGGTTTACAATATTCCTAAAATTGGCGAGGATGGCGGTTTCGAATCAGAGTTAGTAGTTGCTGCTGTTGAAAACGGTAAAATCGTTCCAATTAAAGTGAAATAATTTCAAAAAATAAAAGAGTAATAGCCAATTTAAAAAAGCTTTTCCCCCTTGTAGAAATTACGATAATGCTTCATCCGTGATTGTACACAAGGGGGATTTATTATTTTTTGAAAAAAATAATTAATTTTCATATTTTGTAAGAAGTTAATCATATTATTTGATTGCAAGTAATATAGTTTTGATAGCAGATGGGTCAAACCTCCTGCTAATTGTGATGGTTGAATAATATTTTTAGAAAGGAGGGACAATGGATGGTTAAAATCGTCCCCCTTGAATTAGAAACCCACTTTGCTGAAGGTACAGTGAATGCCTTTTTGGCGATTGGAGAAACCGTTACGTTAATCGATACAGGAAATCCCGGCAAAGAATCTTTTCAGAAGCTTAAATCAAAATTACATAATTATGGAGTTACTTTAAAAGATATTGATCAAATTGTGCTTACCCATATTCATATAGACCACGCAGGAGCTATACCACTTATACAAGAAGAAATAGAAATACCCATTTTTGTCCATGAGCAGGCGAAGGGTTCGATTAATGCTGGTATAAACGAGTTTGAGAGAGTCCAGCAGTTTTTTAATTATTTTTTAGAAAGCTGTGGGGCAGATCCCTTCGAGCACATCATTCAACGTCGCTTCAGAGAGGAAAAGTGGCGAAATGTTTCCTTCCTAAATGAAGGGGATGAAATTCATTTGGGTGGACAAAGGTTTGAAATATTACATGTTCCCGGTCATAGCCAATGTGACATTTTACTCTGGAATCCTGAAACCGGGGATGCACTTGCCGGTGACCATCTTTTAAAGGCTTTTTCAGTAAACGCCTTTATCGAACCGCCAAATCCGGGGGAGAATGTGAGGCCAAAGCCGCTCCTTCAGTACCGTCACTCTCTCGAAAAAGTAAGCGGGCTGCCACTCACGATGATTTATCCAGGTCACGGAGAGGCATTTTCTGAACATTTATCGGTAATTAAAACAAGATTGCTAGAACAGGAGAAGCGTTGTGACCAGATAGTACAAATTCTTCGCAGCGGTGAAAAAACAATATTTGAGATCTGTTCTGAAATGTATCCACGTTTAAAGGGCAGAACCGTGTTTTTAGGATTATCACAAATTCAAGGTCATTTAGATTTGCTTGAGGAAAGACAACTTGTGCGCTATGAACAAAAGGGTTCGATTGCCGTCTGCCACGCCATATAAGATGGGGAATTCTTTCATTTTTTAAATAGGAGAGGATTTAATGAAGTTAAAGGACCTGCTAGAGACCAATATCGCTGAGTTTGGGGAGTATCCGCTATTATTTTTCAAGGATAAGGCTTTTACAAATGTGGAAACGAAACAATTTGCTGACCAATTTGCCAACGGATTACAAACTCTTGGCATTGTTAAAGACGACCGGGTTATAGTCTGCATGCCCAATTGTCCCGAAGTCCTTTTTGCCTATCAGGGAATTACCAGGGCGGGTGCAATCATCGTTCCGGTTATGTTCACTCTTCATCCAAAAGAGCTTCATTACATTGCCTTAAATTCAGGGGCTAAAGCAGTTATAACTTCCTCCTATGTTCTTCAAAATGTTGAAAAAGCTTTAGACGGATTGCCGTCAAAACCTCAGTTAATTGTGGTTGATCAGCCATCAAATGACCAAGCGAAAAACTTTTATGATGTATTGGCGCAGGGTGAGGCGCGTGAGTTTGGTGAAGTGAACCCAGAAGATACAGCAGTTATTTTATATACATCTGGTACTACTGGTAATCCAAAAGGCGTTCTCTTAACCCATAAAAATCTCTTTTCCAATGCAGCGAATTCCGCTAAACATAATGATACAGAGCGAGGAACTACACTTGGGGTTCTGCCGCTTGCGCATGTCTATGGACTGACGGTTTCAAATGTATGCTTCTTGACGGGAAGCTCGATTGTGGTTTTCTCCAGCTTTGATGTTAAAGCGGTTTTTAGCGCGATTGAAAAATATGGTGTTAAAACTTTTTCTGCTGTTCCTGCGATGATTCACGCCTTAGTTTCCTATCCAGAAGCTGCCCGATATGACACTTCGAGCTTGGAGTCAGTAGGTTCAGGATCAGCACCGCTTCCTGTCGCTTTAATAAATGCATTTGAACAAAAGTTTGGAGCAAAGGTTTATGAAGGCTATGGGTTATCAGAAGCAGCACCAGTAGTCACTGCCCACAGAAAAGGCTATAAAATCAAACCAGGTTCGGTCGGCATTCCGATTCCGGGGGTAGAAGTGAAGATTGTGAATGAAATTGGTGAAGAGCTTCCATTAGGCGAAGTGGGCGAATTAATCGTTCGCGGTGATAATGTGACGCCAGGATACTACCAGAATCCGGAAGAATCACATCGAGTGTTAAAGGAATCATGGTTATATACCGGGGACATGGCCCGGATTGATGAGGACGGCTATGTATACATTGTCGACCGGAAAAAGGATTTAATTATACGTGGCGGCTTTAATGTTTACCCGCGTGATGTCGAAGAAATTCTCAATGCTCATGAACAAGTGTTTGAAGCTGCAGTTGTCGGAGTCCCGGATGAGCGAATGGGCGAAGAAATGGTCGCCTGCGTTGTCAGGAAACCGGGTAATGATGTGACGGAGGAGGAAGTAATCCGTTATTGCCAGGACCATCTCGCCAAAAACAAAACACCTAGAAGAGTCGTGTTTCTTGAATCCTTGCCTCGAAATGGGGTAGGGAAAATCTTGAAAACACATTTGCGTAAAGCGGCTGCGGATATTGTAATCAAACCCTAAAGATAAAAAGGAGGAAAAATTAAATGGAAAAAAGAACCATTTTAACTACAAGCAAACGAGGTTTACTTGAAGATTCTTTCCCTTATCGTCTTTATCAAAAAGCAAAGAGGTTGGGAACTTGGAATCCGGCCGATATCGATTTTAGCCAGGATCAACGAGATTGGAAAACCCTTAATGCTGAACAAAAACAGGATATCCTAAGGCTGATTTCGCAATTCCAGGCAGGGGAAGAGGCGGTAACGCTCGATCTTCTACCACTAATTATGGCAATTGCTAAAGAAGGCCGTCTAGAAGAAGAAATGTTTCTAACGACCTTTTTATTTGAGGAAGCCAAGCACACCGAATTTTTCCGTCTTGTGTTAAATGCTCTAGGCGAACGAGGGGATCTTTCCCATTTCCATACAGAAACATATCAAAAGATTTTCTATGAACTCCTCCCAACGACGATGGAACGCCTTGTAACCGACCAGTCTCCAGAAGCGATAGCTGAGGCATCTGTCGTTTACAACATGTTTGTTGAAGGCGTATTAGCAGAAACGGGATATTACTCGTTCTATGAGGCGTTAGAAAAGTCTAATATTATGCCAGGCCTGCTCGAAGGAGTAGGAAATTTAAAGAAGGATGAGTCAAGACATATCGGCTATGGCACCTTCCTTTTACAAAGATTGATTTGTGAACATCCACATCTCTTTGATTTTGTTGCAGACAAAATGGCAGAACTGACTCCGTTAGCTATTCGGTTAAATCAGGAAGGAATTGCAGGAAGGGATGTAAGCTCGTTCGGAGGAAATCCTGATGATGTCATGAATTTTACTCTAAAACAACTATCAGTCCGGATGGAAGTATTAGCAAGAGCGAAAGGTAAAAAAATCGAAGAGATTTATAGAGTAACAGACAGTGAGATAGGGGTTCTGTAATGAAAATATAACTAAGGAGGATTTACATGACTGTAAAGGTAGAGGTACCAACATTTCCCCACTTTATAAACGGAAAGTGGGAGCAAGCTCGCAGCCAGGAAATGTTTGATGTGTTCAACCCAGCAACGGGTGAGCTGGTAGCTAAGGTTGCAAAAGGTACGCCGGCTGACGTGGAACTTGCTGTGAAAGCAGCACGTGATGCCTTTGACCAGGGTGATTGGAAAAGTATGAAGCCAAAGGATCGGGCAAATGTTCTCTATGCTATTTCCTATCAAATCGCTGCGAACGCAGAAGAATTGGCGTACTTGGAAGCAATTAGTTCAGGTGGAACTGTACGCCGGATTGGCAGCAGCGATATTTTACAAATGGTTGATTTATTTCAAACACTGGCAAAATTTACGTTAGAATATCCTTTTTCTGAGACTCTGCCAGTTCCCCCATTCCCTGGTCCGGCCCATAACTTTATCTGGAGAGAGCCTATTGGCGTTTGTGCAGCCATCACCCCTTGGAATCTGCCAATGGTGATCGCGACATGGAAGATTGCTCCGGCACTGGCTATGGGGAACACCATTGTGATTAAGCCTGCAAGCTATACCCCGCTTTCTACTTTGAAACTAGCAGAAATTATCTCAGCCGTCGTGCCACCAGGCGTCATTAACGTTGTGGCAGGTCCTGGTGCAGAAGTAGGTGAGGCTCTTGTGACACATCCAAAGGTTGACAAGGTTGCCTTTACAGGATCAACCGAGGTTGGCAGAAGAATTATGGGACTTGCCGCAGGGACGATCAAAAATACTACCTTAGAGCTTGGAGGAAAATCGCCAAATATTATTTTAGAAGATGCCGACCTAAGTATCGCCCTCCCTGGAAGTTTGTTTGGCGTATTCCTTCATTCCGGTCAGTTATGTGAATCCGGTACCCGGTTATTTGTACCTGATAAGCTTTATGACCAGGTCGTAGAAGGACTTGTGGCCTTGGCTGGAAAAATAAAGCTCGGAAATCCGCTTGATCCTGCAACGGATGTTGGACCTGTCATTTCGAAAAAGCAAAAAGAAACCATTCTCTCTTACATTGAAGCTGGAAAGAAAGAAGGAGCAACAATAGTTTGCGGCGGTAAAGAAGTGAAGGTGTCAGGCTGTGAAGAAGGTCATTTTATCGAGCCAACGATTTTTACCAATGTAACTAACAATATGAAAATTGCTGAAGAAGAAATTTTCGGACCTGTACTATCTGTGATCCGTTATTCAGATTTAGATGAAGCGATTAAAATGGCAAATGATACGATTTATGGCTTAGCTGCCGGTGTTTGGACCCGTGACGTAAACAAGGCGTATGAGGTTGCAAGAAAGCTTCAAGCAGGAGTGGTTTGGATCAATGACTGGCATATGCTTCGAAGTGATGCTCCGTTCGGCGGATATAAACAAAGCGGCATCGGACGGGAAATGGGGCAGCATTCACTAGATGCCTATACACAAGTGAAGCATGTTCACACCTCCATGACCCCAGAGCTTGAAAGACGTAATTGGTACGGTATTTTATTCGGCCAAAACTAATGAAGAGGTGAGGATTTAAGATGAAAACAACCTTATCACAGTTCATGTTACGTACTGGAATTTACAGCGGTTCAAATTCACGGGCCATGGTACCGAGTTTGTTCGCCGGGCTTGGTGCCCAACGTGTTCTTCTTTTAAGCGATAGAGGCTTAGAAAAAGCAGGTATTGTCGAAAAAGTAGCATCTATTTTTGAGTTAACTGGTCATGGCAGCGGCCCGCAGCTAGTTGGAACGTATCTTGACATTGCGCAGGATGCGGAAAGCCGTTGCATTAATGATGCGGTCCGATATGCAAAGGAAGTCGGGGCAGATAGCTTGCTTGCAGTTGGCGGCGGAAGTGTACTTGATACTGTTAAAGGTGTGAAGTACGCACTCCATAAAGGGCTTTCCGACATTAAAGAGGCCATTCCTGGCGGATTATTGTATGAGTCTTTTCCAAAGGCGAACTATATCCCAATTCCGCATATTGCCATTCCGACGACAGCGGGTACCGGCTCAGAGGTGTCGCCAATTGCGGTTATTTATAATGAAGACATTCAAATGAAGACGAATATCATCAATCCGTTTATAAGTGCCGATATGGCGGTCTTAGATCCGGATTTAACTGTCGGTCTTCCGCCATTCATTACCGCCTTTACCGGATTTGATGCTTTAACACATGCGATTGAGGCACTGGCATCACCGACAGCGACAGGTTTGACCGATGCTTATGCCCTTCATGCGATTCGCTTAATTGAGAAAAATCTTCCGGTGGCAGTATACGATGGCGGGAACCTTGATGCCCGGATGGATCTGCTGCAGGCGAGTTTAATGGGAATTACTGCCTTCAGCTTTGCTTTAAACGCGATTCCAGTTCATAATATGGCCCACGCTTATGGTGCGTTATTCCGAATCCCGCATGGCTTGGCAAACGCTGTGTTCTTACCGGTGGTCATGGAACTGGTCCCGCAGCTGTATTTGCCAAAGGCGGCTGAACTGGCACAAGCCTTAAATTTAGATTTGAAGGGAGATTCCCCTGAAACAGCTTTATCTAAGGTTGTGGAGAAAATTCGCTTGCTCCAGAAAAAGTGCGGCCTGCCAGCTGATTTTAAAGAATACAATATTTCGGAAGAAGCACTGCTGCAGACGATTCCAGCTGTCATGAAGGACCCGGCAGCCTTAAGCTTCCCAATGCCAAAGGAATTGATTGCAGCGATTGGGCAAAAGGTTGTTCCGCTGACGGTTAAGTAATTTGGTGAAACCCGGCCAGCTTTTTGAAGAAATTTGCTGGCTCGGGTAATTCGCAAATAAACCAGGTCAATTCGCAAATAAATGGGTTAGATTCACAATTAAGTTGTCCAGATTCGCAAATAAACCAGGGATTCTCAAAATTAAACATACAATATACTCAGGAGGAACAGCACAATGATGGATTTTTCACTTACAGAGGAACAAGAATTATTAAGAAAAACAGTAAGACAGTTTGTAGACAAGGAAATTAATCCATATATTCGTGAATGGGATGAAAAACAGCATTTTGAATCGTCAATTCTAACTCATTTGGCTGATTTGGGCCTAATGGGTGTTTGCATTCCCGAGCAATACGGCGGCAGCGGCATGGATTACAACGCTTTAGCCATTGTCTGCGAGGAATTGGAAAGAGGGGATACGGCCTTCCGTACAGCGGTATCTGTTCACACAGGTCTTAACAGCATGACATTGCTGCAATGGGGCAATGAAGAGCAAAAGCAAAAGTACCTTACACCACAAGCTAGAGGTGAAAAGGTTGGTGCCTTTGGATTAACCGAGCCAAATGCCGGATCAGACGTTGCAGCGATGCAAACAGCAGCCGTTAGAGAAGGCGATTATTACATATTAAATGGGTCCAAAACTTGGATTTCCCTTTGTGATGTAGCCGATCACTTTTTAGTGTTTGCATACACTGATAAGAGCAAAAAACATCACGGAATATCCGCATTTATTGTAGAGCGGAAATGGGAAGGATTTTCTTCAAAAGCGATTAAAGGTAAACTGGGAATTCGTGCGGGAAATACGGGAGAACTCTTTTTTGACAATGTAAGAATCCCGAAAGAAAATTTACTTGGACAAGAAGGGGAAGGCTTTAAAATTGCCATGTCTGCGCTAGATAACGGCAGATTTACCGTGGCAGCAGGTGCATGCGGCACCATCATGGCCAGCTTAGAAGCCAGCTTAAAATATTGTCACGAAAGAAGTACTTTTGGAAAAGAAATCGGCAAGCACCAGCTTGTGCAGCAAATGATTGCCAAAATGGAGGCGGGCCTTCAGCAATCACGTTTACTTGTATTTAGAGCCGGCTGGTTAAAAAATCAAGGGAAACGAAATACACGCGAAACTTCTCTAGCAAAATGGCAGGCTTGTGATTATGCTTGGGAAGCCGCAAATGATGCAGTACAAATCCACGGGGCATATGGATTCTCCAATGAGTACCCGGTAGAGCGTTATTTAAGAAATGCTAAGGCGCCAGTTATTTATGAAGGAACTCGTGAAATTCATACTGTTATGCAGGCGGAATATGTTTTAGGCTACCGTGAGGACAAGCCATTATCAAACACACTTCCAGCATGGCCGTTTGAAGTAGTAAAGGAAACGGTAAAGTAAAATGTAAAACCCATTATGGCTATCATAATGGGTTTTTAGTTAAATCCTAATTTAACATAAATTAGATCTTTTATTTCCTTATAGACTTTTTGATAAGGATATTGGTCTAATAACATGGCATAATGCAATGAGATGCCATCAATAACTCCCCAGAATATGAAGGATAGTTCATCTGGATTAACGCTTGTTGAGATTTCCCCTTTTTCGATTCCTTCCTTTAAAATATTTTTAAAAAGGTTTTTATAAACTTCATATCGAGCCAGCATGATATCGCGTAGTTCGTTTTTTCTAGTGGAATACAGCCAAAATTCGATATGTACCCGGGTTGAATTCGAAAATTGAGGGTGTTGATCAAGGTTACTATATAGATAGAAAAAATAATCCAGCTTTTCTCTTGTGTCAGCCAATTTTTCGAGTTCGTGTTTTAGCGAAGTAATATTCTCAGTGGTATGTTGATTCATTAATTCAATGTAAATATCATCCTTCGAGTTAAAATAATTATAAATGGCCCCTTTACTGATTTTGGAATGGGCCACGATATCGTCAATGGTGGCAACTTGAAATCCTTTTTCAGCAAAACATTCGAAGGCACTCTTGAGGATTGCCTCTTTCTTTTCTTGTTTATATTTATCGGAAACTACTGGTGGCATAAACATCCTCCCCCAAAAGATAATTGACTAAGACTAATCTTAACAAAAAATATGTCAAAATGTAATGAAAGTTTTTTTTCAGAAAATATTGAAAAAGGGTAATGGATTTGATTTAATAAAAATAGACTGAATAGTCGGTTTTAGACCGGAGGGAAACGATGAGTGAGATTCGAAAAATAAATAACGAAGAATTAAAGGAATTCGTAGATATCGTGACAAATGCTTATCCTGGGATAATGCAGCCAATAGAAGAGATGAAAGAAGCCACTATAAAAAGATTTAGCGAGCGACAGGACCAAGATGAATCCCTCGATTTTTTCGGCTTGTTTAGAAATGACAGATTATTGGGAGGGATGAGGCTTCATTACTATCAAATGAACCTTTTCGGAAATTTCATTTCTGTAGGGGGAGTTGGGCTTGTAGCAGTCGATCTTTTACATAAAAAAGAAAAAGCTGCTAAGGAGCTCCTTGAATATTTTCTAAGTTTCTTTTTAGATAAGGGAATAAATATGGTGCTTCTGTACCCATTTCGGCCTGATTTTTACAAAAAGATGGGGTTTGGCTATGGCCCAAAAATGCACCAGTATCGAATCACTCCAGATAGCTTCCCGCTAGGTCCGAGTAAATCTAGGCTTAGGTTTTTGAGTTTAATTGATAAAGAGAAAGTAAGAGATTGTTATTCAAGGTATGCGCTAAAAACCCATGGAATGTTTTATAAGACCGATGCGGAATTAGAAGGGATGTTTAAAAATCCTGAAATCAGAATCATTGGATATGAAGACAATAGTGAAATTAAAGGCTATATCCAGTTTTCATTTGAAAAAAGGAGCCAAACCAATTTTGTATACAATGACTTAGTCATCAAAGAAATGATTTACGAAACGCCAGAAGCCTTGTTAGAAATAAGCACCTTTCTTCATACCCAAGCGGACCAGGTAAACCGAATTGTATGGAATACTCAAGAAGAGTATGTCCACTTTTTGATCGAAGATCCACGTAATGGTTCTCATAATCTTCTCCCAAGCGTATACCATGAAACCAACCTCTCAGGGGTAGGATTAATGTATCGCATCATTAATGTTCATGGAATATTTGAAGATTTAAAGGATCATAATTTCAACCATGTATCGGCGAAGGTAAAACTTAAGATTAAAGATACATTTTTGCCGCAAAACAATATCGAGTTAATCCTCCATGCTCATAACGGCTGGTTGGAAATTGCTTCAAATGGTGATTATGATGTTAAAATCTCATTGGATGTATCTGATTTTTCTTCCATGCTCATGGGGGTTGTAACCTTTAAAGAGCTATATTTACTAGGAAGAACAGAAATATCAAATTCCGAGTATTTAGAGACAATGAACCGTCTGTTTTTCTCAATCGAAAAACCTAGAAGTATTTCTTTATTTTAGTAGAGGAGGGGGAAAAGGAATGCAAATTTCTTTGAAAAAATTAACCGAATGCACCATTCAAGAGGCGGTTACTGCCTGGAACCGAGGATTTGAAGGTTATTTTGTCCAAATTGAAATGACTCCCGAGCATTTCTTCAATCGTTTAGTAAATGAAGGTCTTTCATTAAACCATTCCATTGTTGCATTTGATCAGGATAATTCTGTTGCCATCGTGATGAATGGGTTTCGGACTGTTAACGATAAAAAAACAGCTTGGAATGGCGGAACGGGAATAGCTCCGGAATACCGAGGGAAGGGTGTTTCCCAACTATTAATGGAAGAAACCTTAAAAATTTATCAGGAAAATGGGGTCGAAGCTGCCACGCTTGAAGCGATAAAGGAAAATGAGAAAGCAATTCGATTATACCAAAGGTATGGTTATGAAATTACGGATTCACTTGTTTTCTTAAGCGGAACGCCTAAGGTTACGGACGTGAATACAATTCAAGCAGAATCGATCCGCCCTGAAAAGCTCCCACTTCTTCCTTTTTATAAAGAAAATGTCCCATGGCAATGCCAATGGCAAAGCGTGAAGGCCGGTGAAGCACAAGTTTATTATGATGAGGAAGGAAATCCCCAGGGATATGGCTTGTATAAGAAAGTGTGGAACCAAAATGGTCACCTAGAGAAGGTATTTTTATATCAGTTGGAACTTTTAGAAGAAGTGAATACTTTAAACATAAATGCCATTTTGGCCGCGATCACTGAAAATGCCGGTGATCCGGTAAACTTCACGATCATCAATGGATCCATGTCCAATCCTGTTATTCAATACCTTATGGAGCATGGATTTAATAAAACAACAGAGCAGGTTCAAATGTTAAAAAAAATCACCGAATAAATTTTTTTTGAAACCTAAATCGTATTATTATATAATTTCCATTAGGGCCATGTTCATTTGATGAGGCGGTCTTACATACTTTAATACGATTAGGAGTTATAAAAATGGAAAAAGTACTGATTTTCGGACATAAAAATCCAGACACAGATTCAATTTGTTCTGCGATCGCCTATGCAGACTTAAAAACACAGCTAGGGTTAGAAGTTGAACCTATCCGTCTTGGCCAAATTAATGGCGAAACGCAATTTGCGCTTGATAAATTCAATGCTGAGGTTCCACGTTTAGTTGAAGCCGTGGCTTCCGAAGTCAACTCCGTTATCTTAGTTGACCATAATGAGCGCCAGCAAAGTGCAAACGATATTACTGATGTTCGTGTAATAGAAGTAATCGACCACCACCGGATTGCCAACTTTGAAACAAGTGATCCTTTATACTATCGCTGCGAGCCAGTTGGCTGTACAGCAACTATTTTAAATAAAATGTACAAGGAAAATGGTAAGGAAATTAAACCTGAGATTGCCGGACTAATGCTTTCAGCGATTATTTCTGATTCCTTGTTATTCAAATCACCAACATGCACACAAGAAGACGTGGCTGCTGCACGTGAATTGGCAGAAATCGCTGGTGTTGATGCGGAAAGCTACGGATTAGAAATGCTTAAAGCTGGTGCAGATGTTAGGGATAAATCAATTGAAGAACTTTTAAGCCTAGATGCTAAAGGCTTTGAAATGGGCGCAAGCAAAGTGGAAATTGCGCAGGTGAATGTAGTTGACACGGCTGATGTACTTGCTAGACAAGAGGAATTAGAAGCTGCTATTTCTCAAAAAATTGAAGAAAAGAACCTTGATTTATTCTTATTTGTCGTAACAGATATTTTAACAAACGATTCAATTGGCTTAGCTCTTGGAAGCAAAACTGCTGCTGTAGAAAAAGCTTATAATGTGACACTTTCTAATAACACCGCAACCTTAAAAGGTGTTGTTTCCCGTAAAAAACAAATTGTTCCTGTCTTAACCGATATTTTCAATAAAGGTGAGTTGTAGTAAAAAACCGTTCATGCTTACAAAAAGCATGAGCGGTTTTTTACTTGGTTTAATTCGTTAATAAACCAGGCGGAAAAGCCTCCCTCTGTAATATCCCATCCACTATTTAAATTCTATTTTGTTCATAATTTGGAATTTTATTTCCAAATATTTATTGAAAAATTTAAAATTCCTTTTTTTCATTCTAAAAGTTTTATTGTAATCTATAAAATATTTAGAATATCGAAATTTTTGAAAAACTTTTTTAAAAAGGTGGAAGAGCTTTGATTTTCTTGTCGCTTATTAGTTCATTTTTTAATGCGGTAAATGCACTTTATGCAAAAAAAATTGTTACCGAGATGAAAGATAATAACAGCTTTATCGTTTCATCATTTGCCTACATCGATTTCCTGCTGGGACTTTCTTTGCCGTGGCTTTACTCATTTAAGGCCAATCCTGTTTCTATTACTTTGCTGGTTGGGGTTATTTTCCTCGATATGTTAGGGAATATTTTGTTTTTCAAAACAATGGAGCGTATCGAGGTTTCGGTTCTGTCAGTGTATATGGCACTGACACCGCTCTTTACGTTTATGCCCAATACTTTTTTATATGGTTTTCATCCATTTGTTCTTGTGTCTGTTTTGTTTATTATAGTAGGGGTCTATTTCTTAAACTTAAAGGGGCCAAACCCACTAACTCCGTTTAAAAAGAGTTAACAAAGCCTGGGAATTTGTTGGGGATCGCTTCTGCCGTAACTTTCGGTGTCAGCACGGTACCTTCACAGCAGCTTTTGATACACGAATGGATCAATCCGGTTACCCTTTATTTCTACAGATCTTGTGGAATTGCGCTTTGTACATATCTTATTTACCGTCCTAAAATATGGTTTCCCAGCCTCCACGGCCATTTGAGTATACGGGGGATAACTGTTATTATCCAGTGGATCTGTCTTTTTACAGCACTCAAATTTGCTGATGGCACACTCGTTGTTTCTCTTGCTTTCACATCACCATTATTTGCCGTATTTCTCGCTTGGCTTTATTTTAACGAACGAATTACTCCTGCCAAGCTTACAGCATGTGTGATTACTATTCTCGGAATTATTATTACAGTCGTATAAAGTAAAAAATGGGCGCACCTGAATCCTGGTGCGCCCATTTTTTATAGAACGGAAATGTACTTATTTTCTTGCAGTTTGTCTTTCATAAACGGATAAAGGTTTACAGCCAGATGGATATTCAAGAATTGCTGGTTGTCCGAAAAATCCGTTGACAGGATATCTTCGATTCTTTTTAACCGGTACATTAAAGTATTCGTATGAACATGGATTGCTTCTGCCGCTTCCTTAGCATTTTGATTGTGTTCGAGGTAAGCAAACAGAGATGGAAGGAGTTCCCCTTTCCGGGATTGGTCATAATCAATTAATGGACCTAGTACCTCTCTTATAAAATCAGTTAGTTCTTCCTCGCTGTTTTGAAGCAGAAGCCGTTGGACACCGAGATCTTTATAACTGATAACCTGGTTTTTCCCTCTGAAACTCCGGAGGAATTGCAGACATTTCGCCGCTTCCTGCAAAGATTTGGTTACCTTCAATAAACTTGAATGAATCCTGCCAATCCCGATTGAGACGGTCGTTCCCCAATTTTTTAATTGAATTTCCTGCTGGAATTTCGATACAAGCTCTTTTACTTGATGATGAGCATAAGAGGCAGATACCTTTTGCTGAAAAGTTAAAAGGATGACGATTTGATCTTGATTCCTAGCAGCTATCCCCTTTAAGAAATTTTTTAAAAATACACGGTTGGCAAGTTGGACCAGATGGCGGATAATACTGTTCCGTTTTGGAATATTATCGGATTCGTCAAGCCGAATGATGAGTGCCATATAGTCCCCCATAGGGTCGAAATCCATCTGTTTTGTTTTTTGAAGAATCGTGTCGTCCATTTTGCCGGAAAAGAGGACGTCGATAAATTGATCATTTATTCTTTCTTGTGCATCAAAAATGGCTTGTTCTTTTACTAACTCTAGCGCGATAACGGTACAAGCATGCTCCAATGCGGCAATATCCACTTCGCGCATTTTTTCAGGTGCAACAATGACCAGAGAGCCAAAAAGTGTCGTCTTTGCCCCGACTGGGAGAACTGTTAAACATTGATTCCTCTCATTTATGGATATTTCATTAAAAGAACGGGGAGTCCCAGGTGTCTTAATCGATTCCTGTGCCATTTTTTTAATAGCTAATAAGTCAGTATTTCCCAGATTTTCCTGAAAGGCAGAAGAAATCAGCTCGGCAAGATCATCAAACAGCAATACCGTGTGGCCGGTCGTAACGTGCAAATAAGAAATAATCGAATCAAGTCCTTCACCATTTAAAACCAGTCTCGCGAGCTGATTATGGATATCCACAGAACGGGAAAGCATCTCGTTTTGTTGTGAAATGGTATTATTTAATGATTCCAGCTGTCTTACAGTCTTTTCCTGCTCACGGTAAAGACCGGCTTTTTCCAAGGCAACGGCCGCTTGATGGGCAATCGCGGTTAATAGATTAATATCCTCCGGAATGAAGTGAACCGACGGGTCGAAAGAATCAAGCGTAATCACTCCTATACAATCCCCTTTTAACAGGATAGGGGCGCAAATGGTTGAATAAGGGACTGTTGGGATGGTTTTAAGCATCAGTGCATGGTTCTTTTCGGACAGGGTGGCGGTTGCTTTTTCTACTTCCGTCCTGTTATGAAAAATCAAGCATTTCTGTGCAGTGAAAGCTAGACCTGTCATTGACTCGCCCGGTTTTAGCCTCACATTTGAAATTTCAGATTTAAAATTGCTGTCAGACTTTGGAATGAGTACATCTTCTTTTGGATCATAGATAAATAATACGCCTCCATGGGCAGCATCAATGACAGAGATGGTTTGAACCATAATTGAGTTAATAATAATATCGATATTCAAGGATGAGTTTAAAACATTGGAAACATGTATTAATGACTGCAGCTGTCGATGGCTAAGAGTTTCCTTCATGATGCACCTCCTATCTATTCTTCAAAAATAATCTTAAATCCATTTCTATTATCTATTCTAACAAATAATATTTGTAATTGTGTGATTTTTATAAGGTATAATAAGGAAAAGGGATATTCGACAATAATTTTTGTGTTTTTTCACAAATTGTTTGTTTAAAATTTTGTGTAAAAAAACATAAAAAATATTCAGATAAGTTTTATAATTATAAATACATAAAAAATACACGCCAGTCCATTAAAGTGATAAAAAAGATTTGGCAGAAAGGATAGAGCCTTGATAAACGCAGAAAGATTATGGAGCCGATTACAGCTCCTGAGCGAAGTAGGGAAAACAGAATCCGGGGGAGTCACACGTTTGTCTTTTACTCAGGAGGAAAGAGAGGCAAAGAACCTGGTTGCTTCCTTTATGAAAGAAGCGGGATTAGAAGTTCGGGAAGATGAAGTTGGAAACTTGATTGGGAGAAAAGAAGGATTGAATCCGGATGCTCCAGTGGTTCTTACTGGTTCCCATGTTGATTCCGTCTTTAATGGGGGCAATTTCGATGGACCATTGGGAGTTCTGGCTGCTGTTGAAGCGTTGCAAGTTATGAATGATGAAGGGATTAATACAGAACATCCAATTGAAGTCATTGCTTTTACCGATGAAGAGGGAGCAAGATTCAGCTTTGGTATGATTGGCAGCAGCGGAATCGCTGGTACCTTGACACAGGAGGAGCTGCTTAATAAGGATAAACAAGGTATTTCGATCGCGGAAGCGTTCGTCTCCAGTGGTCTTAACCCTGATGAAATCGGCAAAGCAGCCCGAAAGCCTGAGGATGTCAAAGCGTATGTGGAGCTTCATATTGAGCAGGGGAAAGTCCTCGAGGGTTTGAATCTTTCAACAGGAATTGTCTCCGGACTTGCCGGCCCGTTATGGCTCAAGTTTATTTTTGAAGGAGAGGTTGGCCACGCTGGTGCGACTCCAATGCCAATCAGGCATGATGCATTAACAGCAGCGGCAAGAGTGATGCTGGTGATCGAAGAGGAAGCTTCGAAAACAGGAACGACAGTGGGGACTGTTGGACAAGTTCAAGTATTACCTGGTGGAATCAACATCATTCCCGGCCATGTTGAATTCTCATTAGATTTACGGGATATTGATGAGACTGTCCGAGACGGGGTGGAAAATCAAATAAGAAAAGCAGCAGCAAAGATCTGTGACAATCAAGGTGTTAAATTAACCATTGAAGACCTGCAGCGAGTTGCACCTGCACCATGCTCCGACCTTATCAAAAATGCAGCAAATGAAGCATTTGAAACACTTGGGCTTAAGGTTCATTTTCTCCTTAGCGGGGCAGGACATGACGGGATGCAATTAATGGATTTATGTCCAATGGGGATGATCTTCATCCGTTCCAAGAATGGCATAAGCCATGATCCGGCTGAATGGAGCTCTAAAGAAGACTGTGTAGACGGAGCGAATGTCCTCTATCAAACAGTTCTGAAACTGGCTGTCCAAAAAATTAATGCAACAATGAAATAAATTGGAGATGATTTCAATGAGTACAGATACAACAACAAATCTAAATCAATTGGCAAGTGATCTAAAGGAACAGGTCATTTCATGGAGAAGACATTTACATCAAAATCCGGAAGTTTCATTTCATGAAGAAAATACGGCGCAATTTATTTTTGATACATTACATTCATTTGGAAACTTAGAAATTTCCAGGCCGACAAAAACAAGTGTCATGGCACGATTGATAGGAAATCAACCCGGAAAAACTCTTGCGATTCGTGCAGACATGGATGCTCTTCCCATCGAGGAAGAAAACACATTTGAATTTGCCTCCAAAAACCCAGGGGTCATGCATGCATGCGGTCATGACGGACATACAGCGATGCTCCTTGGGACGGCAAAAATTCTTTCTGGATTAAAGGACCAAATTAAAGGGGAAGTTCGTTTCTTATTCCAGCATGCCGAAGAGCTTTTTCCTGGCGGTGCTGAAGAAATGGTTCAGGCTGGTGTAATGGATGGGGTCGATTTAGTAATTGGAACACATCTGTGGTCCCCAATGGAAATAGGCAAAGTCGGCGTGGTTTACGGTCCAATGATGGCCGCTCCGGATACTTTTTGGATTACGGTAAAGGGTAAAGGCGGACATGCTGCCCTGCCGCATCAAACCATCGATTCTATCGCGATTGCGGCCCAGGTTGTAACCAATCTGCAGCACATCGTCTCAAGGAATACGGATCCGCTTGATAGCTTAGTTATTTCTGTAACCCAAATTCTCGGCGGTACCACGCATAATGTTATTCCAGGGGCTGTTACACTTTGGGGTACGGTTCGAACCCTCGATCCCAAACTGCGTGAATCGATTCCGGGAAAAATGGAACGTGTCGTGAAGGGGATCACGGAAGCACATGAAGGATCCTATGATTTAAAATATGAATTTGGCTATCGTCCAGTTATCAATAACAACGAAGTTACTGCTGTCATTGAAGAAACTGTTAGAGAAGTTTTTGGTGAAGAAGCCCTTGATATGATGAGACCAAATATGGGCGGTGAAGATTTCTCGGCCTTTATGGAAAAAGCTCCAGGCTGTTATTTCTATGTCGGAGCAGGAAACGAAGCGGAAGGAATTACGTATCCACATCATCATGCGCGCTTCACCATTGATGAAGATGCACTCGAAATCGGTGTGAAAACATTCCTACATGCAACATTTAAATTTTTGGGGAGAAGTTTGTAGAACAAAGCAGCATAGATATAAAAAAATGGGGGTTAATTTATGAAATTACATCAGCTTCTTGCACTTATTCCGTTCATTGGTTTACTTGGGGGCGTACCTTTCGTCAATAAAGTCACTCCCTATGTTTTCGGGATGCCTTTTGTTCTATTTTATATCGTTTTATGGGTAGTACTCACTTCTGGCATCATGGCGATTGTTTTCAAATTGGACCCGGAAAATAAGGAGGGGATTTAATGAATACCGCATTAATCATTATATTTGGATTTTTAGCATTATCTATCTTCCTTGGTGTCCAAGCCCAAAAGGGGAAGGACATGAGCCTTGAGCAATGGTCGGTCGGCGGCCGCGGCTTCGGAACCATCTTTGTTTTCCTTTTGATGGCAGGTGAAATCTATACAACCTTTACATTCTTAGGTGGAAGTGGATGGGCATACGGGAAAGGCGGCCCAACATATTATATCTTAGGTTACGGCTGTTTAGCTTATATCATGTCTTATTGGCTGCTTCCTGCGATTTGGAAATATGCGAAAGATAACAAATTGATGTCTCAATCCGATTTCTTTGTCAGCAAATATAAAAGCCCGCTCCTTGGTGTCTTCGTATCATTAGTAGGTGTTGTCGCACTTATTCCATATCTTGTCCTTCAATTAAAAGGATTGGGTATTATTGTATCTGAAGCATCAGGCGGTTCCATTTCATCAACCGCAGCGATTTGGATCGGTGTAATCGCCGTTACAGCATACGTTATGATTTCAGGGATTCACGGTTCAGCATGGACTGCGGTAATAAAAGATATAATGATCCTCGGTGTCGTCTTATTCCTAGGAATCTATTTACCGATCCATTATTACGGCGGCTTCCAGCCAATGTTTGAAGCGATTGAAGCTGCTAAACCAGGATTTCTTGCGCTGCCTGCTACTGGTTTAAGTGTATCTTGGTTTATTTCTACCGTTCTATTAACAGCACTTGGCTTCTATATGTGGCCTCATACCTTCGGCTCGATTTATTCAGCCCAAAGTGCCAAGGTATTCCGTAAAAATGCCATTATCATGCCGCTTTACCAGCTAGTGTTATTGTTTGTATTCTTTGTTGGCTTTGCAGCAATTCTTCAGGTTAAAGGTTTAGAAGGTCCTGCAGGCGACCTTGCATTGTTAAAACTTTCGATGCAAACGTTTGATCCATGGGTAGTTGGCTTGATTGGGGCTGCAGGCTTATTAACCGCAATCGTTCCGGGTTCTATGATTATGATGTCAGCATCAACCCTGCTTGCGAAAAACGTTTATAAGGTATTTGTTCCAAAGGCAACTGATCAGCAAGTTTCAAAATTGGCTAAAAATCTTGTACCAGTCGTTGCAATCATTGCACTTTATTTCACCTTTAAAGGCGGGGACACTCTTGTGACCTTGTTATTAATGGGATATAGCTTAGTGACACAATTGTTCCCGGCATTAGTATTCAGCTTAGCAAAAAAGAACATTGTGACAAAAGCGGGTGCGTTTGCAGGTATTGCAGTTGGGGTATTTACAGTAGCTTATATTACAGTCAGCGCTTCAACGATTGGAACACTTTTCCCAGCACTGCCGCAATTTATCAAAGATTTAAATGTCGGAGTTATCGCCCTAATTATTAATCTTGTCGTTACGTTTGTAGTAAGCGCAGTTACAAGATCAGCAAAAACGGCAAATAACCCGAATCAGAGTGTAGCCTAAATCTAAAAAAGTTCACGGTCATTAACAGCCGTGAACTTTTTTTGTATAAAATATTAGATTATTGCTGGTCGGATTGCTTCTGACCTTCTTCCTTCTTATTATTCAAAAGAAAGAAGGTTAATGGTTTTTCAGAGCCGGTCATTAGTTTATAAACATAAGAAGAAGTTACTTTATAGCCATCTTCAATTTTTCCCGCTAAATAATTCGTCCGTTCAAAAAGAATGGAACGAATATTGTTAAGCTGACGTGACAATTTGTCAATCAGGGCTTCCTGTGTATCTAAACGCTGCAAAACCCCCCCTTGAAACTCCGCTTGTTCGGCAAGTTTTCCTGCCAATTCTTTTTGCAATTCAAGCTGCTTATCATTAATAGTCTGTAAGTATTGGATGATCTGGTTTTCAAATTCCTTTTGGTACTGATGATTTTCTCTTAGGTCGTGGAGTTGATTGTCAACCTGTTTCCAATGAATGGCTTCGGTCTCTTTATGAAGCTGTGATTGCATCCTAAGTTCATTAATTAGCTCGGTAAAATAATCCTTCCGCGAGTACGCCTGATTTGGTTCATTAATATTTTGCTTATTTTTAAACACTTCAGGGTGCTCTCGATTGTTGATAAATAATCCCATACCTTACCCGCCCTTTTTTATCTTTAGTAGTGATATTTTATGACTGAATCCACAATAGGGGGACAAATATGGGCGATTGACCAGATGTAATAATAAATTCTAGAATACTATGATACTAACAATAAAGTGCAGGTGAAGGAAAGTGTTTATTTTTAATCTCTTCAATAATAAATGTGCGATATGCAAAAGGAAGGTAAAGCCTCTAAGAACCTATATCAATGATAATGGCGAATCCTTGAAAGTATGTATTCCTTGCTCGGAGTACGCAGAAAGACGTGCTTATCGAATAAAAAAGTAAACAGCCAGGCTGATTGCCTGGCTGTTTGTTAGGAATTTATTCCCGGCTGAAATCAGCCTCTTTTAATGGTACCATTTTTGACTTTTTAGTTATTTTATAGCCTAAATAACCCAATATAAATAGTGGTAGTCCAATATAGGAAACAGCGATTCCATACCAGTCAATCTTATCGCCGATAAAGGCACCATAATTGGTTCCAAGCATGGCAATTAAACATAAAACTGTTGCTAAAATTGGGCCCAATGGGAACCATTTTGCTAAATATGGCAAATCTTTAAAATCTCTGCCTTGAGCAACATATGCTTTTCGGAATCGGTAATGTGTGATGGAAATACTTAACCAGGATAGATAACCAGCTAATCCAGCCGCATTTAATAACCAAGAATAAACAGTTCCGTCACCAAAAAAGGAAGTCAGGAAGCAAAGCATACCAACTAAAGTCGTAATGTATAAAGCGTTAACTGGTACACCGCCCTTATTGACTTTCTTCAAAAAGGCTGGAGCTTTTCCTTCTTCTGCCAATATCCATAGAACTCGTGAACCAACATATAGCGATGAGTTTCCTGCAGACAATACGGAAGTAAGAATGACAGCATTCATGGCTGCTGCTGCAAATGCAAGTCCTGCATGCTTAAATACAAGTGTGAACGGACTGACAGCGATATTTTCAAGATCTCCGCTTAATAGATTCGGATCATTATAGCTGATTAATGCACCAATAATGAAAATGGCTAGGACATAAAACAATAGAATACGCCAGAAGATTTGCTTAATCGCTTTAGGGATATTTTTCTCAGGGTTCTCACTTTCCCCAGCTGCAACCCCAACCATTTCTGTACCTTGGAAAGCAAAGCCAACAACCATGAACACACTGAAAATCGACAATAGACCGCCTTTAAATGGAGCCTCACCTTTTGTGAACTTGTCAAAACCGCCAGAGTGGCCATCCATAATTCCAAAAATCATCAATAAACCGACAGCGATAAAAATAACGATAGTCGCTACTTTGATTAAGGAAAACCAAAATTCCGATTCCCCATAACCTTTTACTGATAATACATTAAGACCAAAAATCAGGGCGAGGAATAGGGCACTCCAGACTATTCCTGGAACATCCGGCAGCCAGTATTTCATAATTAAAGCTGAAGCTGATAATTCAAGAGCAAGAATGATCGCATTGTTATACCAATAGTTCCACCCGACAGCAAATCCTAAAGCAGGGTCGACAAATCTTGCGGTATATGTACTGAATGAACCAGAAATTGGAATAAATGCAGCCATCTCAGCAAGACTTGTCATCAAGAAATAAACCATAATCCCAGCAATTAGATAGGCAGCTAAAGCCCCGCCAGGACCAGCATCATGAATGGTCGTTCCACTTGCTAAAAACAGACCGGTTCCGATCGTTCCGCCAATGGCAATCATTGTTAAATGCCTTGTTTTAAGTTTGCGTTCCAAATGCTCTTTTTCTGGTATGGCCGATTGAACAATAACGTCTGATTTGCGTGCAGAATTTTGCATAGATACACCTCTTTTATAATGAAATAATAATATCTAATTGAATGATAAATCGTTAGTTTTAAACTGAAAATCCTCACCTCCTAATGTTTCACCGAACTCACGGATGATAGCGTTTACAACAATTTCCATAGTTCTTATTCATTGAAAACATTTAAGGTGGTATACATTTTTTCTAATTTTTGTTGATGTTTTTGGACCCGTTCCTGGTCTTTTTCGTGGATTCCTTCAATAATCAAATCAACTAAACTGATAACTGATGCAATTGAATTACTGCCAGTTTGGGCATTCTCCTCTGTGGTTACTACAATATTTGCAATTCTTCCAACAGGAGAAAGCAGGCGATCTGTTACGGCAATTAAACATATATCATTTTCAGCAACATATTCAGCTAATTTAATCGTGTCATTTGAGTATCTTGGGAAGGAAAAAACGACCACGACAGAATCTTTCGTTAAATTTGAAAATTTTTCAAGGAACTCTCCGGTAGGTGAACACAATGTTACATGATCTCTAATGGAGGCGAGCATATAGGAAAACCAGTAGGCCGCAGCATGGGAAAGCATATGTCCGGCAATTAACACTTGATCTGCCTTAATAATGGTTTCAACAGCTTTCCAAATTTCCTCTACATTTGTTCGATTAATTAATTGCTTTAATAGTTGGATTTCGTTTAATATTACTCTTTTAAAAGGGTCACTGTTTCTGAAAGGCATGCGGTTACTATTTTCAGAATCTGCTTGATTCTCCTGAAGCAGACCTTGTTGAATCGTCGCTTGCATTTCGCTGAATCCTTCAAATCCTAATGCATAGGATAATCGTATTACGGTGGTTTCACTTACAGCTGCCTGCCGGCCAATTTGAAAGGCTGTTTTGAAGGCGGCTTGGTTGAGGTTTTCACTCAGGTATTTAGCCACTTTTTTTTGACCTGCTGATAGGTCGGAGAACTTGTTCCGAACTAATTGTTGAAAAGAGACCTTTTCCATTCCTCTGTCCTTTCCAAATGAAGGGAATCCTTCATTTGTTATTTTTGGTGCAGTCAATCCTTTTTCTGTTATATACACTAACATAAGTTAGCTAAAATGAGAAGGAGTATTTTTATTTTTTAGATTATTTTGATTAACGTAAGAAAATGGGAATTATCACTCTGCAGAATCAGGACTAGATAATAAGGAGAAAATCGATGATAATAGAAGGAATTAAACAAATAGGGAAGTGGAAAATTTGAATCGATGCGGCTGGGTAAATCAGGATCCTTTATATATCCATTATCATGACGAGGAATGGGGAATGCCTGTCTACGATGACCGTTTGCTGTTTGAGTATTTAAATCTTGAGGGAGCCCAGGCTGGACTAAGCTGGTATACGATTTTGAAAAAGCGGGAGAATTACCGGAAGGAGTTTGATCATTTTGAGGCAGAAAAAATTATTACATACGATGAAAAAAAGATTGAGGAGCTTTTACATAATGAAGGAATTGTTAGAAATAAGCTGAAAATCAACGCGGTTATTACCAACGCCAAGGCATATTTGAAGATAGTAGAGGAATTTGGCTCCTTCAGTCAGTACATTTGGTCTTTTGTGGGTGGCGAACCAATTCAAAATCACTTTAAAGAATTAAAAGATGTCCCTGCATCCACGGAAATCAGCGACAAATTAAGCAAGGATTTAAAAAAGCGCGGTTTTAAATTTGTCGGCTCCACGATTTGTTATGCGTTTATGCAGGCTGTTGGAATGGTAAATGATCATATCGTAACGTGTGACTGTTATCAAAAAACAGCTCAGGTGAAGTAGTAGAAAAGGCGATAATCTCTATAAAGAGATATCGCCTTTTATCTATTTACTTAACTTGTTTTCCAAAAGAAAATCTGAAGTTGGCAGAGTAATTATTTTTCCACCAATTTGAACATGAATGGTATCGTTAAATATGGCCTTCACAATTCCTTTTAAAGAAATTGTAGAATTAACCGAGATTTTTTTGGATTCAGACTGATTTGCCAAATTAACCAACACCTTTCAAAAATGTTATTTTATCTATTATATATGATGGAAAGTTAAGAATGCGAGAAAAATATCAGAAAAATGAAAAAATTATTAAATATTTGAAATTGAAATTATTTTGATTCCTTAAAGGAAACATCAATTTGAATAATTTCAGAACGGCTGCCAATTCGAAGCGGGGGACCCCAAAAACCAAATCCAGATGATACAATCGTATGGAGCTGATTTTTCTTCAAATAACCCCAGTCTACTTCAAACATTCTTCTTGTTATCAGATGGTTCGGTGCCATTTGCCCTCGATGAGTATGCCCTGACAATAGAAGGTCTACTTGATTTTTCTCTGCTTGAATAAGGTCCGAAGGTTGATGATCCATCATAAGGATCGGAAGTGTTAATGGTTTGTCAGATAATAACTCAGCTATAGACTTTCGATTGCGATCGGTTTTGTCTTTACGGCCTGCTAAATAAAAGCTGTCAGCAATTGTAATTACATCATCTAGTAATATAGTAATGCCGATCCGTTCCATTTCCTGCAAAAACCGTGGAATACCGCCTCCATAATATTCATGATTTCCTAGAACACCATATACACCTAATGGAGCAGATAGCCCCTTCAAGACATCTCCCATTTTCTTTTGGATAAATGGTTCGGGATCATCGTCAATAATGTCACCAGGAAGTAAGATAATATCGGGATTAAGGGAGTTCACTTCGCGAACAAGCCTTCTGGCATGCTCTAAACCTGACAATCTGCCAAAATGCATATCGGATGCCATAGCGATCCTAAGTTTCGAAAGATTACCTGCTTGATTTGGAATGGAAATAGAAAACCTGCGAACAATCGGGCTGTATGCGTTATAGCTTCCATAAATAAATACAATAAGAAATGCCGAAAATACGATTCCACCAATCCAATTAACGACAGCAATTGCAGGAAAATTGAAAACTATCAAAATCAACGCAACAAGGTTCGCTAGAGGAAGGAAAAGGACCGCGTATTGAAGGAAGCCAAACCAATAAGCTCCCACTACTTTAAAAATAGCCATTTTTTTCAGAAAATAACCAATAAGGTAGGAAAAGGAAATAAGTCCAACGATGAATCCATAAATCCATTTGTCCTGTAGGCCAAATGCGGAATGAAGCCAAACCCATCCATTCCAGCCAATATAAAACGTTAACGCTGAATAGATAGTAATCATTAGCGAAAAACTTATGATCCGTTGATTCATAAAAAACTCCCTTATTTAGGTCTCATTAGGTATAAATACCTGAAATGTAGTTCAAGTATTGCATGAACATTTTTTGAAGTCAATTAATCTACACTAAGGAATGGGGGATTTTCAAGGTCATGTGTAAGGGCATTAGGGGGAGAGCAAAATATTTGGGTCACGTAGAAGTTTTCTACGTGACCCTTTTTTATGTTTAAGTCTTCTTTTGGTTATAAGATCTTCAAAACGTGAACCCGTTTGCTCTTTTTTCAATATAGTTTATGTGTAATTTCCGATCTAATTCAGTAAGTATTTGCTGGTATTTTTGATGTTCTCGCTCTCTTCGTTGTTCAACCTTCATCCTGACTCGATGGTTCCTCCGATAAACCTCGTAACAAACTCCATGGGCTTTCATCATCGCTTTTTCCATTTCATTTGTGTAATTCAGCTTTAAATAATGAATAACGAATCCCTCCGGTTAATTTCGCTTTGAGCGATTATTTGTCGTGCACAGTTTTAATCTTAACATTCAGATTTTGAATGCACAAAGTCGATATAAAGGGATTGGTCGGGGTATATAGGGCTGAGATGGAACCTCAATAAAATACCTCATGGATGCTTAAAGATTGAACCAAATCCTTCCTTTAAGAGCATGTTTTGTTAAAAATGGGCATTTGGACAATCTTGAATAATGAAACAGTCAAAACATAAAAACGTCTAATATAGTACCAGGTTAGTAAAAAATTGAAGGGAAAAAAACCTATGTTCCTTTTCATAATTTTTCTTTTTGGACTCTTATTACCATTCCTGTTGATGAAATATAAGTCCAAATGGGCAAAGTGGATTCCTGCCATCCTATTCCTAATTGGTACATTCATTATGGGAATAAAAGCTTGGATCTTTCCAGGGCCAGAGATGTCGGCATTGGGAGACATTATTTATTTTATTATTCTTGGCTCTGCCACTATAGGGACCATTATTGGTGCAATAATTGTGGGGGTTATGAAGAAGTAAAGGAGCTATCAGTTAGCTCTTTTTTTTATTGAAATGTTGTGTTTAAGACCACTGTTGATTTTTTACACTTGTTGATTGGAGCGGAAGGCGCGAAGACTCCTGCGGGAGTACGGGGCAGGGGAGACCCCGCAGGAGCGAAGCGACGAGGAGGCTTACCGGCACGCCCGCGAACCGCCCGCGCCTGGAGCGCAAATCAACAACAAATTTAAAAGAACGTAATTTGAAAATAATTTAGAAAAATATTTTATTTTTTATTGACCAAATAGGGTAGGGGGGTATAGTATATAAGTATAAGATGAATAATAAAGGAATTCCAAATAGTTTGGAGGAAAGAAAAATGAGTTCTGACTTAAAAGAAATTCAATTACCTATAACAGGGATGACCTGTGCAGCGTGTGCGAACCGTATCGAAAAAGGGTTAAATAAACTAGATGGGGTTCATGAAGCAAATGTAAACCTGGCGCTTGAAAAAGCGGCCATCAAGTATGATACTGCAGCAACAAATGTTGATAATTTTATAAAAAAAATAAACGATCTTGGATATGAGGTAGTTACGGAAGAAAGCAGCACCAGCACCCGCGATAAAGAAATCGAAAAACAAAAAGGCAAGTTTATTTTTTCACTAATCTTAACCTTTCCACTACTTTGGGCGATGGTCAGTCATTTTGAATTTACCTCGTTTATATATCTGCCAGAAATGCTGATGAATCCTTGGGTGCAATTAGCCCTGGCCACTCCCGTTCAGTTTATTGTTGGAAAGCAATTCTATGTGGGCGCCTATAAAGCACTCCGAAATAGAAGTGCCAATATGGATGTCCTTGTCGCACTTGGCACATCAGCCGCCTATTTCTATAGTTTATATTTATCAATCCTCTCAATTGGAAAAGGGCAGCATTCTATAGAGCTCTATTTTGAAACAAGTGCTATTCTCATCACGCTGATTATTTTAGGAAAATTGTTTGAAGCCAGGGCGAAGGGCCGCTCCTCGGAAGCCATTAAAAAGTTAATGGGTCTCCAGGCAAAGACTGCAACCGTGTATAGAAATGGCCAGGAACAAGCAATAGCCATCGAAGAAGTTGTCGTAGGCGATATCGTTTTTGTAAAACCAGGTGAAAAGGTCCCAGTTGATGGAGAAATTATCGAGGGACGTTCGACCCTAGATGAATCCATGCTGACGGGTGAGAGTGTTCCAGTTGATAAAACAATCGGAGACCAAGTAATTGGCGCCACCATAAACAAAAACGGATTTTTAAAAATCAAGGCGACGAAGGTCGGCCGGGATACAGCCTTAGCACAAATTATTAAAGTTGTGGAAGAAGCCCAGGGGTCGAAAGCTCCGATTCAGCGGTTGGCCGATCAAATCTCTGGAATTTTCGTACCCATTGTCATTGGGATTGCGGTGTTAACATTCATCATTTGGTTTATCTGGGTCAGCCCAGGAAACTTTGCGGTAAGCTTAGAAAAAATGATTGCGGTGCTTGTCATTGCCTGCCCTTGTGCGCTGGGACTTGCGACACCAACTTCGATTATGGCAGGCTCCGGCCGTGCGGCAGAAGCCGGCGTTTTATTCAAAGGCGGCGAACATTTAGAATTGACACATCGCATTAACACAATTGTCCTTGATAAAACAGGTACGGTAACAAACGGAAAACCAGAATTAACAGATGTCGTAGTGAGTGGGCATATTGATCAAGAAACATTTATGCAATTGGTCGGTTCAGCCGAAAAACAATCTGAACATCCCCTTGCAGAAGCGATTGTAAAAGGAATTAGAGAAAAGGGAATAGAGTTAGTGGAACCAACCGAATTTGAAGCTATTCCAGGATACGGAATAAAAGCGACAGTCGCAGGCAAGGAAGTTGTAATCGGTACCCGTAAATTGCTAAATCAAGTTGGCATCCCTTTCCACTCTTCTAACGAAAAGATGCTAGAACTTGAGGAAACGGGAAAAACAGCCATGCTGGTCGCAATCGATGGCGCATTTGCTGGAATTGTAGCGGTAGCAGATACTGTAAAAGAGACATCTAAAGAAGCAATAAAGAAATTGAAGGAAATGGGTCTGGAAGTAATCATGATGACAGGTGACAACCATCGAACTGCCAATGCCATCGCTATAGAAGTTGGAGTCGACTTTGTAATTGCAGAAGTGTTGCCAAATGGGAAAGCGGCTGAAGTAAAAAAGCTGCAGCAGGAGGGAAAACTTGTCGCTATGGTAGGCGATGGAATCAATGATGCGCCTGCACTGGCCATTGCAGATATTGGTATGGCCATTGGAACTGGAACAGATGTCGCGATGGAAGCAGCCGATATCACATTAATGAGAGGCGACTTAACTAGTATCGTCGATGCGATCTATATGAGTAAGCAAACCATCAGCAATATCAAGCAAAATCTATTCTGGGCATTTGGTTATAACACACTCGGAATACCCATCGCAGCAATTGGATTACTCGCACCATGGCTCGCAGGTGCAGCCATGGCCTTCAGCTCAGTTTCCGTAGTCTTAAATGCACTGAGACTCCAAAGAGTTAAACTTTAATAAAAGGGAATCAATCTTCGGTATGTGATAGAAATAAATTAATTTAATGAATTCGTATAGACAATGTTGTCACAACATCTTCATCGAATTACGGTACCGGGGTATGATATAATGACGAAAAAGGAGGCGGTTTTGATGTCTTTAGATTTTGGCAAAGAAGAAGAATCCTGCTGTGAACCTGAAGGGAACCATCGGAAAAGCCATCATTCAGATAAAGTTAAAAACAATCTGATTACAAGGCTAAACCGGATTGAAGGCCAAATTCGCGGTATTAAAGGACTTATCGAAAAAGATACGTACTGTGATGACGTAATCAACCAAATTTCCGCCACCCAATCAGCGCTAAATAGTGTTGCCAAAGTATTACTTGAAGGACATATGAAAAGCTGTGTCGTGGAACGAATCCAGGATGGGGATTATGAAGTTTTGGATGAGGTCCTGACAACAATCCAAAAATTAATGAAAAAATAATGGAGGAATCAAAATGGAAAATGTAACGTTAAATGTCAGCGGAATGTCTTGTGGTCATTGTGTCAAAGCGGTAGAGGGCAGCGTAGGAGCTCTTCAAGGTGTTAAAAAAGTGGCTGTTAAACTTGATAAGGGCCAAGTAGATATAGAATTCGACGCGAATGTCGTTTCCTTAAGCGCGATTAAAGAAACCATTGATGACCAGGGGTACGATGTAAAATAATGATAATAACAAAACGAGCCTGAGGGTTCGTTTTTTTTGCTGTGTTAAAGGGCATTGTTGATTTTTTAACACTGTTGATTGGAGTGGAAGGCACGAAAACTCCTGCGGGAGTACGGGGCAGGGGAGACCCCGCAGGCGCCAAAGCGCCGAGGAGGCTCCCCGGCACGCCCGCGAACCGCTCGCGCCTGGAGCGCAAATCAACAACCAAGTTTAACAGAGCCTTTTTTTTTGAATATTTCTGTCATCCCGAATGCAAAGTGGGAAGGAATAATTCAAAAAAACTCGAATATTATATTTTAAATATTCTGATAATGGTGAGGTGAGGTATATTAGGGCCACAAAAATAATTTTATGGTTGGTATCCTTGCTTTTACTAGGAATTAGCTTTTACGTATACTCACAATTTTATGGAACGCCTTGGGGGAAAAAACAACAAGAGGTGAGTATGGAGAAATATTTAGAAGAAAAATACCATCGTGATTTTGCCATAAAGAAGACTAGATATAACTTTTTAAGTGAAACGTATCAGGCCTATGCTTATCCACGAAAACAATCCCAACTTCTTTTCTTGGTTGAACAAGCACCAAATTCGAAAGAAGGCTATTCAGATACCTATTATAAAGTAAAATGAATGACCTCGGTAAATAAAACCGGGGTCATTCTATTTTTAATAATAGTATAATAGACCTAAAAAACTTTCAAAATTAAATTAGGAATTTTCCCAAGTAGAACTGAATAGTTATAAAGTACCGTCAAATAGAAATAAAATCCAAAAATAGAAATGAGAGTTTACACTCCAGGATATAAAATAGTCCTTTTGGAGTATTTTTTGATAGGGAGGTTTTACTTTACTGATGACGGCCCATAGTCCACCATGAGGAAAAGGAAAAAATCTGATCTTTAATGTGCGTAAAGGAGGAAAACATGAAGAGAAGAGATTTTGTAAAGTATGCGGGGGGCGGCATTGCATCATTAATTGTAGGGAGCGTCATGCCCTCATGGATCTCAAAAAACCCGCTGCTAGCCAACACAATACAAGTTCAGGAGCTTAATTTTACCATAACGGATGCTGTAAAGGATATGGCAACGCACAATTCAATAAACAAAGCACAATGTTACTTTTGGTTTTATAAAGAGAAAAATTTCCCAGCTGAGGTTCCAGGTCCTCATATTTATACAACGGCTGGCAATAAAGTAAAAGTTACGCTAACCAATTCCCTCGATGAACCGCATGCGTTTTACATAAGCGGATTGGTAGATAGTGGGCCCATTCGTCCAGGAGAAACAAAAACAATTGAATTTACCCCACAAACAGCGGGGAGTTATTTATATTACGACAATTTAAACGCACCTGTGAACCGGGTAATGGGACTTCACGGGGCATTAGTAGTCATGCCAAGTAGGGCTGTTAGCGGGCACCGATTCACCCCATATTCTAATCCAACTCCGTCTATCCAACAGCTATTTGATGATTTTGGTTCAACTGAACATTTCCCAGGATTAGCATGGGAGCAAGGGGATAATGCCACCCATACCCCTGCATTTAGACAATATATTTGGATACTTCATGAAGCAAGCTCCCGTTTGTTTGAAGAGGTAGGGAAATATACACCTGGAAAAGATTATCCGGCTGCCCAATTCATGAAAGCTTTTCAATATGACCGTTACAGGCCGGATGGATTAAACAAAAAACCTGAATTCTTCACAATTAATGGACATTCAGGCTGGTTCGCGGCTCATAATCCGTATATTACTCCAAACCATAGGGTTGGAGAGCCGGTTGTAATTAGGATTTTAAACGCAGGGCTATCCATGCATTCTTTACACATTCATGCAAACCACGTCTACCGAATTGGTGTAAATGGCGTTGTTCAGGAGAATCCGATTTGGATGGATACTTTAACGGTTGACCCACTGGAGATCTATGAATGGGCCGTTCCGTTTATTCGTCCGCCTGATGTTCCGAATGAGCGTGGAATCGGGCTTCCTGATAAACCGTTAATGTCCATCCCGAATCCAAGGATTGTCGGTTCTTCCCCTCACCCGGTATGGCCGCCAACGGAGGAATTGAACATACACTTGCCAGACATTGGTGAAAAGGTCGGTGATTATGATCTCGCTGTTCAATTATCACCAATTTGTTATCCGATGCATGACCACTCGGAAGCAAGCCAATCTTCGCAGGGCGGGAACTACGGATTGGGAATGATGAGTGGAATTCATTTTATTGGAGATCGGAATACACCTGGAGGAGTAACGACTTTTCCGAATGCTCCAACCTCTCATGGTCCGGAAAAAACAGGGGAGGCAGCTGGCCCAGAAATGGGGATGGATGGATCCCATACCATGACATCCAATACCACCAACACCAATGCAAGAACGAAGATAATCAATAACCCGATTAACACGGATCCCGTAAAGAATGAACACCAATTACACGGAAACTAGGAAATAGATTCATATAGAAAAAATTTTTATGAATGGGCAAAGGAGAAATGCTATGTCATCATCAAAACCAGGTTTTCAGATCCCCCGCCGGTCAGTAAAAGGTCATGAGGCCAGCTGGGTAAAATCATTCAATCCACCTAAGGCCAGTCCGCCAACGCCGGAGCTCTTAGCGCCGACAAATCCTGTACCTGCCTTTGTTGCAGCAAATGTTCCGGGTGCAACCATGCTGATTCCGAATACGCAGAGGGTTGATTTGATGCATGGCACGGATTTAAAAACGTGGGATGGCAAGAAACTGGAATTTTTTCTTATTGCAAATCCTGATGTCCCGGAAGCTGCGGAGGGGATCTTTCCAGGCCCAACAATCCGTGTCCCCCGTGGTGTTATTTATCACGGACAGGTTAAAGGACATGGACAGCCGCCACATACCATTCATTGGCATGGCATTGAACCAACTGCGATTAATGATGGGGTGGGGCACTGCTCCATGGAGGTAGGGGACTACGCTTATCAATGGCAGCCAAATCATATTGGCAGTTACTTTTACCATTGTCATAGGAACACCCTTCAGCATTTTGAATATGGCTTATATGGTTTTCTTATCATCGAGCCGCCTGATGCCTATGACCCAAAGGATGGGAAGAATGTAGGGGGTTATCCTCGCCGGACAGCCGCCAATCTTACAAATTTCCCGAAATTCCCTGGATTTGTTGGCGGCAGTCTTGAAAGCGGTGATCCACATGCGATGACGGTTCCATATGACGTCGAGGCCTTATGGGTCATTGACGACATTGATTCCGTCTGGCGTGTACAGGCAGAGGATGCGCATCAGACCTTTCCAGAGCATGGTGATGAACCGGGAGTAAATGATGATTTTCATTTTAATGACTCTGGAAAATATAATTTCTTTGCCTTTAATGATTACAATCCCGATTATTTTGTTGTTACAGGTGAATACTTCCCTGGCCGTGTTGGGGGGACTGCGTCCATTCGACCTGGTGTGACTATCCCTGCCGCCTATAATAGCGGGGTTGAGGGAATGCAGGTTTCCATTAATGCAAAGATAAATCAGACAGTCCTGGTGCGTATGCTATGTGCTGCGTATGTGAAGATCAAAATTACGTTTCCGGTAGATGTCGTCGTGATTGCCTGTGATGGACGTTCCTTCGGTGTTCCGCCGTTTGGTAAATATAATCATCCATACACGCTTAAGGCCGGTACTTCATTTGAGATGAGCACGGCACAGCGCTGTGATGTGTTATTCAGGACCGAAAAACCAATGAACACACTTGCTCAAGTAGAATATAGACATCATTTGAGTGATGCTTTTCTTTTAAATGGCAGGATTCCGATTACAGTTAAGTAATCGTTGGCAGACAGCCTCCCAGTCGATAGGGGGGCTTTTTTAGGACGTTTATACTACTTTTCTGCTCTCTTGAATAAATTTTTTACTAGAATTTTCTAATTTAAAGAGGATTTGTAAAAGATTGTGAGAATTAAGTTAGATAATCTTTCTAAATTCCTAGGAGGATAGAAGGGGGTTCATTTATGAGCAAATTAATCGTATTATTTTTCACTGCCTTTTTGTTGATTCCATCCATTGCGAGTGCGCACACGCAGCTAACAGGTTCCACCCCGGCCGAAGGAGGGATTATTTCAGACGAACTTAAAGAGATTACGCTGAACTTTGCTGAAAAAATTGAAAATCTAAGTACAATGAAGCTACTAAAGGATGGTACAGAAATTCCATTTAATCTGGTTCAAATCCAAGCGGAAAAAATGATTGGTACATTACCGGAACCCTTGGAAAATGGAGCCTACGTTATTCAATGGAATATAGCCGGAAATGATGGACATCCAATCACAGGTGAAATAAAATTTCAGGTTCAAAGGGAGCAAGTCAATCAGAACCTGAATACACCTTCCGCTAATCAAGAGGAGATCACCCTTGACGAGGATAAACCAATCATGCCTGTCGTTACTAACATTGAGGAAAAAATAGAAAAAAGTAGTTTAGAGCCACAGGAAAAGAATTCAAATTGGATGATTGCTATGTTAATCATCGGCTTTTTAGTCATCCTTGGATTGGCAGTAATTTTGTCATTTAGAAAGAAGTGAGCAAGCAATGAGCTATCTGATTCCTTTTACTGAATTTGGACAGTATTTATTGTTTTCCCTATTGGCGGGGCATGTTGTATTGCTGTTTGTTCCGGAAAACAAAAGACCTAATACGCTTATTTCTAAACCTGTTTTGCTGCTTTGTGTGCTTGGAATTATCGTCTTAACCTTTGCTCCGATTTTACAAGCTATCCTTTATTATAAAAACAGTTTTGGCTTATTATCAGCCATAATTTCTGTCGTAACCGGCTTTCAAATCGGCCGGGCGTGGATATTTTTATGTCTCTTTTCGCTGTGTTTATGGGTGACCATTTATGTAAATGGATCTAAATTTTTTCGGGCGCAGTGGCTGCTATTAATGATTTTTGCAATTGGGAATGCCGGTCATGCGGCCTCCCTTACCTACTGGCCAGGGATTGTTGCCCATACAATCCACTTCCTCATGATGACGACCTGGGTGGGGGTATTACTAAATGTTGGCTGGTTTTCGCGGGACCGGGATAATTGGCCACACTTTTTAAGCTGGTTCACTCCTTTAGCCATGGTAAGTTTTATCATCATTGTAATTAGCGGATTTTTCCTAATGTTTTTTGTCATGAAAAGCGGACAATATTTAAACAGCTGGCAGGTTCCATACGGAAGAATGTTACTTTTAAAACACATCAGCATTATTCCTGTCCTGGTCTTTGCATTCATAAACAGCTTTCTTTCCAAACAATCTATGAAGCTGTCAAACTTCAATCCCAGGCCATGGTTAAGGGCTGAAAGTATTATTTTATTGATAGTGTTCTTTTCCACCGGGGTATTAGGAACTCTATCCCCACCGCATGAAGTTTCCAGCGGATTTTCTACAAGGGATAAACAAACCTGGATGGATTGGCTTCTGGCAAAAAATATTACTCTCTTCAACCAAGTAGAACTCGCACCTACTGTTCCTTCAGCATTCCTAATGTTTATTTCTCTTCTATTTTTATTTCTTATCTTTATTAGCTTTAAAAAAATGAGCCCTGCCTTTGCTATTATTTTTGCTGTTAGTTTTATTCTCACAATCTATTTGGGGTTAATGTTTTCTGTGACAATAAGGATCTAACCGTCAGGGTGAAAAAAGTAATATTAAATAAGTCCTGCACATATAAATTTTTGTAGTGTTTTCATCTGTAATTTATTCTATTAATTTTTCCTAGGGATTTGGGAAACTTTTATCATAATTGTAGAAGGAGAAGTGGTCCAAATTTGAATAAAAGTTCAATATTCATGCTTATATTTTCCTTTATCCTATTAATGGCCATTTCTGCCATATCGGTTGTTATCATTGTGAAATCGTCTCAGCCGCCGCAAATGTTGGCCACGGAGAACAGTTTGAAGGCAAACATTAATAAGGTTTCAACCGATCAAAATCTTTCTAATGAGCAACTCCATTCTTCCAGCCACAAAGATCAATCTCCATTAAGTAAGCAAAACTATACAATTCTACCGACAAAAGCAATACAGAGGGGAACCCCGACTTTAACTGAACTGACAAATAATTTACAAAATAAGTGCGAAAAAGGCTCACGTGTTCGTTATTTCGAAATAATTGCTCTCAATATAGATATGGTTTACAACAAATTTGGTGATCATGTTCCAGATGGTAAAATTTTTGCTTTAAAAGAAGATGCTGAAAAAATACAAGGAGCTATCGCAAGGGATCCTGGTAAACCGGTCAAGGAAGTGGAGCCGCTAACAATCAGGGCTAATAAAGGTGACTGTATTGAAGTTACTTTTACCAATAAATTAAAAGAGAAGGCTTCTATCCATATCCAAGGTGTCGGGTATGACGTAAAGGGTTCAGACGGGACGAGTGCCGGATATAATCCTGATTCTACAGCAGCGCCAAATTCGGAAATCCGCTACCGATGGAATGCAGATGAAGAAGGCACATTCTTTTTTACAAATGGCGCTGACTTTACATATTTTACCGATCCAACTCATGGTAAAGGGACGATGGGAGATGGATTGTTTGGCGCTTTAATTGTGGAGCCTGTGGGGGCAAAATGGACGGACCTGCAGACGGGCGAAGAGATAAAAAGTGGAACAATGGCCAATATTGAACTGCCTGACCAACCAGACTTCCGAGAATATGCTTTGTTCTTTCATGATGGTGTTGAAGCAATCTCAGGCAGCTCACAACTTCCTCTGCCTAAGCCGCAAGAGGAAGAGAATCCTGATCCAGAGCCGCCTGATGGAGACGGGCAGGAGCAGCTTGGAATCGAAAAAGAACTATATGCGGTAAATTACCGTGCAGAACCCTCAGACGATCGAATAGAGCACGCAGCGACGGAAGATGGGAAAGACCCAACGAATTTTTATTCTTCCTGGGTATATGGTGATCCGGCCACTCCGATTACTCCGGCCTACATTGGGGATCCGATTAAATTTAGAATTATTGGAGCCAATCAGGATGAAAACCATGTGTTTCATTTACATGGACACCGCTGGAAAAGTGAAACAAAAAAAACGTTTACTGTAGACTCTGAAACATTAAACATCGGAAGTACCGAGACACTCTCTTTAACGAATGATGCCGGCTATATTCAGGGTGGGAAAGGAGCACCGGGAGATTATTTATGGCATTGCCATTTGTTTCCTCATTATTTTCAAGGGATGTGGGGGCTATTAAGAGTTTTTGATAAGCTGCAGCCAGAATTGATGCCCCTAAAGGACAGGAAGGCTCTTGAAAAGCCAACCGAAACAAATCCCGGATTCCCGAAATATATACCCGGTGAGTTGGGTAAACAGGCCCCCAAGCCGCCAGACCCTGAGCTACGACCGCCGACAGATGGGGAAAAAGCAGCACTAGGTGCATTGGTTCCTGGAGCGCCAAATTTTGACCGCTGCCAAAAGAATGCCCCAGTCCGGAAATATAACATTGTTGGGATTGAAACGGACATTGTTTACAATAACGCAGGCGACCATGACAAAAAAGGACGGATGTTTGTTCTCGCTGAAGATGAGGCAAAGGTTTTAAATGGAACCATGAGGCCCCGCCCACTTGTTATACGCGCCAATAAAGGAGATTGCGTCGAAGCGACACTGGAAAATCATTTGTATAAGGCAGAAAAGCCAAACAGGCTTTCGATTCATATTCATTTTGTCGGCTTTGATCCGCTTGGTTCAGATGGAACAGCGGTGGGGTGGAATTATAGTCAAAGTGTTCTTCCGGGAGAAAAAATTCGTTACCGCTGGAATGCCGATGAAGAGGGGAATATATTCTTCCATGACCATATGTCAGCCGCTGAAAAGGGCTTTCACGGAACGTTTGGGTCATTAATTGTGGAACCAAAGGGATCGAAATGGCTGGATCCGAAGACTGGATTAGAAATTCAATCTGGAACAGAAGCAATGATTGTACCGCCTGATAAAGAGGATTTTCGTGAGCAGGTCCTCATATATCACGATTTTGCCAGGATGTGGGATAAAAACGGAAAAATGCTTCCATTGGAGTCTGATCCTTCGCTGGTATATAAAGCACATGGATATGCCGCGGTCAATTACTCGAATGAACCATTCTTTAGAAGAAATAATGCGGATCCAGCTTATGTATTTAGTTCATGGGTGCATGGTGACCCACAAACACCTATTATTCAAACATATCCTGGAGATCCGATTAAAATCCGGTTAATTCAAGGTGCCCATGAAACACAGCATAACTTTAACGTCCATGGTTTGAGCTGGAAAAAAGAATCGGGGAACAAGGATACAGAGATAACCTCTACGCAATCCATCGGGATGTCAGAACAGTTTTCGATGGAAATTCAGCCGAATCCAGTTGGTGTCAAACAACGGGATTATCTATGGTCATCTCAGCCAATCGAGGATTTATGGAGCGGATTATGGGGATTTGTCCGGGTTTGGGGCGAACAAAATGCCAGTCTGAAGAGTCTGCCGGACCGTGCAGCATTGAAAACGAAAACAGACCCAGAAAAAGTGAAACAAATGAAAAAAGCCAATCGTAATCCGCTAAAACCGAAGAGTACCGGTAATCCATGCCCGCCTTCAGCACCGGTGAAAAAATTTGATGTGACTGCCTTTATGAAGGATATTCAGTACAACAAAGCGGGGGACCATGATCCATTTGGAATCATGTTTGCGTTAACCCAGGATGTTTCCGCCATTCTTAAGGGCCAAAAGAGTGCCGAGCCCCTTGTTATCCGGGCAAATGAAGGCGAATGCATTCAAGTGACGTTGAAAAACAACTTGCCCTTTAAACCGCCAGTAAATAAGAATGACCCAGACCTGTTAATGGCCGGGCAGGTATTTTGGAAAAACTCAAACCGTGTTTCTTTACATCCGCAAATGGTGCAATACGATGTACAAGGGTCGGATGGTGCAACCATAGGCTATAATTATGATCAAACCATAGGTCCGGGAGAGACGATTACCTATAATTGGTATGCAGACAAAGAGTACGGGGGGACGATCCTTTATGATTATGGGGACATTCGCAGTCATCGATTGCACGGTGCCTATGGGTCGCTCATCATAGAACCGAAGGGTTCTCAGTACAGAGATCCGATGACCGGGAAAACCATATTATCCGGCGCTCGGGCTGATATCATCGTCCCTGATAAACCTGATTTCAGGGAACAGGCGCTCATGTTTTCAGATGGACTTTTTACAATTGGAAAAGATGGGAGTGCGCCAACGCCTGGTGAAGTCGACCCAAAAACGGGTGAACATGCCGATATGGAAGACCGTGGTGAAAAGGGAATCAATTATAGCTCTGAGCCGTTTAAACATCGTCTGGCTGTCAACCCAGATAAGTCACTTGTATTCAGCTCGGTTATTCATGGTGACCCTTCAACTCCGATTCCGGAAGGTTATGTAGGGGACCCAATTCGTTTAAGAGTGATGCAGACAGCAGACCGCTCAAGAGGAAGTGTCTTTACGCTTCATAGCAATCGCTGGCATTTTCAGTGGACTGATCCTAATTCCAAGCTTGTATCGAGTCAAGGATCGCTGACTACCGGAGAATCGCTCGATATTATTCCAATTCAAAAAGAAGGTTTCCTAAATCCGGCAGGTGATTATCTCTATCGCGAGATGAAGCTGAGACGATATTTGGAGGGCGGCTTATGGGGGATTCTTCGCATACATGACAAGCCGAAAAGTCAATTGCATACCCTGCCTGACCGTCAGCCTAGTCCACCTCAAAATGTTAGAGAAGGGAAACAATCCAAAACCATTGTTTGGGATAACTCTGTTAGCAAAGATATTGTCGGTTACAACATTTATCGGAAGGCGATTCTTGAAAAGGATTTTAAGAACGTAAACAGGGAGATTATCAATACGAATTCATTTACTGAAACAGACCCTCTGCCTTCTAAAAATTATTATTATGCAGTTACCGCGGTCGACCGTTATGGAAATGAGTCGCCATATAGTAAGGAAATAATAACCAGTCCATCTAGAGTAAAAACGTTATGGAGTAAAAAGGAAGAACTCAATAAAACTGGTCACATGTTTAGCTATAAAAACATGCAGCCAAACGAATATCTGGAGATAAAAAATGAGGATTTGAGTTTCCTAGAACCTTTGTTCCAAAATGCAAGAATCGAGATTAATAAGATAGGTGAAGAATTTTCAGGATTCAGCCGTCCGGTTGAAGTACGAGATAAAAAAATATGAAAACTCCCCGTATAAGTATTTTTTAAAAAAATATTTCTAATTGTAAAGGTGGGCGGTTAAGGTTGGAACCTAGAAAAAATATTCATTCCAGAAAAAAAATAAGGTGGAAACAAAATCCCTTAAAACGACTATTTATCATGATATTATCAGTGCTAGTGCTGTTAAGTGGAGGAATTTTCTGGGCACAAGCAGATACGATAGAAAAACCTACTTTTAAATTGACCAAAGTAGGGCCAATCGATCCAGATAACGGATTTCCAGTTTGGTATAAAGATGATGATACACGACTACAGCTTTGTCTTGATGTTAATGATCCCTACTGTGCTTTATTACCTGAAGAGATTCCGAATCCTGATGCACCAATTTCTCTAAAAAATAATAATTTCCCAGAAGAAGCCTTTTACCAGTTAGCTAGTTCGGTAATTGATAATCTTCCAAATGATGGAAGGGCTGTTGGGACATTTGCCTTGGAAGCAGCTTTTGGAAATGGTTTGCCAGTTGATGGGGACCAAATTGTCTTCGGCAGGGTCCGCTTCAGAATTGATGGACTAGTGACGGGAAAAAAATATAAAATTACTCACCCATATGGTGTGGATGAATTAGTTGCAACAGCTGCAGATAAGAAAGATCCAACAAATGGAGAAATTCGATTCGTAGAAGATATCGGTCTTTCTGGCGGGTTCACTGCCGCGATGAATAGCCGTATTGGATCTTTTTTGGAATGGGATGAAGGTGCACCTGAAGGATATGTGGGAGATCCGAATGAGGACCACAAAATTAAGGGCGGCTATAAAAACTATTTCATGATTGAAGGAGTAGGAGTAGGGGCTAATGCGGCTGCTGGCAATAAATGTGTTGGTTCAGATGGAATAGAAGCCAACTGTATCAAAACAGATCTATTTAGTTTAATGGGCAAAAAAGCCACTACAGCTGGTGTGGATGTAATAAAAGCAACCTACAACCGCAATCTTGATGATAAGGGTAATCCTATTGATGGCGGAACGATTGATGTTTTTGCTTATACAGAAGAAGATCAGGATTACAAGATTGATGTAACCGAAAAGGGTGCGGAAGATAAGCCAATTCGGATGAGAGGTTCTAAAGGGAAATATTTTGCCCGACTTCCATTTACTGGACCCAAACCAAAGACATTAACCATAACGAATGTATCGGATAAACCAAATTCTGTAAAAACTATCGATCCTGTTGACAAGGTAACAGGGGAGGCCAGTGCAACTTATAATGATAAAACCTTTACCATTACCGTGAAAGCCAATTCAAGTGATAATGTGAATAAGCCGACTCTCACTGTTGATGGCTTTGAAGGGAACATTACTGAAAATGGATTGACGATAAGTTCAAGTTATTTACCGCCCGACATTACAATAAGTTCTACAGGTGGAGGGTCAGTTACCATTCCAGTAGATGTCAGTGGTGAGGCTTCCAGTCCTCCTGTGGCCAATGCCGGGGACCCTATAACGGTCGTGGCTGGTGAAACGGTAACCCTTAATGGTTCGAAATCTACCGGTACATTTGATCAAATTGAATGGACACAAGTCGCTCCTCAGCCGCCAAACGTTGTCCTTGATAAACCGAATGAACTAGTCACCAGCTTTACAGCTCAACCTGATATGGGTGAGCTTGAATTCCAGCTTAAGCTTACAAATTCAAAAGGGGAAGAATCAACGAGTAACGTAAAGGTTACTGTCAAGAATGCCCTGCCTCCAGTTCCTGTAGCAAAGGTAATTGTAGGTCCTAAATCGCAAGTTGATCAGGGAACGGAAGTTACATTGGATGGCAGCTCTTCGACTGATGCACTGACGTACACGTGGGAGCAAACCCAAGGGCCTCAAGTGAACCTTGATTTAGCCGATCCTGCGAAACCAAAGTTTAAGTTTCCAAAGCAAAATACGACTTTAGAGTTTAGTCTGAAGGTAACTGGAAAAGGGGGAACGTCTGATCCAGTAAAAGTTCAGATAACGACTCATGCCGATAAATTAACTGCACAGCCTGCCGAATTCCGTACAAGGATTTCGACCTGGAGGCTGGACGGTACTTCAGATGTAGTTGGACCTGGTGTAACAGTTACTATTTATCTGGTTGATCCAAAAAAGAATGTGAAGGAATTAGGCAAGGCTGACGTTGATACTTTTGGTGCTTTTAGATTTAGAGGTACAGGTCCATCGTTTTTATCGGGGAGTACCCTTAAAATCGTATCAAGCTCTGGCGGTATATTAGAGAATGTTTCGATTGTACGTAAATAAAAATTGATTAGATTTTTTCCCATGCATAGATGAACGAGTTTTTTATGCATGGGAATTTTTTTTCATTTTCTTCGAACCGTATTGACGAACATTTCGTTAACTTATAACGAAAGCCCAATACGAAAAATGAAGGAGATGTCAGTTAATGAAAATTCGTTTTACCCTTGTAACTGTATTATCGTTAATTTCAATACTTTTGTTTGGTGCGGTGGCATTCGCTGCGACTGATTTTACGCAAAATGGATTTCCAAAAGTAGTGGCTGAAAAGAAAATTGAAGCAGGGGAAGCGGCAAGGATTAGTCATTCCGGAATCAAAATTACCATACCAGAAGGAACTTTTTCTCATGATGTGACTTTTCAAGTTCTTGAAGGGGATAATAGCTTTTTCCAAACAAAAGCACCAGCCGGTGAAACAGTAGTGATGAATTTTGCTTTCAGGGTAATAGATATGGAAACCAATCAACTCATTGGAGCATTTAATAAGCCGCTTACATTTAGCTTTAAAGATAAAGATATTAATAGTGGGAGTATTTACTATAATTTTAAACTGGATGGTACTTTGGCTAATAATAATGCCGCATCTTCTATTGAGGGAAGGACCCTAAGCCATCCTGTCGGCGGTGCCCCTGTTGGCTGGGTAATAACCTCCCCATCAAACAGTATCAAAAAATAACGGAATACCCAAATACTTAACCAAAAAGCCCCTGATTCTCATTTCCGAGAATCAGGGGCTTTTTCATTATGTTCCTAATACCTTTTTCCCACGGGGCTGGGTTCCATTGGCATCTGGTTCGAGTGAAACACCTATCGCTTCAAAAGCTAAGTCATTATCATGCAAGGGGTAGGAGAGGAAACCATTTCCATCCTGATCCACTTGAAATGTACCACAGCTGGTTCGTTTTCCATCATGGATTAACCAAACCTGATAGGCTTCTGAACCATGAGTGGAGGCCAGTCCATGAACCTTGAACACCAATTGTCTTGCATCCCCTTGCTGATAGAGCCAGGCATTACCTTGTGCGGAGCTTGAAGCGGAATCCGCAGATTTTAAGGAATAAACTTTTACGACCTCAGCAGGGAGCTGTGTTTTTTCTTTTACCTCAGCCAGCTCTTCCCTAAGTTGAAAATTGTTCCACAAAACACCGCCAGAGGTTAATAGAAGGACTGCAGCAGCAGCTCCAAATACGGTTTGCCGAATACGTCCAAATGGTTTAGATTCTGGACGAGGACTCTTTTCCACAAGGGTGGTGTTACTAGAGCTGTCATCTTGAAAAATGGCATTCATGACTTCTGACTTTAATCCAGAAGGTACTTCAACATCATCCAATTTAAAAGGGATCAAATTCCACGCCTCCCGCATTTCTTGGACTTCATTGCGACAATCTGAACAATTTAGAAGGTGTTCTTCAAATAAAATTATTTCTTCTTCTGTTGCTTCTCCGAGCATGTAAGAGACTAATTCAATGGACAATGAACAGCTATGATTAATCGTCATTTTTTCATTCCCCCATCTCCGTAACCATACGATTTCTTAAGATTTTAAGAGTTTGATGCAGCCGGCTCTTAATGGTGCCGATTGGTTCTTGTTTCATATCCGCTATTTCGCGGAGCGTATAGCCTTCCCAATACAGCCATTGAATAAGTTCAATTTGGCTGTTTGATAGATATTGATAGGCTTTTTGTATTTGTTCTCGCAAGAGCTTTCTTGACACAATTTCTGCCGGATTATTGGCAGGGTATCCTGGGATTTGCTCCAACTGGTCCTGTCCGAATGCGATAAAGGAAGATTCCTTTTTTTCTTTCCGGTGATGGTCAATGGTGATATTTCGTGTAATGGTAAGAAGCCAATTCACAAACTGGCCTTTTTCTGGGTTGTACCCCGTCTCCGTTGTCCATATCCGCATAAATACAGCTTGGACGATCACTTTGGCTTTATCAGGATCCTTCGTCGCTTTTAAACTAAACGAGTATACGAGTTTAATATAGCGATCATATAATTCTTCTAAAGCAGGGCGATGTTTTTCTTTAATTAATTGCATCAATTCGACATCACTCTTTTTTTGCATAAAAAAGGCAATCCCCCTCATTATTTCCCTGATTCCTTTACAAAAATAAACGAATCAAAAAGAAAAACGGTTTGTAACATTATATAGAAATTTAGATGAATTATGGTGACAAGCCCCATGTTTTTTTGAAAAAAGTAGACCTCGCCGTTGACGAGGTCATAGTCAGGTTTTTATTGAGAAATAGAATTTGATTTTGCGATGTTGGTTGTTTCTGGTACGCGGAGGAGAACCAGGCCGCCGATGATAAATAAGACGACTAAGCTGAATACCCCGCTGTTTGTATTTCCAGTCACATAGGCTGTAAATCCCATTAGTGAAGGCCCTAGGATGGCGGCGAATTTATAAAAGATACTATAAAAGCCGAAAAATTCGTTTGCATGTTCTTTTGGCACAAGCTTGGCAAAGTAGGAGCGGCTTAATGCCTGAATTCCCCCTTGTGAAGAAGCAACAAGCATCGCAAGAATCCAAAAATCTAACGTCGTTTTTAAGAAATAGGCATAAGTACAAATGACGATATACACAAATATACCGACGAGCAGCATGGTCTTTGCATTAAATTTATCGGCAAGTTTTCCATACAAAACAGCAAAGGGCGCCGCCACGACTTGAGTAGCAAATAAAATGATTAATAGACTTTGTGAATCGATTCCTAAATCTGCTCCATATGTGGTTGACATGGTAATGATTGTATTAACCCCGTCAATATAAAAGAAATAAGCAAGTAAAAATAGAAATAACGGGCGATATAATTTAATTTTGGAAAACGTGCTAAAAAACTGTTTAAAACCATTCACTATCGGGTTTGGAACTCGTTCTTTATAATATACCTGGTTAACATTTCTTAGCATCGGGATAGTGAACAATCCCCACCACAACGCGGTAATCGCAAACGAGATTTGGCTTGCAACAGAAACGGATAGAGGAAGGATCTCTTGCTGCGCAAGGATGATCAGTGCAATTCCAATAATGAAGGGAATCGTGCTGCCGATATAGCCCATCGCATAACCTTTTGATGAAACCTGGTTCATTCGTTCCTCGGTCGTTACATCCACTAGAAAAGCATCATAGAAAATATTGGTTCCGCCAAAGCCAATGACCGTTACCATATAACAGATTAGCAGGATTAACCATTGGTCGCTTGGGACTAATGCCAGTAATAAGGTAAAAATAATGCCTAAAGCAAAAAAGAAGGTGAAAAATCGTTTCTTGAACCCTTTGAAATCGGCGATGCTGCCCAAAACAGGTGCACAAATGGAAATCAGCAGGGTCGCAAACGAATTGGCATAGCCCCAGTAGGCAGTGGAAGTTGCCGCTGCGAGTCCTGCCTCTTTGGCAGCTGCCTTAAAATACAAAGGAAAAACGGCAGTGGTGATTATAATTGAATAGGCGGAATTTGCCCAATCAAATAAAACCCAGCTTTTTTCTTTTTTTGTCATCCGGCTCATCTCGTATCCCCCTTTATTTTTTTATAAATCTAGTAATTCTTCAACTACGCTTCCATCTGTATTGCCTAAGCTGACACCGAGAAGCCTTGCGAAGGTTGGGCCTTCATCAATGAGTCGGATAGCAGGAAGAGTGATGTGGCGAATTCCTTTTCCTGCTGCCATTAGAATGGTTCCATAATTCTCTTTTTCCGGTGAATAACCGTGAGTGGCCAGGGTGTATTTTTTATCGAGAGTTACCTCTTCTTGTGTAATTGATTTGAGATATTCTCCTTCATAGTCTTCTAGAAAGTAATAGCCCTTCCGTGCCTCCAACATAAATGCACATTGGCCGTCTGCCCCTTTTATCGCAGCTTGGTCACCGGTGAGAACTTTTTCAATACCCGAGTCAGGATCTTGAAGCAGGGAATCTAGCAATGACTGGAGTTCGCGGATTGTGGTTAAATCGTCTGGGTCCTTAAGATAAATATATGCGGAGCCATCGCAACTTTTACAGTAGGCCTTCCAATTAATTATTTTGCCTTTTGGATTGGTGGTGATGAGGTTTTGCTTGTTCAAAAGAACATTTGGATGTATTGCTTTATTCTCATCCATGGCGCTATGATCGCCTAAAACTACTATGGTTGAGTTTTCTTCGATTCCGCTTTCCTTTATTGCATCTAGGATTCTGCCGAGCCGAGTATGGTGGCGGTGAATCGCTGCGATGGCTTCATCGGAGGAAAAACCGTGATAATGGCGCTGGGAATCTAAATCTGTAAAGTGGATCATCATTAAATTGGGCTTCTTTGTTTTTATGGTATCTACTGCTGATTCGAGCACAAAGTTGTCCAACTCGGGCTGATTCAAACCGTTGCGTATTTGTCCGAAGCGTTTATTTAGTTCCCATTGATACCGAGGGGTCCCACTCATTAAAGAAACAAGAATTTGATTTTGCCATGGGCGGTTGGCGAAAATCTCCGGCATATTATAATCTATATTGGCTTTGGCTGTAACGGGCCATAACAGCGCTGCTGTTGTCATGTTTGCTTTTTTGACTTCATCATAAAGGGTTGTCCCGTGAATAGAATCACGGAACCAATTCCAGTCCGGGGAAAGCCTTCCAGGCTGGAGCAGGGTATTATTAATGACTCCATGGCGGATGGGATAGTTGCCAGTCACGATCGTGGCGTGACAGGGATATGTGATAGATGGGTAGATGGATTCAACATGTTGGACGTAGGCCCCGTTATTTAGAATGGTCTTAAAATGTGGCAGGTCTTGAATGATGGGAAAATCTAAAGCTGAGAGACAATCAAAGGATATAATAATTAGGTGGTCAGTAAGACGATTCATGAAAAACCTCCGGATCGGTTGTACAGATAATTCAATTGTACTACAGGAAGGTAGAAATGGAAGAAGGGTTATAAAATATTTACGGAATCTTTGAAAAATTAACATTGGAAATAATATGTAATAATGATTTTTCTAGTATAATGTATATATATTAATCGTCGTCTTAAAGAGGGGAAAGGATTTATGCGAAGTTTTAAAAGTTATTTTTTAGAAAAAGTAATTAAACTTTCTGTTAAAAGAGTAATGGGCAAACGGATGCTGGAAGTGGGGATTGAAGAAAGACGGCAAAAACTCGATGCAGCTTCAAAAAGATTAAGGATGCCGAAAGACAGTAAGGTGGAATCCATTCAGATAGAAGGAATGTATGCTGAGTGGATTTCTTCTCAAGGCTCTCTGAATGATAAGGTGATTCTGTATTTACATGGCGGCGGGTATGAATACTGCTCCGTTCAAACTCATCGCACGCTTGCGGCGGGTATTGGGAAGGCAGCAGGGGTGAAGGTTTTGATTCCTGAATATCGGCTGGCGCCTGAGCATCCCTTTCCCGCCGCAATTGAAGATGCTGTCCGTATATATCGGTGGCTGCTTGAAGAGGGGTTTCATCCTTCCAATATTATTGTTGCAGGGGATTCTGCCGGCGGGGGCTTAAGTCTTGCTGCCGCTTTAGTTTTAAGAGAACAGAATGAACCGCTGCCTGCTGGGATTGTCGCCCTTTCGCCATGGGTAGATTTAACAAGCAGTGGTGAAAGCTATAAAACAAACAAAGATTTGGATCCATATTTGAATGTAGAGGGTATATGGAAGGTGGCACGCGAATATGCAGGCAGGGAATCTCTTAATCATCCATTGATTTCACCTGTTTTTGCTGATTTATCAGGATTGCCCCCATTGTTTATCCAAGTTGGTAGTCATGAAATTTTGCAAAGTGATGCGGAGCTGCTCGCCGTCCAGGCAAGAAAGGGTGGGGTCGATGTATCTTATAAAGTTTGGGATGGGATGTGGCATGTTTGGCAAATGAGTGGTGATTTTTTGCCGGAAGCAAGAAAAGCAATTCAGGAAATTGGGGATTTTGTGAAAAGAATATTTAATTGAATGCAATTGTAATAATATTGCCAAAATAAATTTTTGCATCAAAAACAATCATTTAAATAGTTTTGTTTAAACGTTTCTGCTTGCGCAGAAGCGTTTTTCATTTTTTAATATAATATTTTGTGTTATAAAATGAATCCTGTTGGCACATAATGGAAAAGTCCTAAATTACAACATGAAAGAGGTTTCATATGAAGATTTGGTTTAATCGATGGTTTACGACTGTTTCGCATTATATGGATTTGATTCGTGCGAACGATGATGGTCGGAAATTTATTATTTATGGTACACATCCTAATAAAGATGCGCTATATCTGCAAAATTGTGATTACGCCTTTATTGAGCCGGAAGTGTCAGGGGATGAATATATTGCTTTTTGTCTTGATTTTTGTCAGAGACATGGAATTGATATTTTTATTCCGCGAAAAGAAAATGTGCTCATTTCGAAACGTTTAGCGGAGTTTGAGGCATTGGGTGTTAAAGTGTTGGTTTGCCCAGATAATGAATTAATGGAAACTGTTGACAATAAAGCAGCTGCCTATCGATCCGTAGCAAATAGGGTACCGAGTTTTTTAGTTCCAGATTATCACGTTGTCAATAATATCGAGGGCTTTAAAATGGCTTATGAGTCCTTGAAAGAAAAAGGTCATGAAGTTTGTTTTAAACCCGTCATTGGTGAAGGCGCAAATGGTTTTCGTGTCATCAAGGAAGAAGTTGATTCCATTCAGCAGCTTCTCCAGCATGGGATTCGATTTCGGATTCCGTACAAATATGCTTGTGAAATTTTTAGCCAGCAGGAATCCTTTCCAGATTTAATGGTGATGGAATATTTGGATGGAAGAGAATATAGTATTGATTGCTTGTCGTCCCAAGAAGAGCTCTATGCGGCAATTCCTAGGATGAAAGGGGATGGCCGGGTACGGGAGTTAGTAGAAAGCCTAGAATTAATTAATCTTGCTCGTGATTTTCATGAGGAATATAAATTGCCCTATGTTTTCAATATTCAAATGAAATATGGTAACGGGGTACCAAAGCTCCTTGAGATTAATCCAAGGATGAGCGGCGGGATGCACATTAGCTGCCTTTCAGGAATCAATTTCCCATACTTGGCAATAAAAATCCTCCTCGGAGAAACGGTGTGCCCAATGACACCTAAATTTGGAATTCGAGCCAGCCACATCGAAAAAGAAATGATCCTGAAGTACGAGGACATAAGCTAAATAAAAAATATAAGTAAAATTAAAAAGTGTCTTTCTGTGGTGTCAGGCACCATAGAAAGACACTTTTTGTGTTTTTGTCCGCCTGGGGTGGACAAGTTCTATATTGCGGGTTAGCTTACTTTGGAAAGTGGATGTTGCTTTTGTTGTTTTGATTTTAATATTGAGTAGACTGGGATTCCGATTATGGTTACTAGGATCGATAAGAATGCGTCCATTGGTTTGTTTATGACGGTACTGCCGATGATATATAAGGCGCCAATTATGGCCACGATTGGTGTAATTGGATATAAAGGGACTTTGTAAAGATTTTGGTTGTTGGATTTTCCCTTTTTTCTTAGTAAGAAGACAGCCACAAAGGATAGTGAATAGAACGTGAATACTGTAAATATGGCAATATCAGATAGACGATCAGGATCTGCAGCTAGCATCATAATGATGGAGATGGCCATTTGAAGCAAGGTTGCCCCCACGGGTGTCTTATATTTTGGATGAATTGAAGAAATGGCTTTAGCTGCTGGAAGGAATCCATCCTTTGCCATCGCAAAAGGGATCCGCGGGAATGTAAGAATTTTCCCATTTAAGCAGCCGAAAATTGAAACGAGAATGCCGATGGATAACAGGTTTCCGCCCATTTTTCCAAATAGAATAGCGGCGGCTGAACTTGCTGCATTCGGACCTAATTCCACAATTTTACTTGCAGGCAGTACGTGAAGCATGGCAAGGTTTACTGTTAAGTAGGCAGCGATTACGATTAATATCCCCGTTATAATAGCTTGAGGAAGTGTTTTGCTAGGGTTTTTCATTTCGCCGGCCATATATCCTACATTCATAAAGCCATCATATGCCCAAAGTGTTGCTAATACTGCTGCTCCCATGCTTAATGACTGTGTTACCCCACTGTCCATATTTAGGATTTGAACATCTCCTTGGAAAAGGCCGAAAACGGCAATCAAAATGATAGGAATTAACTTTCCAATCGTAGAGATATTTTGTATAAATCCACCATATTGCGTGCCTAATAAATTCATAAAGCCAAGGAAGAGTATGGTTACCATTCCTATGATGGTGTTGCTTTCCGCTGAGAAACCAAACAAGTTCGCCACAAGCGTACCAAAATAGAGACCAAGTGCGCCCATGATTGCAGGGCCGTAAATCAGGGTTTGAACCCAGCCGCATAAGAACCCCCAAAACTTTCCATACACCTCTTCAATATATGCATACAAGCCGCCTGTTTTGGGGATTTTCACACTGACTTCTGCAATTGTCAAACCGCTTGCCAGAGTAATGATTCCGCCAATAATCCAAGCCAATAGTGCAAGAGTTGAGTTGCCGGTTGAAGAAATAACGATTCCAGGTTTCATAAAGATTCCAGAACCAATTACTGTACCGACGACCAAAGATGTAGCAACAGCGAAGCCAATATTTTTCTTTAAATGTGCCTCATTCCCCATAAATCCGCCTCCCGTGAACATATGTATTTTCTAGATTTACACGAATTATAACATGAAAAATTTCTTTTATATTTTTTTGGAATATTTAAATTATTATTTAAAAATAGTTATAGACCTGGTTGTTAATTGGGTTGTTTTTGGTTATGGTAAGTGTATGAATTTAGAGGAAATTGAGGCAGGATTCATATGAGATTTTTAATAAGAACTCAGGTTTTAGCAGTATTAGTTTCATTTTTATGGGTTGTCTATCTCGTTATTGTGGCTTTTTTTAATCAGCCAGGCCGTGCTCTTCAGTATATTAACTGGTTTATTTATGGCTTCGCAATTCTATTTGCGATAATTTTTATATTTTTAACAAAATATATGATAAGTCGAAATTGGCTGGCTGCACCCTTGGTGCTGATCCCTTGTTTAATCCTATACCAGCCGCTGATGGAAGGCATTCTATTAAGGGTGGTTAATGAAAGCAACAGAATGATCCTAAATTTTCTCTCCCTTTCCACAGGTTCAATAAAGTTTATTTCCGTTATTTTCGGTGTTGTATTGGGTATTATGTTTTCAAGAGTAAAAAAGATTGAGTAAAGGCCGCGTAAAGCTGATCTATTTACAGGATCAGTTTTTTTCTTATTTAGTAAAAAGGGATTCTTTCTTCCATAAGTTGATCGATTGTTATACAGTATAACTAAGAATATTTACGGAAGAACTAACTTAAATGAAAGGAGGAGTCCCATTGACTTACACTGAATTGGAACTCATTGCCGAATCTAAAAAGGGTCATGTGAATAATGTGAAACTATATGAATACTTGGATCAGGCAAGGTTGGAATGGTACCGTTTTTGTATTTTGCTTGGTGTAGAAGCAGTAGCTGTACATATTGAAGTTGATTATAAAAAGGAAGTTTTCCAAAGTGACAAGCTTTTTATCACAACGACGATTGAACGTGTAGGGAATACCAGCTTTACGCTGAATCAAAAAATAATTAGGGATGAACATGAACTTGTCGTTTCGGCAGAGGCAGTCCTTGCAATCATCGATCGAAAATTAAGAAGTAAGGTAAGGGTTCCTGATGAGGTCAGAAACCTGTTAAGTAAAGATTCTTTACTTGATTACAGACCATTCGTTCCAACCACTTAAAAAAACAAAGGGACAAATCCCCTCTAATGGGAAGTTGTCCCTTTTACTTCTATTTAATACGGGGTGTAATCCACATTTGGTGTATAGTTGTTTGCAGCGTTCCATAATAAATATTCATTGACGCCCTGTGAATGAAGGGCGCGAATTTGATCTTCAATTTCCTGTTTCCCATACACTTTATAATTCCCCTTACCGAGCCAAGCAGCGGTGAAATCCTGAAGCCAGGGCCTTGAAGTAGGAGGGGTGGTCAATTTATTTAATCGGTTTTTTTCAACCTTTGCATATTCGGAAACAAGACGATAAGGATCTAAATCAGGTTTAGTGATTCCGAAAATCCCTGTCCAATGGCTGGGATAAATCATCGCAGAAATGACATCGACATTCTCAGCAATTTGGGAGAAATTTTGGCCAATTCCTTGTGCTTCAGGTATCACGGTCGCATTTCCAAACGTATCGACTGACATTTTGACCCCATAAGGCTTCAATTTTTCCTTCGCATATTTAACAAACCCAGTTACGGAAGCAACGCGATTGCCTCCTTCTTTTTGGCCGGTATAAGTTATTGTGCAGTCAAAGGTCGAAAATTTTTCCGGAAATCTGACATAGTCAAATTGAATCTCCTTAAATCCTATTTTCGCTGCCTCAATCGCCATGCCGATATTATAGTCCCAAACCTCTTTGACAAAAGGGTTCGTAAACGAATCACCCCGTGAATTTTTCCAAATGCCAGATGTAGTTTTAAACGACCAATCGGGGTTAGCGTTCGCCAAAACATTATCCTTAAATACGACAATCCGGGCGATCGGATATACATTATTTTTCTTTAGTGTCGACATTAATGTAGATGGGTTCTTAATATATGGACGACTAGCCGTATAAAAGGGTGAATTATTAGAGGGCTGAAAGGTGAGATTACCATGGTCATCTTTAATATCAATAACCATTGCATTCAATTCTGTTTGGTTGATCAGGTTCATTAATTTTTCAAAAATTGGGCCTTGCGTGTTTTCGGCTTTTACATAAATCCCCTTTATCGGCTCTGTGCGGGCTGAGATTGGGTTATTTATTGAAAAAGCGATCAGGACAATGAATAGAATAATAAATTTCCTCATATGCTCACTCCTTTTTCATTTTTTATTATCGTTTACCACCGGATCCTTTTTTTATGTATAATGTTTCTAAAAAGGGGTGAGCGAAGATGGAAGGGAAATGGCTGATTGCCGACCGAGATTTAAACGAGCGTGAAGGATTAAAGTGGCTGCTGAAAACTTCCTCCATTCCTGTAACCAACATTTTTCTAGCAGCGAATTTTCAAGAATTCATCGTTCTTTTTGAAAATGAATCCCCGGATATTGTGTTGATAGAGCTAGATATGGTCAGCAAGGAGGAATGGTACAGCTTCCGCGACCTCATGCAAATTTATGACCCCATTCTACTGCTGACTAGTGCCGAAGCAACCTTCGAAAAGGCAAGGCTCGCGATTGATATGCAGGCATTGGAGTTAATGATCAAACCTTTTTCGACAACCAAGGTCAAGTCCGCCTACCAAAAGGCGTCGAGGAGGCTTGGCAAAAAAAACACATTACATAGTAATTTTCATTCTAATTCATATAAAGATGTATCTTATGAAGCTTTATTTATTCCACATACCATGGACTCGGAGAACTACCATATCGCTGCGTACCAAACTGAAAGCATTGAGACGATTCCTACCTTGCATTCTTTTTTAACAGAATATCCCTTCAAGGATATGCACGGAATTTTTGCATTAAATGACATGGTGATTCTTCTCTTTAAGGAAACCTGCTCAAATATAAAGGAACAATGTCAAAAAGCGATGAGAAAGTGGGACGAGGAATTCTCCGAACCTCTTGCGATTGTGGTCCATAAGGGAAACTCGGCACCATTAACGCTAAATCAAAAATATTTGCAAACGAGAAAGATGCTCGAATTTACTTATTATAAGGGATACCAACAAGTAGTTGAGCTTGATTATTCGCCCGATTGGGTTCATATCGATCCTTTCCTGGCCCCTCCTGAGCAGCGCGAATGGGTGGACATGCTCGCGAACAGTGACTTAGAAAAAATAAAAAAATGGCTTTATGACGAATTTCTACAATTAAAAGAGCGTTATCCTGACCCAGGCTTAGTAAGAATCCGATTAACTAGTATCCTTGCTCAAGTGAGAAGGTATATGATGACCTATAATCTTGATGCGGACCAAAGCTATGAACGGGAGTACCGATATATTTTTAACTCTATTTTATATGACACCGTTCTTTACCGGACGGTGCAAAATCTCATCCTATTCGTACAAAAATTATTTTTAGGTGCCGAAGCAAGTATTCTTAATTTTAAACAAGACCCGATCGAGCGCGGCATTGCCTTTATGGAGGCAAATTTTTCGAACAGCGATCTTAGACTTGAAGATGTTGCCCAATATGTCGATCGAAATGCGTCCTATTTTAGCCATCTCCTGATTACAAAAACAGGCTCAAGCTTTACTGATTTTTTGACAAGGATTCGAATGAAAGAGGCAAAACGGCTTTTAACAGAAACCAACTTACCGGTTAAGGAAATTTCCCTGCTTGCTGGCTATCAAAATTCGAATTACTTTAGCAGAATGTTTAAGGAAGCAGTTGGAATCGCTCCAAGGGAATTTCGATTGAAAAAAATGGATATGCAACACAGTGAAAAAGACTCAGAATAAGCTCTGAGTCTTTTTTCTAAAAAAAATATCTTTTTCTAAAAATTTTATAGCTTTACAAGGTTATCCCCTAAATATCCTTTAGATAAAAACATAAATATTATACTTCATCTAATTTTTTAACCGTATTTTTCAGAAGATTTTATTTTTATAATACTAGTAGAATCATATTAAGGAGTGACGAAAATGGAAACGACAAATACGGCAAAACCACGTGTTATTCAAAACTATAAAGGAACTGAACTTCACGCAAAGGGATGGATTCAAGAAGCAGCGCTGCGCATGTTATTGAATAACCTGGACCAGGAAGTGGCAGAAAGACCAGAAGACCTCGTGGTATACGGAGGAATTGGGAAAGCAGCGCGTAACTGGGAATCTTTTGATGCCATTGTGAAAACGCTTTTAGAGTTGGAAGAGGACGAAACACTATTAATTCAATCTGGTAAGCCGGTTGTTGTCTGGAAATCCCACAAGGATGCACCTCGGGTATTACTGGCAAACTCAAACCTAGTACCTGCTTGGGCAAATTGGGAGCACTTCCATGAGCTTGATAAAAAAGGCCTTATGATGTACGGACAAATGACAGCTGGAAGCTGGATCTACATCGGCAGCCAAGGAATTGTTCAAGGTACGTATGAAACATTCGCTGAGCTTGCACGACAAGAGTACGGCGGCTCATTAAAACATACTATTACATTAACAGCAGGACTTGGGGGCATGGGCGGCGCTCAGCCATTAGCCGTAACGATGAACGATGGTGTCTGTATCGCCATTGATGTGGATGAAACAAGAATTGACCGCCGAATCGAAACTCGTTATTTGGATGTAAAAACAAAAGACTTGGATGAAGCTTTAAAATTAGCTTTTGAGGCGAAAAAGGAAGGCAAGGCCCTTTCAATCGGTCTTCTTGGTAACGCGGCAGAAATTTTACCATTAATGATTGAGAAAGGCTTCAATCCAGATGTGTTAACAGACCAAACATCTGCTCATGACCCGCTTAACGGCTATGTACCAGTGGGCTATTCTTTAGAAGAAGCAGCGAAGTTAAGAAAAGAAGATCCTACACTATATGTGAAGCTTTCTAAACAAAGCATGGCTATACATGTAAAAGCTATGTTAACGATGCAGCAAAAAGGTGCCGTTACATTTGACTACGGTAACAATATCCGTCAGGTTGCAAAAGATGAAGGCGTTGAAAATGCATTCGACTTCCCGGGATTTGTCCCTGCTTACATTCGTCCATTATTCTGCGAAGGAAAAGGACCTTTCCGTTGGGCAGCTTTATCTGGTGATCCTGAAGATATTCGCAAAATTGATGAAGCATTACTTCGCGAGTTCAAAGATGACGAGCATCTTTGTAAATGGGTGAAGATGGCTCAAGAAAGAATCGCTTTCCAAGGACTTCCTGCCCGTATTTGTTGGTTAGGCTATGGAGACCGTGCCCGCTTTGGTAAAGTCATCAATGACATGGTTGCTTCTGGGGAAGTTTCTGCACCAATCGTTATCGGCCGTGACCACCTGGATGCTGGTTCTGTTGCTTCACCGAACCGTGAAACGGAAGCAATGAAGGACGGAAGTGATACAGTTTCTGACTGGCCAATTCTTAACGCTATGATCAATGCAGTTGGCGGTGCAAGCTGGATTTCCCTTCACCACGGCGGCGGCGTTGGTATGGGATATTCGCAGCACTCTGGTATGGTTATCGTTGCGGACGGTACAAAGGATGCGGAAATTCGCTTACAGCGTGTATTAACAACTGACCCTGGTATGGGTGTAGTTCGGCACGCTGATGCAGGTTACGATTTAGCCATTAAGACAGCGAAAGAAAAAGGCATCAAGATGCCAATGCTGCAACAAGACTAAGATTGAAGGGATTTGAAACGAATGAGTAAAGCACTTTTTATTAGAAATGCTTCTCAGCTCGTTACCCTAAAGGGGAGCTCTAAGGCTCCCCTTGTTAAGGGTGCGATGTCTGAACTTAGCATTATTGAGAACGGCAGTGTTTGGATTGAGGACGGAGTGATTCAGGCTGTTGGTACGGATGAGGAATTAGCAGCAAAATATGTGGCTCGTTTAGGTCAAGCGGAGGTTGTCGATGCAACGGGTAAACTTGTGACCCCAGGTCTTGTCGATCCACATACCCATGTTGTTTTTGCCGGAAGCAGAGAAAACGAATTTAATATGCGCCTTCAAGGTGCTACCTACATGGATATTATGAATGCCGGCGGAGGAATTCACGCGACGACACGGGCAACACAGGCTGCCAGCCATGAACAGCTATTTAGTGAAAGCTATGACCGTTTGAATGCATTCCTTCGTCACGGTGTTACCACAGTAGAAGCAAAAAGCGGCTATGGTATGGAGTGGGCAACGGAATTAAAGCAGCTGGAAGTGGCAAAAGAACTGAACGAAAAGCATGTGATTGATCTTGTCTCTACCTTTATGGGCGCCCATGCAGTTCCGAAAGAATATAAAGAAAATCCGGATGCGTTTGTGGATTTGTTGATTGACGAAATGATCCCAAAGGTGGCCGAACTAGGTCTTGCCGAATTCAATGATGTGTTCTGTGAGCATGGTGTGTTTACACCGGAGCAATCACGCAGGATCCTTGAAGCAGGTAAACTTCACGGGCTGCTGGCGAAAATTCATGCAGATGAAATTGAGCCATATGAAGGAGCAGAACTTGCGGCAGAAGTAGGTGCGGTTTCTGCAGACCACTTATTGAAGGCTTCTGAAAAGGGCATGAAGGCAATGGCGGAAAAGGGCGTAGTCGGAGTATTACTTCCAGGAACGGCATACTTTTTAATGGCAGAGTCTGCTAATGGACGGAAAATGATTGATTTGGGTGTACCTGTTGCATTGTCAACGGATTGCAACCCAGGTTCATCGCCTACAGTTTCCCTTCCATTCATTATGAGTCTTGGCTGTTTGAAAATGGGGATGACTCCTGCGGAGGTCATTTCGGCAACAACGATCAATGCAGCGCATGCAATTAATCGGGGTGCTGAGATTGGCAGCTTGGAGGTTGGCAAAAAAGGTGATGTGACCATTTTTAAAGTGCCAAACTATATGAAACTTCAATACTCCTATGGGGTTAACCACGTGGACACGGTTGTGAAAAATGGTGCAGTGGTAGTCAAGGGAGGTCAGCTCAGTGAAGAGCTTTCTTTATCCAAAAATTAATCCTCATAGTTTTACATGGGTAAGACCGGAGGGACGTACTCCGGAGAAAGTTCATGAATGGATTCAGCCGTTGACTGCTGCAGTAGATTCTGAAATAAGTAAAGAAACGGAGATTGTCGTTGTCGGTGTGCCTTTGTCTCGTTCATCGATTAGCGCTTCTGGCGCTTCCGAATTTCCGGATGCTTTTAGGCGTGCTTGGAAAGGTTTTACCACTTACAATCTTGACGAGGATATTGACCTTGCGGAAATGAGCGCCTTGGATGTGGGGGACGTTCCTATGCATGTTACCGATATCCGCCGCTGTCATGAGAATATTATCGAGGCCTCTGAAGCTCTTCACAGTCATTTTATTAATTCGAAGGTTTGTGCCATTGGCGGCGACCATTCAATTACGGCAATGATGGTGAAGGGGCTCCATAAGTCGAAGCCTGGAGAGCGAATCGGAATTCTCCAATTTGATACTCATTTTGATTTACGTGATATGAGCGATAACGGCCCTTCAAACGGTACACCCATGCGGAACCTGATTGAAAGTGGTGTAGTCGAGGGCTCTAATATGTACAACATCGGCCTGCACGGATTTTTTAATACTAAGGAATTAAAGCAATATGCGGATAAAAAGGGAGTTAACTATATTACCTTGAGCCGCGCTCGGAAGAAAGGCATCGAAGCGACAGTTCTTCAGTGTTTAGAAGAGCTTTCTGCGAAAGTAGATACAATTTATTTAACGGTTGATATGGATGTGCTTGATATCGCCTATGCTCCAGGGGTGCCGGCCTCAACGCCGGGGGGCATGACCACGGCAGAACTGCTGGAAGGGATACTAGCAGCAGGCCGCCATCCAAAAGTAAAAGCCATGGACATCGTCTGCCTGGACCCGCTTAAGGACACGAACGTCCAACCAACCGTCAAACTTGGCACTCACGTATTTCTGACCTTTGCAACAGGGGTAATGTTAAGATAGGTGTCAGGCACCAAAAAAAGACAAAACAAGGCAAATGTCCGTCTGAAGTGGACATTTGTCTTGTTTATTTTTGTTCAGTTAACATAATATTATTATGTTAACTGTAATTACCTACATCTAATAAGTTGTGGTGATATGTTGATTAATGATTAATTAAATCCAGCTAGTTTTTTGGCGTAGAGCATATTGGTTTTAAGGATTTCGTAGTAAAGGTCGGGGAAACCGGCAACGAGTGCGATTTCATGGGAAGGGTTGCGATGTTGGACGTCCAGAATCCAAATATCTTCATTCTCATCAACTTTGACATCTACACTGGCATTGGCAAAGTGGACTCCTTTTTCTTCGATAGCCTTTACCGCTTCTATCGATTTATCGGTAATTTCCTTCACCAGCATGGCCGTTTTCACTTCATTCAAATCCCAGACTTCTTTTAGAGTGTCTTTTCCTAATTCAACAAACGGATATATATTGCTTAATACAGTGCCCGGTTTACCTTGCCGTGCAAACATGTTCATGATCTGCCAATTGCCATTTGAATTCTTGATAACAATTACCCGAAAGTCAATGGTCCGGTCATGAGTAGTTAGCAGTTCAATCGATTGTTGGATCATATAATCCCCTGCTTTAAAATACTTAGCAAACAATTCATAGGCTTGGTTCTTTTCAGAGGATCGTACTTTCTTAGTTTCTCCCTTTCGTGGATTCGTGATGATGATGTAGTTATTTTCTTTTGATATTTTGTAAATATAGGAATCTTTTGAGGTGCTGATCGATTTAACCATCACTTTAGAGTATTTCTGTAAAAAAGTGTAAAGTTCTTCAGGTGATTCATACAAAATGGTATGTGGCAGATAATCCTTCACATTATAAGAGGACTCTAAAATCTTATGAATACTCCATTTACTATATTGAAAATCATTAAAAACCGCATCACCGATAACAGATTGAAAATGCTTAATCCATTTAGAGCTTGCCTTCTTCGTCAGAACAAAAATAGAGGAGGGGTAGGGAAATGTTCCTTTTTCCCATTGTTTCGATTTGGGATTATAAAGATAACCTTTTACGGTATGATTTTCTTTATTTACACCTTCAATTGAAAAAACAAGAACAGCACCTTTGATTTCTTTGTAATATAATAAATAATCCAATAGATCCTCTAGTTGACTAGTGATAGAATTAACCGAACTCCCGGCTAGTAACCCAATAAAGGGACCGAAGTGAATTTCGTCGTCTTTCAGAAGGATTTCATAGTGGCAGTTAAGAGGAATGTTTAATTGATCAAGAATATCTGCTGAAATGCCAATCTCATTTTCCTGAAGGTTATGGGATGTATAAACAGGTGCCCGAAGCGATTGACTGCCGAAGTAAAAAATCCTTTCAGTCCAGCGGGTAATACCGATAAATTTGGCAACCTCCGGATGTAGTCTTACTACCCCTTCGCTATCCTGATCCCGCCTTAAGCGAAAAAAACTTTCCATTGTTTACCCCCTAACATAAATGTGGATAAGTTATTGTATGATTACTTTATTAATATTGTTTTAATTTGAATTAAAAATGGGGGGACAAAGGGTTAAATTGGTCTAATGTTTATTAAAATTAAAGGTAAAATCCCTGCCTTATCACAAAAAAGCAGGTGTCGAATGACGCCTGCTAGGTGAAGATGACATTTTTTTATTTACCTTGGATGAGAGAAACTCTATATTCATGTAATTCTGAACTCATAACTCCGTTTGAAACAGCAGGGTCATTATTCATTACTGTCTCCGCATCTTCCCATGATTCTGATTTAAACACGCAAATTCCAAATGCTCCATCTAAGCAAGGTCCTGCCAAAATTAATTTTTCTTCGGCTAACAAACCTTTAAGATACTCGAAATGCTCCTCCATAATTTTCGCTTCCATATGTGTCATGGATTCAATAAAATCCTTGCGTTTTGGTCTGATCAGGTAAACAAACTCTTCCAAAAATAAGCCTCCTATCATTTAACTACATTTAGATTAAGAACAATTTTTAAATTTGTAAAGATATTTTATATCAATCTATTTCTATAAAAATAAACAATATGCGTCCCCTAACTAATACACTTGTCCATGCCATACTTTTTAGTAAACATATAATATATTGTAAATCGTAATATACGAAGAATCCTGCTGTTTGATAAAGGGTAAGAATCATCACTTGTGCATGAAAAGAAGAATAATCTATATTGATTTCCCTTGAGTGCAGCCAACGAAAGGAGGAGATTGTAAATGGCTGCTATACAAAAGAGTGTAAATACATCCAGTTTGGCAGAGGTAGTTGACCGCATATTGGATAAAGGTGTCGTAATTGACATTTGGGCTGTTGTTTCATTAGTTGGCATTGAACTGCTGACAATCGAAGCCCGGATTGTCATTGCCAGCGTTAAAACATGGCTGAAATACGCAGAAGCGGTTGGACTACTAAAGGATGCTCCTCATCATCTTTTTGATGAGGTCAGCGAATTAGAATCTACAACTTAAAAAAAAATAGAAAGGTGATGCCAAGGCAGGTGACGCCTTGGCTTCTTTATTGAAAAAATCAGCGAATAGGAGGTGTGATGATGTTCGTCAAAACTGAGAAAATAGAGGAAATCATTACAAGAACGATAAAGTATATTAAGGCAGGCTATCCCGTTCATTTTGTCGGGCCTTCAGGTATTGGAAAAACAAGCTTGGCACTCCAAATTGCCTCACAAATGAACAGGCCGGTTACAATTATACGCGGCCACCATGAATTATCCAATAAGGATTTATTAGGCCAACATTATGGAATAACGAAAAAAGAGATTATCGATAATTATATTCACTCTGTTTATAAGCGAGAGCAAATTATTAAACCAATTTGGGTCCAAGGACAGCTTATTGAAGCGGTAAAACATGGACATGTTGTAATTTATGATGAATTTTCACGTTCCTTGCCTGAAACGAATAATATATTTTTAGCCCTTTTAGAGGAAAAAGTCTTGCCTCTTTACGGAAAAGAAAAGGACACATTTATCCCTTGTCATCCAAACTTTTCCATCATTTTTACAAGTAATCCAGATGAATACGCAGGAACCTTTCATACTCAAGATGCACTCCTCGACCGATTAATTACCATCAGTTTGGATACATGTGATACGGAAGCCGAAATAAAAATCCTCCATGAGAAAACTGGAATCAAACAGGATGAAGCAGAGCAAGTGGTACGGCTTGTTTCTAATCTAAGATCCTATGGTAAGGGATTTTGTCCAAGTTTACGGGCTTCATTAATGATTGCCACAATAGCCCACAAATCAAACATACCAATTTTGCCTGAAGATAAACAGTATCAAGCCCTTTGTCTGGATGTATTAACGAGACCGGTCAAGCAAAGTTTTCCTGAGTTGAAAAATAAAGCTGTTCAGGAGCTTATTTTAAAAGAATTGTTAAGGAAAGGAGAGTATCAATGAGTACCCAGAATGGGGTGTATGTTTTTTGTGCCATACGTGAAAAGGAGCCAAAGCAATTTGGAAAAGTACGTTTCAATGGTTTAGACAATGAGGTTTATACCATTCACCACCAGAATGTGGCCATGGTAGTGGCAAAGGTGGATGGTGATGTTTTGCCAGATCGAAATAATTTATTTGCCCATCAAAATATTATTTCTGAAATCATTAATCAATACAGCTTAATCCCAATGAGTTTTGGAAATGTATTTCATTCAGAAGAAGATGTGCTGCTGATTACCAAACATATGCATGACGAATTTGAAAGACTATTTATCCATTTGGAGAACAAAATCGAGGTCGGGTTAAAGGTAATTGCCAAAAAAGAATGGCTGAAGGAGGAAATGAAAAATAATCCAGATTTAAAGAAACTCCGGGCCTCAAAAATAGACATCACCAATCCGGCATCCTTCTATGACCAGATTCAAATAGGAGAGCACGCCCAAAACTTTGTTTTAGGTTTGGAGTATGAGGTGGAAAAAGAAATCTATCATTCCTTATTAGAGTTAGCGGAAGCAGGAAAGCAAAATTCGACAATTCCGGGAAAAACTCTGTTAAATGCTGCCTTTTTGGTTGATCGTGATATGGAAGAAGCATTTGACAAACGGGTTAATGATTTATTTGAAATATGGAAGGAAAAAGTAGACTTTAAGTATACGGGACCATGGCCGGCCTATAACTTTGTCGATATTCGATTAAGGATTGAAGGGAAAATATGATTTTTAAATTATTTACTTTACCGTTCCGCTCCATCATCAAGCTTGGGGAAAAAATTCAAGAAGAAGTGGACCAAGAATTGTACGATATCCAATATATTCAACAACAGCTCATCGAGTTGCATATGATGTACGAATTGGAGGAAATTGAGGAAGAAGCCTATTTTTTACGGGAACAGGAATTGTTGAACAGATATAAAATAGCCAAAGAACGGGAAAAAAATGAGCTATTAGATGATTAGAGGTTTAAAAAGGAGGAGGCATTATGACTCTTACAGAGATTGGAACAGACTTTATATATATATACGGGGTCATTTTAACAGAGGAACTTCAGTATTTTGAGATTCCAACATTTAAGGGCATTGACCAAAAGCCATTCTATACAACCCCTTATAAAGATTTAGCAGCAGTCATAACTCCGGTCAATGCCTTAGATTATTCCCAAGAGCAAATTGATCTTCTTATTAAGGATGCCGAATGGTTAAAGGAAAAAGCTTTTCAACATCATGAAGTCATCGCCGCGATTCACAACAATGCTACCGTCCTTCCCTTTTCGTTTTGCACCATTTTTCAAAAAGAAACAACTTTAGAAAGTTTCCTCTCAGAGCAATATGATGCTTTTTATCAAAAACTCCTTTCCCTTAAAGGGAAGCAAGAGTGGAATATTAAAATGTTTTGTGATACCGATAAAGCTTTGGCTCATGTTATTGATCATAATCCCGCTGTCTTAGAATTAAAAGAGAATTTAGCATTTATGCCAAAGGGAAAGCAATTCCTAATGAAAAAGAAGCTCGAACATTTGATTGTCAATGAATTTGAACTGGAGCAGGCGAAATGGTGGCAGGAGATCAATCAAAAATTACTATCTTTTGTACACGATACCAACCTTCGGAAAAATTGGGGCAAAGAAGTAACCGAACGAAAAGATGACATGATTATGAATGCTGATTATTTAATCGAAACTTCTAAAACAGAACATTTTTTAAACAAAATTCAGGAAATAGAAAAAACATACACAACATTTGGTTGTACCTTACATGTGACTGGCCCATGGCCGCCTTATCATTTTTCCAAAATGGTGAAGGAGTCCTAAGATGGAGCGTCATCATCTTTTTGAAAATAAGGAAATGACACTGCTGGATTTATTGGATGGCATTATTGATACAGGAGTCGTAGTTCGGGGTGAAATCTTAATCTCGATTGCCAATATCGATTTAATTGTTGTTGATCTTAAACTATTGATTTCATCAATTGAAAGTGCCTTTGGCTCACAAGAACGGAAAAATGGAGGGGAGGTCATCGTTAATGGAACGGATACCCTTAGACTCGAGCAGGGTAGAGCAAGGATTAGCGAAATTAGTTCTCACAATCATTGAACTTCTTCGCCAGTTAATGGAGCGTCAGGCAATGAGACGGGTAGAAAGTGATTCCCTCACGGATGAGCAGCTAGAGGAATTGGGGTTAACCTTAATGAGGCTTGAGGAAAAAATGGAAGAACTAAAAGTAATTTTTGGTTTAGAACATGAAGAACTCAACATAGAATTAGGCCCTTTGGGAAGGCTTCTTTAAACCATTTGACAGGAGAGATGGATATGGCCATTCAGCATGCATCATCTACGAATTTACTAGAAATTTTAGAAAAAATTTTAGATAAGGGAGTCGTGATTGCAGGGGACATTAAAATAGCATTAGCTGATGTTGACTTGCTCACCATTAAAATCAGGCTGCTTGTAGCTTCTGTCGATAAAGCGAAAGAGATAGGCATGGATTGGTGGGAAAGCGATCCGTACTATTCCGCTAAAGGAAGATTGGCAGAACAAGAACGTGCTCAATTACTGGAAAGAATCAATCGCCTCGAACAACTTGTTGAAACAAAAGCACTCCCACACAATGTTGAAGAAAATTCATTACTTGAACCGGTTACTGAAAAGGTTGAAGCTGTACCACAGGTTGTAGAGGAAAAGGACCCTATGGAACAAACAATGAAAACTGACTCTTCCAAATTTGAGAAAGAAAAGGACTCGTATAATAAGAAAAATGAATAGAAAAAGTATAGAGGAAAAGATTAACATTTTGTATTTATATAAAGTGCTGCCGGTTAAACATTTACTAAATTAAAAAAACCTTGGAGTCCAAGGCTCTTTTTAATTATTAATGAAAAGTAATACTATTTTTTTCTATAATTATATAATTTTTCAACTAATTTAGTAAGATATTTATTTTGTTCTTTAAGCTCTAAAAGTTCTGTTTTTAATTCTGCCAAATCGTTGGAGATTTTCTCAAATTGTTCTGATAAGGATAAGGATGAAAGCTCTGCGTTTCCTTGTTTTTCGGAAGCTATTGGTACTATTGGAGTTTGTGTGTTTTGCTTAAGTTCCATAACAGACTTCAATAGAGATTCGTTTTTTAGAAGAGATGTTGCCAGTCCCATCAAATCAAGAGAATTTTGATTTTTAAGTAAATTGCTCAAAGGATTGGTTTGTTCGGTATTGTCATTCATGTTTTCACTCATAAGTTAACCACCTTATATTTTTAAATAGTATTAAGTTCAGAAATTCCTTATATCTTATGTCGATAGCATAAAAATGTAGTGTGTTAATATCCTTATGGAAGCAAAATTCTTAATTGTTTTAAAAAAATAAAAACAAACAATTATTCGCTTTAAAGAAAAAACCTTAGAAGTTTATTTGGTTAAATAATCTTCTAAGGTTCTTGAAGTATCCGGTAAGGGATTACTTAATTGTTAATAGGATTAGCAGTTTTGGGCAGCTGTACAAATTGTGTTTGCAATAGCATTCTTAGTCGGTTGCGGTAATTGAAGTAAATTAGCAAGAAGTAATGCAACTGCATTTAAAACAATTACAAGAACTGCTCCCAAGCATTCTAACAAACCTGGAATATCGATAGTAGTAGCCATTTATTTGCCCCCCTTTATGTTTAAAGTATAATAAGAGGCCCCTTACATTAAACATATTATGTTAGAATAATGGACAAGTCTAAACTTTTTCCACAATAATAAAAAAAGGGCTATAAAAATTTCCAAAAAACAAAATAATTTGGAAAAACCAAATAAAAGACCCTCTAAAAGCTGGCTAATAAGGATTCTATAACGAATGTCATCTATACTATTTACCGATAATTTGGATAGAGGTCGCTTCTTGAGGTGAATAGTCCTCCAGAACGTGTCGGCTTGCAACGAAAAATATATTCTGTGATGCTGTACTCAATGGATTAGCAGCAAACAGTTTCACACTGGGGAAGATTTCTGAAATCGTTACGTATAGTGTATGCAATAATTCATCATTTCTTATCTTTCCAATATAATTCAAAATTAGAATGCCCCTATCGGACAGCTTCTCGTAAGTAAGAGTAAAAAACTCTTTAGTGGTTAGGTGAAATGGTATTTCAATACCGCTATACGCATCCAAAAAAATGACATCCTGAGATTGTGCCTCTTGAATTTTTAAGAGCGCTTGTCCATCACCGACAATCACGTTCTTTCCCGTATGTCCGAAGTACTTCTTGGATATTTCGACGACCAGCGGGTCAATCTCTGCTGTTAACAAATTTTTATCAGGATAATATGAGCTCACGGTACCAATTCCATGGCCAATTATGAACCCCTTTTTAAAATCAATTGCATAGTGGTCAATAAGATCGACCGTGATTCGACTGTATGAAGCGACAAGGCATTGCGGTTGTTCCATATTTATTATTCCTTGGACAACCTCTGGAGAAAATTGAAGCATTCGAAATTTCCCACGTATTCCGTTGAATTCACTCCGCTCTGTAACGTAAATATTTTGATTAGAGCTTGAAGTTTTATAAACTATTGTTAACCCATATAGGAAAAATTGTATTTCCAAACCATCATTTCTAGTTTTCGGTTCCATATTTACACCTCCATAGCATGTTTTACTACAGAGTATTCATCTGGGTTAATATTCGAGTGAATAATTAGCATAGAAGTTCCGAGGAAAATGGTAACCGGCTTAGTATATTAATATTGGGAATCAGAGGCGTAATAATGGAATGGCTATTATTTATAATTAGGTGAATATTTTTATTTGATTGATAGTTTACCACCAATAAGAACACTAGCCTTTTGAATAATTATGGTAAAGTATTGCTACTAATATTCTATTAATAAATTAAAATCCGCCCAAATTAGATATTTCTAATTTGGGCGGATTCGGTATTTTCTAGTGATTATATCTATGAATCTAAAAAATTACATCCCATTACAATTTTTCTTTCTTCAATTTTTGTTTCTTGGCAATTCTCCTAATGAAATAAATCCCAGCAATTAATGCAAGAATATTTAAAGAATCACCAAAATTGATAGTAAGACTAAAATGATTGTTAACCCTTACGTCAGTCTTATTATTGTTATTCGTACTAGAATGCGATTTCGGCCCCTTCATCTCATTTCCCACCAGAAACACCCCCATACTATTAATATATTATATTTCCATACACAAAACATTCCAAATATTTATCATGGTGTCAGGCACCATAGAAAGACAAAACCCCATGAATGTCCACGGACATTCATGGGGTTTTGTTTGTATTTAGAGAATTAGAGCGAAAAAAGTCGAAACAATGAAGAGTTTAAATTATTTCCTGTTTTCATGTTTTCTTAGGATAAGGAATGGTAAAATGGCTATATTATAGGCTCTATTAAAAATTAACGGTCGAGGAAATATTCCTTTATTCCTTGGGAAAGCGCAAGAACAGACATTTCTCGAATTTATTTGTCGTATGAAAGCGCTTTATTTGTTGATATAAAGGGGATGTGTAAGTTGCTTAAAATGATTGATGCCCATATTCATCTTGACCAATACAAAGATGATGAAATGAAACATATAATGAATAGTTCTCCACTGATAGATAGAATGATTTCCGTTTCAACTGATCTTGATTCGTGTATAAGAAACCTTGAATTAAGCCGAAAATATCAAAAAGTGAAGGCAGCTTTTGGTTTCCACCCAGAGCAATCATTGGCTAGTAAGGAGTACATAAGTGAATTACTAAAGTGGATAGATCAGCACCGTGGCGACATGATTGCTATCGGAGAGGTTGGGCTTCCATATTATTTAAGGCAACAGAATAAGGTTTCTGACGTCCAATATGAACAATATCATAATATACTGGAGAAATTTGTCCAAAGTGCGGTCGTATGGGATAAACCAATTGTCCTTCACGCAGTCCATGAGGATGCACCGATTGTTTGTGATCTTTTGGAAAAGTACTCTATTAAAAAGGCACATTTTCACTGGTTTAAGGGAGACCAGAAAACCATCATGAGAATGATAGAGAATGGCTATTTTATTTCTGTTACCCCTGATATCGTTTATAAAGAAAAAATAAGGAACATCGTTCACATGTATCCTCTAGAGCAGATAATGATTGAAACAGACGGTCCATGGCCGTTCGAAGGTCCTTTTACCGGGAAAATGACCCATCCGAATATGATGATTGAAACAATACGGGAAATTTCAAAAATAAAAAAATTGTCATTAGAAGAAGTTTCTGATACATTATGGCGAAACACGGTATCATTTTATGAGCTAGAAAATCGTTAAAAGAAGGGAAATCAATGATGAGCAAGCAAGTGATAGTCTATACGACAAACGACTGCATTGAATGTACAATGGTTAAAAAAGTTCTTACAGAAGAAGGGATCCTTTTTGAAACTAGGAACGTTTCGGAAAACCCTGAATATCAAAAGGAAGTGGAAGGGTACGGTTTTTTAGGGGTGCCAGTAACAGTTGTTGGTAATCGGGTAGTGAAAGGATTTACAAATGAATTAAAGGAGCTAATGGAGCTGGCGAAAAAAGAATAAAAACATTTAGTATATGAAGGAATAGACAAGGAAGTATTTTTTATTTATCATAATAATATTATGTAAACCTTATAGGATAATTTTTTTAAGTAATTAAATCTTTACTTATAAGTTTAATAGGAGTATTATTGATTTGAAATTAATACGTTAAGTATCTACTAGGGGTGCCCATAATGCGGGCTGAGAGAAAACGGCAACGTTTTTAACCCTTTGGACCTGATCTGGATAATACCAGCGTAGGAAAGTAGTCGAGAATAGTCATTGCGCTTACTTGCTTATGAACCAGGTCCATGTGTGGATCTGGTTTTTTTATTTTAAAAAAAGAAAAGAGGAAAATCTAATGGAAAAAAACAGTTTGTATGAAACATTACAAAAAGTAAGAGAAGTGAATCCACTTGTACATAATATCACAAATGTAGTGGTAACGAATTTTACCGCAAATGGGCTTTTGGCACTTGGGGCATCACCGGTTATGGCTTATGCAGAGGAAGAAGTAGCCGATATGGCCAAAATCGCTAGTGCGCTCGTTTTAAATATTGGTACCTTAAACTCTCAAAACGTCAATTCTATGATTCTTGCAGGAAAATCTGCAAATCAACACAATGTCCCGGTCATTTTTGACCCAGTTGGTGCTGGAGCAACAAGCTATCGGACAGACACAGCCCAAAAAATCATGAAGGAAGTTAAAGTCGCAATCATTAGAGGAAATGCGGCGGAAATTGCAAATGTCGTTGGTGAAAAGTGGGAAATCAAGGGCGTTGACGCTGGTAATACCGAGGGAAATGTGATTGATCTTGCGATTACAGCTGCCCAGAAAATGAATTGCTTAGTAGTCATTACCGGAAAGGAAGATATCGTCAGCGATGGCAATACCACATATGCCATTGCAAATGGTCATCCAATTTTAACAAAAGTAACGGGCACAGGATGCTTATTGACCTCTGTAATCGGTGCTTTTGCAGGTGTCGAAAAAGATCTAATCAAGGCTTCCGTTGCTGCGTTAACTTTTTATGGAATTGCAGCGGAAAAGGCAGCACAAAAAACAATTGAACAAGGACCAGGCAGTTTCCAAATCGAATTTTTAAACCAATTGTCAGTTGTTTCAACTGATGATATCAAACAATACTGCGCAATCAAACAGGTTTAAGGGGGCAAATAAAATGAAAAAAGCATTAACGATTGCAGGATCGGATAGCGGCGGTGGAGCGGGAATCCAGGCAGATCTTAAAACTTTTCAGGAATTACAGGTTTTTGGGATGTCAGCTTTAACCGCAGTTACCGCGCAAAATACACTCGGTGTTCATGGAGTGTATCCGATGTCAGTAGAAGCCGTAGTAAAACAAATGCAAGCGATTGGTGATGATATGGGAACGGATGCCGTGAAAACCGGAATGCTGTTTAATGCAGAGATTATCGAGGCGGTTGCTGAAAATATAAGAAAATATAATTGGGAAAATCTTGTGGTAGACCCCGTCATGATTGCTAAGGGTGGCGCTTCTTTACTGCAGAAGGAAGCCATATCAGCTATGAAAACATATTTATTGCCGCTTGCAAGGGTCATTACACCGAACATACCGGAAGCAGAGGTTCTTACTGGCATGTCGATTCAAACGGCCAAAGATAAAGAGGAAGCAGCTAAGAGATTATTAGAATTTGGCGTTCAAAACGTTATCATCAAAGGCGGCCATGATGAAGATGAATCTCTATCTATCGATTTATTGTTTGACGGGACAGAATTCTACAGTTTTGCCAAGAAACGAATTCAAACGAAAAACACTCACGGAACTGGCTGTACTTTTTCTGCAGCGATCACGGCTGAACTTGCAAAAGGCGAGTCTTTATATGACGCAGTTGCATTAGCGAAGGATTTTATTCATGATGCGATCCAATTTGATTTGGAAATTGGAAAAGGACATGGTCCAACCAACCATTGGGGATATCGAGTAAAGAATGAGGGCTTGATTTTATGAAAAACTTACGAGACTACCTAAAGGTTTATTTTATAATGGGCAGCCCTAACTGCCAGAGGGACCCTGCAGAGGTATTAAAAGAAGCCATCGCTGGTGGGATTACCCTGTTTCAATTTCGTGAAAAAGGAGAAGGCGCTTTAACTGGAGAGGAAAAATATACTCTCGCGAGAGGACTTCAGAGCATTTGCAAAGAGCATCAAATCCCGTTCATCGTCAATGACGATATCGAGCTGGCACTATCGATCGATGCTGACGGTGTCCATATCGGCCAAGAGGATGAGTCTGTGAAAACCGTTAGGAAAAAAATTGGCGATAAACTCCTCGGGGTGTCTGTTCATTCCACAGAGGAAGCGATGTCTGCGATAAGAGAAGGCGCAGATTATTTCGGTATTGGTCCCGTTTTTCCGACTAAAACAAAAGCGGATGCCAAACCGTCCCGAGGTACTGAACTTATTGAGACACTTAGAAAAAATGGATACCAAACCCCTATTGTCGGCATTGGCGGGATTACGGCGGATAATGCCCGATCTGTTGTGGAAGCCGGGGCAGATGGTGTTTCCGTTATTACGGCAATCAGCCATGCAAAGTCACCTTTAGAAGCTGCCAAGAAATTAAATGGAGCTGTGATAGGATGAAAAGAACCCATAAACTTACGTTAACGGCAATGATGATTGCGATTGGCACGATTTCTAGTAGTTTAGTATCGATTCCGATTGGATTTACCAAGGTCTTTCCTGTTCAGCACTTTTTAAATGTATTATCGGCAGTACTTTTAGGCCCTTATTACGCAGTAGCTCAGGCCTTTTGTGTATCCCTATTAAGAAATTTAATGGGAACCGGATCCGTATTTGCCTTCCCTGGCAGCATGGTCGGGGCATTGCTGGCATCCTTATTATTTTGGAAAACTAGAAAAATATATCTTGCTTTTATAGGAGAGGTCATTGGAACAGGCATCTTCGGTGCGCTCCTTTCCTATCCAATCGCAACCCTGATTCTCGGACAAAAAGCGACCTTATTTGGATTTATTCCGTTATTTATTTTTAGCTCCTTTGCCGGTGCATTGATTGGTTTTGTTATTCTAGCTATTTTTTCAAAAAATAAAGTTGTGAATTTGGCAGATTCCAAGGCTGTGAACAAATGAGAAAAGAATTGCTGGAACAGATATTGAATGAAGTGGAAGCAAGAAAAGAGGAATTGTTGGAACTGTTAACGAAGCTTATTGCCTTTCCGACTGTAAGTCCTCCTGCCCGAAATACCTCGGAGGTACAGGACTTTATTAAAGGCTACCTCCAAGAATTGGGATTTACAACGGAAAAATGGGACGTCTACCCTAGGGACCCTAATGTGGTTGGCATTTTACACGGTGAATCTTCTGGCCAGTTTAATAGCCTAATTGTGAATGGCCATGTAGATGTGGCCGAGGTTGGGGATGATAAAGAGTGGAATTCTTCGCCATTTGAAACCATAACCAAGGATGGCTATATTTACGGCCGTGGCGTTGCCGATATGAAAGGCGGAATCGCTGCCTCACTTTTGGCTATTAAACTATTAAAAGAACTCGGCATTCCTCTAAAAGGTGACCTTCAATTCCAATCGGTTATTGGGGAGGAAGTAGGGGAGGCCGGAACACTTTCATGCATGGAAAAGGGATATAAAGCAGACTATGCCGTTGTTGTCGATACAAGCGATTTACATATTCAAGGACAGGGTGGCGTGATTACTGGCTGGGTTACGATTCAAAGCAAAAAAACCTACCATGACGGGCTAAGAAGGAAAATGATTCATGCAGGCGGAGGTATCAACGGGGCTAGTGCGATTGAGAAAATGATGAAAATCATTGCCGGGCTTCAAGAACTTGAACGGCACTGGGCGGTGACGAAAAGCTATGATGGCTTTCCGCATGGCACTAATACGATCAATCCTGCAGTCATTGAGGGAGGCAGGCATGCAGCCTTTGTGGCTGACCGCTGTTCATTATGGATCACGGTACATTTTTACCCCAATGAAGATTACGAAGACGTGATTAAGGAAATTGAACAGCACATTGGTGCTGTCGCTGCTTCAGACCCATGGCTAAGGGAGAATCCTCCGGAATTTGTTTGGGGCGGTAAATCGATGATTGTGGATCGCGGAGAAATTTTCCCATCAATGGAAATCGATCCTGAGCACCCTGGAACAAAGCTTCTTACTAATTCCTTTGAAAATTTGCTCGGCTTTAAGCCATCAGTTGGGATGTCAACCACTGTAACGGACGCTGGCTGGCTTGGCAGAGCGGGGATTCCGACGGTTATCTTCGGACCCGGAAAACTAGAAGATGCCCATGCTGTCAATGAAAAAGTAGAAATCCGCCAATTGCTGGATTTTACAAAAGTAATAGCCATATTTATTGCAAAGTGGTGCAACACACGGAAGGAGGACTAGCAATGAAATTTTCACAAAGGCTTTATCAAAAGGTAGAGGATATTTGGAAAAAAACGCACCAGCATCCTTTTGTTGTCGGAATGGGGACCGGTGAATTACCTGTTGAATCCTTTATCCGTTATATGAAACAAGATTATGTATTCTTAATCGACTATTCTAAGCTGTTTGCCTTGGGTGCTGTAAAGGCAGGGGACTTGGAGACAATGGCGGCATTCGCTAAACTCCTAAACGAAACTTTGCATGGTGAAATGGATCTTCATCGTCAGTACGCTGAAAGATTTGGAATTACACATGAGCAGCTTGAAGAAACAAAGCCGGCTCCCATCAATTTGGCTTATACACGGTACATGCTGAATGTCGCCCAAAATGGGTCATTGGAGGAGTTAATCGCTGCTTTACTGCCGTGTATGTGGAGCTATTGGGAGATTAGCAAGATGCTAGCAGATAACTATCCAGATTCTATCAACCACTATCAGTATGGTGATTGGGTAAAAATGTACTCTTCGAGTGAATTTGGCGAGCTTGCCTCTTGGCTGATTAATTTATTGGATGCATACGCGGATGGAAAACCTGAACGGGAGCTGGCCAAATTAGAAGAACACTTTCTGACGACTTCCCGATTTGAATACATGTTCTGGGATATGGTTTATGAGGGAGGAGATTGGCCTGTCTAATTCGTCCATGTTATCCATCAAAGAGCTGAACTATTCATTTAGCGGCGAAAGGCCAATTTTTCAAAAAATTACATTGAATGTACAGCCAGGCGAATTTGTCTCCGTAATTGGGTCAAGCGGCTCTGGGAAAAGTACTCTTTTTAAATTAATTACGGGTTTACTTGAGCCAGACGTGGGAGAAATTCGTATTGGGCAGCAGGATTCAAAGAGAAGATTAGGACAGGTAGGCTACATGCCGCAAAAAGACCTTCTGTTGCCATGGAGGACGGTTTTGGACAATGTGTTGCTGCCACTTGAGGTAATAAAGGAAAAAAGCCAAGAAAAAATCCCAGAAGTCCGCGAATGGTTAGCCCGTTTCGGACTGGCAGATTACGAAAAAGCATTCCCAAATGAACTCTCCGGAGGCATGAAGCAGCGGGTCGCTTTTTTAAGAACATTGGTGACGGGCAGAGATCTCTTATTGTTGGATGAGCCGTTTGGCGCACTAGATTCTTTAACGAAACGCAACATGCATAGCTGGTTACTGGGGCTGTGGGGAGAATTACAAAAAACGGTCCTGTTCATCACCCATGATCTTGAGGAAGCGATTTTATTAAGCGATCGGATTTATTTGTTAAGAGGGTGCGGAATCCAAGAAATAAAAGTCAGCTTGCCAAGACCTCGAAGTTCAGAGCTAGTCTATCAATCTGATTTTATGGCGATGCGTAAAGAATTGGAGTGGCTGATTCAAAATGAAAGTTAATTTTAAAAAATGGACGGGAGAATATGGGCTATTTTTGCTTGTGGTCATCCTCCTTGTCAGCTTTTGGGAATGGATTGTCAAGCAGGGAATGGTACCCGCATTTATCCTGCCTTCCCCATCGGCAATTTGGGCATCCCTGATTGATAACCGGGAACTTTTGTTGGAAGAGCACTTGCCTGCAACACTAAAGGAAGTCTTAATTGGATTCGGACTCTCCCTCGCTGGAGGTCTCCTGTTAGGTGTAGGGATGCATTTTTTCCGTCTGGTAGAAAAAATCTTATATCCCTTTCTGGTCATTTCGCAAACAATTCCGTTGATCGCGATTTCACCGATTTTCATCATGTGGTTCGGCTATTCGATTTGGAGTAAAATTGCCGTCACGATTTTAACGGCATTTTTTCCAATTGTCGTGAGTACTTACGATGGCTTGAAGGCAGGCGGAAAGGAATATAGCGAATTATTGCAAACCATGGGTGCAGGCCGCTGGATGATTTTTAAGAAGATCCAAATGCCGATGGCTCTGCCTTCCATTTTTTCTGGATTGAAAATGTCGGTTGTGTATTGTGTCGTGGGAGCGACGATTGGAGAATGGCTGGGGGCAAGTGAAGGGCTCGGCTACTTCAGCCGAAGGATGTCAGGAAACCTAAAGGCGGATGCTGTGTTTGCTGCCATTTTCCTATTATCATTATTAGGAATTGTCTTGTTTTTAATAATTGGTGCAGTAGAAAAACAGCTATTGAAAAATCAAAATCGTTAATATCAAGGAAGGTTGTTTGTCGAAATGAAAAAAAGTTTATTAATCATGTTAAGTCTATTGTTATTACTATTAAGTGCATGTGGGAAAAGTGAATCTTCTAAATCCTCGGGCAAGGATGCGGGGCTTCAGAAGGTAAGCCTTATGCTTGATTGGTATCCGAATGCCGTCCATTCTTTCCTTTACGCAGCACAAGAAAAGGGCTATTTTAAGGAACAAGGTTTGGATGTGGATATTCAAATGCCAGCCGATACAAATGATCCTCTTAAACTAGTGGCAGCTGACAAAATTGATATGGCCTTAAGCTATCAACCGCAAGTATTAGTGGCGCGAGGAGAGGATATACCTGTGCAATCGTTTGCGGCAATTGTCCGCCACCCCCTAAACCAGTTGATGGTCCCTGCAGATAGTTCGGTTCAATCACCAAAGGACTTGGCTGGTAAGACGATTGGCTATCCATCAATTCCACTCGATGAAGCGATTGTATCGACAATGGTGAAGGCAGATGGGGGAGAAGCAGGTAAGATAAAAATGGTTGATGTTGGCTGGGACTTGATTCCGGCGATGGCAACAAAGAAAACAGATGCCCTTATTGGCGGCTATATTAACCATGAGAAATTATTGTTAGATAAAGAAGGCCATCCTATGCGGACATTAAACCCAGCCGACTATGGGGTTCCCGATTATTATGAATTGGTACTAGTAGGCAGTGAAAAGGGGTTAAAAGCGAAGCCAGAGGTGTTTAAAAAGTTTATGGCGGCTATCACGAAAGGTCAGAAATATGTTTCGGAACATCCAGAAGAGGGACTTTCCGTCCTAATGAAACATGAAGACAAATCCTCTCCGCTTGAAAAGGACGTTGAAACGAAAAGCTTGGAAATCCTACTTCCTTTAATGGATGCGAAGGATAAATCCTTTGGATACCAGGACCCTAAAACATGGAGCAAAGTCGCTCAGTGGCTAAAAGAAAACAAAGTCATAAAAGAAACAGTGAAACCTGAAGATTCATTCATTAATTTTTAGGTGATAATCAAAATAAAAAGACCTCAACATTGTTGAGGTCTTTCGTTTTATTTATCCCATTCATTTTCGCCGCTGTCATAATTAAACAGCCAATGTATTCCAAACTTATCCGTTACCATTCCGTAGCATTTGCTCCAAAAGGTTTCTTGAAGCTCCATGCCCACTTTTCCGCCTTCCTTAAGTTGATGGAAGGCATTTTTAATCTCATCCAGATTCTTACTGACAAATGCCAAGTTTACGTTATTTCCTTCAACAAACTCCATCCCAGGAAAAGTATCAGAAAACATGACATTACTGCCGCTGATGTTAAGCCTTGTGTGCATAACTAAATTTTTTGCTTCTTCTGGCATAGGATAATTAGGATCCGAAGGCGTTTCTCCAAAGGTCATAATATGTGGTTTTTCTGTGCCAAAAACTTGTGCATAGAATTCCACTGCTTCCCGGCAGTTGCCATTAAAATTTAAATAAACATCAACAGACATAGTTTTCCTCCACAAACAATTATTGTAAATCAATTTATTTTACCATGTTCATGTTTGTAATAAAAATCGTTTTGCCTATCTCTTATAAAAATCCTTGATAATATATCCTTGATATGAGGTTCATTAAGTAGGCTGATTTGGAAGGGTTTGGTCTTCTTTTTGTATTTAAAAACTTAATAATGGTGCTGGCATTTCGAATTCCGACACCATGGCCATAGTATTGGTCATCTCCGAAGAAGACGACATTTTCGGCACGCCAATGCGCCTGTTTCGGGTCAAAATCAGGATTGTTGAAGTGAAGCACATCACCAGGGATAAAATCATCCCCGTACTTCTGGAAAATCTGCAAATCCTCATCAAATTGCCAATCCATTAAATATAGACGGTCGAAGAGAACATTAAACCGGTCGCTGCCGATGGAATAAAGTGTGGCAATGTACAAGACAATCGCAATCCCAGTGGAGCATTCAAATGCATAGAGAGAGCCGTTTTTAATGATGTCTAATATCGCAACAGAAGGGCTGACGCCAGGTTTTATAAGGAAGCCGCCATTACTCAACCGGTCCCAAAGTTTCCGATTCGGGAAAGCATAACTAAAAGTCGTAAATTTTACCCCGCTCTTATTAAGTTCCCTTGCCGCTCTCAGGGTATTGCTGCGAAATAAAAGCTCAAATTTCAAATGGGCTTTATCTTGATACCCATATTCCACTTGATTGGCTGCCATTTGTTTTAAAATCGTCCGCTGTTCAGCGTTCGTAATCTCTTTAAATAGAGTCTCCGGCTTAACCGTCTGGTTATTTATTAATATCATAGTGTCCTCCAGTTTTCATAATCAACTCCCTATATAAAAGTATGAAAGTCCCAAACTATATATTTCAGTAAAAAAAGCTAGGGCAGGCACCCTAGCTTTTTTCCAAGATTGGTTTTTTATTTTTCATAAATCGCACGTACATTAACAAAAATACCAACGCACTCATAAACCGCAGGACTGAACTAATTCCCATGGAGGTTTGAATCCCCGTTACTTCCAACAGCCAAATCCCAATTTGCGGAGCGATAAATGCGACTAAACTTAGCAGGACATTATAGGTGGTAATACAATAGGTTCTTTTCTCCGCCGGAGACTGCTCCAACAATAGATTGAACAATAGTAGGGTGGTCCCGGATAGAAAAAATCCCGAAATCATACTGACAATCGTTAAATAATAAAGATTTGTAGACATAACCGTCAAAATCGGGGCAGAAGCCATTCCGGCCGCAACCCACACAAGCATCAAAGTATTTGATTTTTGCTCCGCCCACTTTTTCCATAATGGGAAAGTGAATATCTGCACACATTGATTGCCTACAGAAAACAAGCTAATCCAAAGAATCGTCGCATGTGCATATTTAACATTGTAAATATTGAATATGCCCCAAGCCATCTGCCAGGCAAAGTTAAAGCATAGTGCCGAAATAAGAAACCACCTATATCCTTGATCTTTAAAAATAGACCAATCCATTGATGAGTTCTTTCGTTCGATATCTGTTTTGGGCTGGTCCGTTTCTTTGTGCTTTAACAAGAAAAACATTTCCAGTAAGCCAAAAACAAAAGCCATAAAAAATAACCACTGATAAGCAGCAGCATTGTCTGTTTCTTTTTTCATGACAACGCCAATAATAAGTGTCGTCACCATACCGACAATCGTAAGTAACCGACTTCGGTCACTGAAAAAGGTTCCTCTCCGTTCTTCACGAATCATTCCACTAATGAGCGTTTGCCAGCCGATGGTAGAAATCGTCCCAGGTACATTCATTACCGCGATAAGGATTAAGAAAGTCCAAGCCTGATAGGAAGGTGGAAGAAAAACCACACCCACTAAAAGCAAGAACATTACTCTCGCCCAAAAAACATTCATCGCAACCGTTTTCTTTTGCTCATCCAGCTTATTTAACAAGATTGCTGCTGGAATCGTAATGATGAGTGTAACTAAGGGAGGGAGAGAACTAATTAAACCTACTTGGTAATTATTCGCTCCAAGAATTGATATGGCGAAAATCGGAAAGTAGTTACCAGCTAAATTTAAAGCGATTATTGACACCATTCCATGATAAATACTGATTTTTTCATTATAGGTACGCATGTGCCCCCACCAGCTTCACTATTAATATCTAAAGCTATTATACATACAAAATCCTTCGTTGAACTAAGTATTTTTTGAAAAATAAAAGAAATGCTGATGGGGCGATCGAACGTTCTAATTTTAGGATTTGTCAGGGTTAATGTTATAATATAAACACTTACATAGATGGAAGGAAGTGGCTAGATTGCCAATCCAGGATACACAAAAGGATTTGACTCAATATATTCCGCCAAAAGGGGAATATGAAAGCTTCCGCGACGAGGATCATTATAAGGAAAAATTAAAGGAATGGGGTTTATCCTCCGCAAAAGAGGCCAAAAAGGAATTCTGGTACAAGGACAGAAACGCCAAGCGAATCGTAACCATCAAAGGCTATGAAGCTTACGGAAATAATGGTGAGTTAAATACTCTGGTTATTGAATTTCAGGATGGGAAGGTTAGCTGCATTCATCCTGCATATTTAAAAGAAATGCAGTCAGGAAGCTTTGGAAAAGAAAGCCTGCTGACGATTGAGGAAAAAGAAATAACAGAGAATACGGAGCCAGCCCCTGTGAAAAAGGAAACAGCTCAAAAAGCAGATTCTCCGAAACCAAAGGCAAAGGAGGCCAAACCAAAGAAAGAGAAAGCGCCTAAACTCGAGCTTCCGGCTGATAAAGTTCATTTTACGGCTACTGTGAAACAATTTGCGATGACCTATAATCCATTTAATGAAGAAAATGATGAAGTGGTGGTTTTAGAAAATGTGCAGATTGTACAGGATAACCCACTTGACCTTGGCCTCGCGTGGTGCAGTCACAGTAAAACACTCAAAAAATTCGAACTAGCTCCTGGCGATTCCCTTGAATTTGATGGCAAAGTGGCCGCTAAGAAATTGGCAAAAGGAAAAGACGTCGAAGAAGAATTCCTCGTTGATGAACCAGTATTGTACAAGGTTAATAACCCATCAAAAATTGTAAAGAAATAGGACTTCCAAGGGAAGTTCTCTTTTTTTGGAGAATGAATTTAAAAGTGCGGAATTATAATCCAATATAGCGTATAATGAAATTTCGGGTTTTTATTTTCTCAAGGAGAACGCACTTATGAATCAGACTTTTACCATAAAACAAAAGACGAAACAAATTTTCGTCCTGTTAATTCCCATCTTAATTACACAGCTTGGCATGTTTTCAATGGTGTTTTTTAATACGATTATGTCAGGAAAATACAATTCTTCCGATCTGGCTGGCGTAGCAATAGGCTCCTCGATATGGAGTCCGATTTTCACAGGAATCAGCAGCATACTGCTGGCGGTTTCCCCTATAGCAGCACAGCGGTTTGGTGAGAAGAAGAGCCATGAGGTAACCTCGGTTGTAAAACATGGATTATATCTTTCTGTATTTATCACAATTCTATTAATTATTCTTGGTTTCTTCTTGTTAGATCCGATTTTAGATAGCATGAACCTGACAGCAAGAGTTAAGGATACTGCATTTGATTACCTCGTCGGACTTAGTTTCGGAATCCTGCCACTGTTTATTTTTAATGTTCTGAGATCCTTTATTTATGCACTTGGAAAGACTAGGGTGATCATGATCATTATGATAATATCCCTGCCGCTTAATTTCTTGTTAAACTACGTGTTGATTTTTGGAAATTGGGGCTTCCCAGAGCTTGGCGGGGCAGGGGCTGGATATGCTACAGCCATTACCGATTGGGCCTTTATGGCAATGACCATTTTCATCGTGAAAAAACAAGAACCGTTTTCTACCTTTCCAATATTTGAAAACATGAAGGAATTTTCATGGGAAAAATGTAAGGAGATATTAAAAATTGGCGTGCCAATGGGGCTTTCTACTTTTTTTGAAACGAGTATGTTTGCGGTGGTGACGATCCTTTTAAGTAAATTTAATGTGACCACGATTGCTGCTTACCAATCTGCCTTAAATATTGTCTCCTTTTTGTATATGATTCCCATCAGCATTTCCATGGTCCAGACTGTACTTGTTGGTTTTGAGGTGGGGGCAAAGCGTTATAAAGATGCGAAACAATATAGCTGGCTTGGTGTGTACCTCGCCATATTAATCGCCATTTTAACAGGATTACTTGTCGTAGCCTTCCGCTATCAAGTCGCCGGCTTCTATTCGAATGAAACAGCTGTCATCAACTTAACGGCAAACTTTTTAATATTTGCCTTATTTTTTCAAATCGCGGATGCCATTCAGGCAACTGCTCAGGCTGCATTAAGAGGGTATAAAGATGTGAATATAGCCTTTATCATGACTTTAATTGCATACTGGCTGATCTGCTTACCAGTCGGATACCTTCTCGCCAACTTTACCAGCTTGGGTGCAAGAGGCTACTGGATTGGGCTGACCGTTGGTTTGCTGGCAGCAGGAGTCGCCTTATCCTTAAGACTTATTTATATACAAAAGCGAAAGTTTGTCGGAGCTGCAATTAAGGAAGTAGTTTAGAAAGACGTCATTCATCATTGAATGGCGTTTTCTTTTTTTTAACAATTTTCCGCTTCCTTTGCCACGAATTTCGAGTCTAAGCTGGAGCCTATCCCAATTTTCTAAAGGGATACATACACTATTTTGTAACCTAATTGAGGAGGGATGTAGATGCAACGACAGCTGCATGGAATTTATGTAGTGAATCCAGGTGCAAGCTATGGTTACCATCATGGCCACGGCGGATATTATCCAGGGCATGGTTATCATCATGGTCACGGCGGGTACTATCCAGGCCATGGCTATCATCATGGCCACGGCGGATATTATCCAGGCCATGGCTATCATCATGGCCACGCAGGATATTATCCAGGCCATGGCTATCATCATGGCCATGGCGGATATTATCCAGGCCATGGATACCACCACGGCCAGGGAGGGCATCATTAAGGACAATAATTATGGTTGAAAATAGAAAAGGCTGTCCTTGAGGCAGCCTTTGAATTTTGATATCGAATTTACATATCAGGGATCGTCCCCTTTATTTCATGTCGTGAACAAAATGAACAAAATGGTTTATAAGTTTTTAATGCTGTTTAAATGCAAAAACTATGAATCTTCTAAATTTTAAGTAAAATTAAGAAAACGGTTACAAGGGGGAATAGAAAAATGTTTTCGATCAAAAAAATCTCAGCAGTAATGTGTGCAGGTGCTTTGGCATTAAGCTTAGGCGCTTGCAGCAGTAAAGAAACAGCAAGTTCAGGTTCTAGTAAAAAAGAGGCTGGTCCAAGCTATCCTACAAAAGCGATTTCTGTCGTAGCCCCATCTGGAGCTGGCGGCGGCTGGGATTTAACAGCCCGCTCCTTTACAAAAGTATTGAGCGAAACGAAGCTCGTCAGTCAGCCATTAACAGTGGAGAATAAGCCAGGAGGCGGAGGTGCCGTGTTTATGGCTGAATACGCCACACAGCAATCAGCAAATAACGAAATGCTGTTCGTTAATTCACCGCCGATTATTATCAACAACTTGAAAAAAGAAGGAAACAGCCCTTACGGCTACAAAAATACAACACCTCTTGCTCAATTGACAAAAGATTATGGAGCGATTGTTGTCAAAAAGGATTCCAAATTTACTGACTTAAAGTCCCTTTTAGATGAAGTCAAGAAGGATCCTAGCAAACTTACCTTTGCCGGTGGTTCCGCACCAGGTTCTATGGACCATTTAATTTCTATTCTTCCTGCCTTTAAATTTGGTGTGGATCCTACAAAAATAAAATATGTTTCTTACGATGGCGGCGGGGAGGCCATTACATCCCTTCTTGGCGGTAACGCTGATGTGATTGGAACAGATGCTTCTAGCGTAAAAGAGTTCCTAAAAGCTGGCAAGGTTCGTGTGCTCGCTGTTACGGCTGCTGATCGTTTAGGCGGTGATTTTAAGGACGTGCCAACGGCTAAAGAACAAGGTGTGGATGCTGAGTTCACGATTTGGCGCGGAGTGTTTGGTCCAGAAAAAATGTCTAAAGAAGCAAAATCCTACTGGGAAACAACAATCGATAAACTTGTAAAATCTCCTGAATGGAAGACAGAAGTAGAGACACAAGGCTGGGAACTAGAATATAAAAATAGCTCTGATTTCACAAAATTCTTAGGTGAGCAAGATAAACAAGTTCAACAATTACTAGAAGCATTGGGCATGCAGAAGTAAAAAGTGTACGGGAAGGAGTTAGCTTTCTCCTTCCCGATTTTTAAAAAAGGGGGATTTATGAATGGCTATTAAGTTTGATCGGATTGCATCCATTGTCTTTCTAGCTGTTGGCGTACTGTTTATTATCGGCAGCAGGCATCTATCAAGTTCATCCTATGGAAGTGTTGTAGGACCGGACATTTTTCCTTTTGTACTTGGAATCATACTTGTTTTATTAAGTATCCGCTTGTTTTTCGAAACGAATGTGTCAAAGGGCGGACAGAGCAAGACGGAAAAATTAGAGTACAAACCATTCCTTATTATCTTTCTGGCTACCTTGATTTATATTTTAACGCTGGAAACCATCGGCTATGTGATTACGACCTTTTTATTTTTACTAGTGTGTTTTCAAACGATGGAGCGTTCTAAGCTGCTGACTTCCATCATTATATCTGCTGCCTTTTCTGGACTCGTTTATTTTTTATTTGTAGACGTGTTAAAAGGGACACTGCCAGGCTGGCCAATTTGGTTTTAAGAGAGGAGGCTAAAAATGAGTACACTCGATTATTTATTTCAAGGATTTGGAACCGCACTTATTTGGTATAATCTTATTTTTGCATTTGTAGGGGTTTTAATTGGAACAGCTGTTGGGGTGCTGCCAGGAATCGGCCCGATGAGCGGTGTCGCGCTGCTTATCCCTGTAACGGCCTCCATCACTGGTAGCCTTCCGCCCGAGCAAGCGGCGACTAGTGCGATAATATTGCTGGCTGGAGTCTATTATGGAGCGATGTACGGTGGTTCAACCACTTCGATTTTATTAAATACACCTGGTGAATCTTCTTCCGTTGTTACAACCCTGGACGGCTATCAAATGGCCAAAAAGGGAAGAGCCGGAAGTGCATTATCGATTGCGGCAATTGGTTCATTCGTTGCAGGTATTGTCACATTGCTTGCTCTGATCTTCCTAGCAAAACCATTATCAGCGGTGGCACTGAAATTTGGTCCGGCAGAATATTTTTCCTTGATGCTTTTGGGTCTCGGGGCTGTCAGCGGTTTAGCTGGAAAATCGGTTACAAAAGCGTTGATTATGACTGTTTGCGGGTTACTGCTAGGAACCATCGGGATTGACAGTGTGTCAGGAATTGCCCGTTTTACCTTTGATGTGCCATGGCTGTACCAGGGAATTGAATTCTTAACGATTGCGGTTGGATTATTTGCCCTTGGTGAAGTATTCAAAACCATTTTAGAAAAAGAAGAAGAAGATGGGGAAATGGCGAAGATAAATAATTTAATCCCATCCAAGGAAGAGATGAAAGAATCCGCAGGACCAATTGCCCGTGGATCGATTTTAGGGTTTTTCGTCGGTATTTTGCCTGGAGCCGGGGCAACGCTGGCATCCTTCTTCTCATATTTATTAGAAAAAAAGATTTCGAAAAACCCAGCGAAATTTGGCACTGGCGCGATTGCTGGGGTAGCAGCACCGGAATCCGCCAATAATGCAGCCTCTGGCGGGGCGATGATCCCTTTATTAACTATGGGAATCCCGGGATCTGGAACAACGGCGATCCTGATGGGAGCGTTAATGATGTACAATGTCCAGCCGGGTCCATTATTATTTGAAGACCATCCGCAGGTGGCATGGGGCCTGATTGCTAGTATGTTTATTGGAAATATCATGCTGTTGATCTTAAACCTGCCACTAGTAAAGGTGTTCGCAAAAATTATTCAAACACCAAAGCAATTTTTAATTCCGATGATTATCGCGATTTCTATTTTTGGAGTATACGCCGTGCAGGTGTCGATGTACGATTTATTACTTTTATTAGCTTGTGGCGTGTCAGGTTACTTCTTAAGCAAAAACGACTACCCAATCGCTCCGCTCGTTCTAGGGCTGGTATTGGGACCAATGGTTGAAAATAACCTGCGAAGAGCATTAACCATTTCGAATGGCGATTACAGTGTATTCTTTACCCGCCCGATTTCACTAGCCTTCCTACTAATTACAGCCCTCTGGCTGATTGTACCGTTCATGATGAAAAGAAGAGGGAAAGAAGTCATTATTAATGTTGAAGGATAAAAGATCTTACCAAGCGAAGCTTATGGCTTCGCTTTTTTATTTTTTTAAAAAAACTAGTGATATTTTTTAGACTCTAGTGGATTTAAGGGAAAAAAGGGTACAAACCTAAAGCCTGTCTTATGCGGGATACATATAGATAGAGTACAAGAACACAAGAAGGACAGATGGAAGGGGGGGACATTAGCGGACTAACCGTAATTAGGAGGTAAGTCGTCTCAGAGAAACATTCTGAATTAACAGCTAGATGAAAGGAGAAAAATATGGTTCATTTAACCGTTTGGATAACCATCATTACTTTTTTGGTTACCCTCGGATTTATCCTTTGGAGGCCAAGAGGCATTAATGAAGCAATCCCCGCCTCCATTGGTGCGATTATTGTTGTGCTAAGCGGTAGTGTTACACTCGCTGACCTTGGTATCATTGCCGACACTATCAGTGGTGCTGCCATTACGATCATGGCGACAATTGTCATGGCAATCGTATTAGAAAGCTTTGGTTTTTTCAACTGGGTAGCAGAAAAATTGGCGGCGAAGGCAAAGGGCTCAGGGATTCGGTTATTTTGGTATGTCAACCTTTTGTGCTTTCTGATGACACTGTTTTTCAATAATGATGGAAGCATCTTAATCACCACACCCATTCTAGTCATGCTATTAAACAATATGGGCTTAAAAAATCATCAAAAAATCCCTTATTTGCTGTCTGGAGGGCTGATTGCCACCGCTTCGAGTGCTCCGATTGGGGTAAGTAATATTGTTAATTTAATCGCTTTAAAAATTGTGCATATGAGTCTGTACTTGCACACAGCGATGATGTTTGTACCGGCAACACTTGGATTGCTACTGCTCGTTGGGCTTTTGTTCCTTCGTTTTTACAAAGTATTGCCGAAAAAAGTTCCAACTGAAGTAACAGGATTGTCGCTTAAATCCTACCATCCACTAAGGTCCGGAATTCAGCATAATTCGGAAAAAGAACGCTCGAGATTTATGCGCAATGTTCTTTTGTTCGTTTTTGCTGTCCGAGTCAGCCTATTCGTCGCTTCGTTTTTAAACATTCCTGTCTCTATGATGGCTGTATTTGGCTCGTTGGTCCTTTTAGCTTGGCGGTGGGCCTATTTAAAAATACCGCCGATCGATATGTTGAAAAAAACCCCGTGGTATATCATTGTTTTCGCCTTTTGTATGTATGTCATAATTTACGGTCTGAATAACATTGGCTTAACAGACTGGCTGATTGGTTTCATGGAGCCGATTGTTGCTGGAAGCCTGCTCCATGCGAGCGTGATGATGGGCGTTCTTCTCTCAGTACTCTCCAATATTTTTAATAATCACCCGGCTCTTATGGTTGGAACACTTACGTTAACGAATATGGATCTAAGTTTACTTGAATTGAAAGTAGCCTACTTAGCGAACGTAATTGGCAGTGATATGGGCTCGTTACTTCTTCCAATGGGGACGCTAGCAACCCTGATGTGGATGCACATTGTTAGAAAAGGAAAAGTGAAAATTAGCTGGTGGGAATACGTTATAATCACAAGTGTTGTCATACCACCTGCAGTATTATTCACCTTAGTGGTTTTATATTATTGGGTTTCCTGGCTTTTTGGCGGTGTTTTGCAAAACTAAACCATTCGGGAAAAGGAGATTTAAGATGTTAGTTGATTTTGTTGATTTAATAGGGAAAAATATTGAGGTTGAAATTTCAGGAGGGAATTTTCACAAAGGCACCCTCCTGGATAGTGGATTGGACATGATAGTTTTATACGATAACAAAAACCATTCCTTTCTCTACATTCCCTTTATTCATGTTCAAAGATTGAAAGAAACCATGTTAAACGAGGATGAGGAGGATACCTACCAACCCCCTTCAGAAAAACCGATTGAAATGGATGTGATATCGTTTCGGAAAGCATTAAATTTTGCTAAAGGATTATTTGTTCAGGTGTATATAACAGGGAATAAATCCATTCATGGGTACCTAACCAGCATTATGAATGACTATTTTGTTTTTCACTCCCCTGTATACAAAAAAATGTTTATTTCGATGAATCATGTTAAATGGCTGATTCCGTATCCGCCTAACACAACACCGTACTCATTAACCAGCGAAAATCTACAGCAAATGTCTAAAGCCACACCATTAGCAAGGTCACTAAATGAGCAGTTGAAAAAATTTGAAAATCAACTAGTGATTATTGATGGTGGGGAACATACTGAAAAAATTGGGCTGCTTCAAAAAATTCGCAATAACAAAATAACCTTAATAACAGCGGATGGAGAAAGGGTATACAGGAATTTAGAGCATATTAAAACAATACAATTACCATAAGAAAAGAGTGATCGTCCATGAGGAATATAACTACACAAAAAGAATAATCCACCTGCGTTGGCAGACGCTGATGGATTATTCATAAACTTCTAGAGTTATATTTGACCGTATCAATCGGGATACGGTCTTTTTTTGGTGTACCACCTATTGTTAAGATATGTGATTTATAAAAGAATGTTCTAGGAAAAAAATTCCAATTAAGCCATTTTGTTAGGCTGAGCTTTTATAAAAGGTTTCACAGAAGGTAAATTCGCGATATATACCCCAGATAATACGAGAATTCCACCAATAATTTGGCTTATTAAAATCGGGTTTCCTAAAATAAAGTGGGATGCAATAATCGCAACAAACGGCTGAATATTCATGAACATGGAAGCAGTTCCTGCCCCAGCCTTCGCAACTCCCTTATTCCACCAAAAACCGGCCACACCTTGTGCGAGAATCCCTGCAGCAATCAGTAAAATCCACATGAAAATGGAAGGGCTGATGACCAATCCGCTGACAATCCCTTCCACACCAGCGGCGGGAATCATTAAGACACTGCCAAGGACCGTTGCATAAATCGTAATGACAAAGGAATTCATTGTCTTCGATAATCCCCGAATAAATAATAGACTTATGCAAAGACAAAGCATCGCGATTAAAATATTGAAATCGCCCCATGAAATTCCGATTGAACCTTTTCCAACCCCAATAATTGAAAATACGCCAATCAAGCTAATCAACGCTCCCGAGGCTTTCTTTAAGGTTAATTTTACTTTAAATATAATCCGTTCTAATAGAATCGTAGCAATGGGCGAAAGCGAAAGGATTAAGGAAGCATTTGCAGGTGTGGTGTGTTTGAGCCCAGTAAAATAAAAGGTTTGATTAAGAAGCGTTCCAAAGATACCGACACCAAGCAGGTATTTCCACTCCGTATTCGTTGGCCGCTTCATTCCTTTTAGGGAGAATGCAAGAATGATTAAAAACAGTGAAGTAAAACAGATCCGGACTGTGGACAAAAACACGGGTGAAAATTCTTGAAGCAAGTATGCACTGACAGGATAATTGCATCCCCACAGCACCGATACTAAAAACAAGCTTAATAGAGTTTTTTGATTACTACCTGACATAGGCATAGACACGCCTTTCTGATCGAACATTGATGTAAATCCATTTGCTTATTATAGCATCTTGTTTCGTGCGTCGAAAGATTTTTTTTAAAATCACTTTAAAATAATTCATTCGTATAATTAAATAAAGGACATTAATCGGAGTGGAACGTATGGATAATGAGTTTATTAAAAAGGAAGGGCGGGTTTTTCCGGGAAAAACCTATGTCGAAGAATTATTAAAGCCGGTTTTTAATGATCAACGAGATTATTTATTTCACGTCATGTTCGATATCCACCGGGCACATGTGATCATGCTCGAGGAGCAGCAAATCATTAAAACTGCCGAAGCTAGAAAAATGCTTGAGGGGATTAATAAGGTTGCTAGTACAGAAACAGCACAAATCCATTACGATCCTCAGTATGAAGATTTATTTTTCATGATGGAAGCCAAAATAGCGGAGGAAATTGGCGATGAGCTTGCCGGAAAAATTCATATCGGGCGAAGCCGGAATGATATGGGGGTGGCCATGTACCGCTTGGTGTTAAGGGAACATCTTTTACTGCTGCTTGTGAGTAGTTATCAATTGGGTGAGGTATTACTAGCGAAGGCTGAAGAACATAGCGAAACGTATATGACTGCCTATACCCATACCCAGCCCGCACAGCCAACGACCTTAGGGCATTATTTCTTGGCGATATATGATGTGTTGATGCGGGACATCAAACGGCTTTGGTCCGCATTTGATACGGTTAATCAATCACCGCTCGGGGCCGCCGCTTTATCGACGACCGGTTTTCCTATCAGCCGTTCTCGTACCTGTGAATTATTAGGGTTTGATAAAGTAATAGAAAACTCATATGATTCTGTCGCGGGTGCCGATTATCTATTAGAAGCGTCCACCGCTTTAATGGCCTGCATGGTGAATACTGGAAGATGGATTCAAGATTTCCTCATGCATGTCACAAGAGAATTCGGCTCATTCAAGGTTGCGGACCCCTATGTCCAAGTAAGCAGCATTATGCCCCAGAAGCGGAATCCCGTGTCGATTGAACATTCACGGGCACTGGCAAGCAGCTCCTCTGGTGAGGCTCTCGCGGCGATCCAAATGATTCATAATACGCCCTTCGGGGATATTGTCGATACTGAAGATGACCTACAGCCTCATTTATATCGGGCATTTTCGAAAGCTAACCGCGTAATGAAAATCATGTATGCCGTTATATTGACACTAGATGTAAACGAGGAGCATTTAAAGGTGATGTCTGAAAAATCCAGCATCACTATTACGGAGTTCGCCGACACCTTGACAAGGAACTATGATATTCCCTTTAAAAAAGCACATTCCATCGCGAGTACTCTTTCAAGAAGGACTGTTAAAGAGCAAAAAGAGTTGTTCGATTGGGAGGTGGATGAAATAAATTCAATGCTCAAGGATTTGGCTAATGTATCGTTCAATGAAGAGGAATGGAAAAAAATCATATCCTCTGAGCACTTTGTCGAAGTGAGAAGGATCCAGGGAGGACCAAATCCTAATGAGGTTAAGAGGATGATCGAAGATCGAAAGGCCCGTTTAAGTGAAGGCTTAAAAAATTTACGGCTGATTATTGGCAAATTAGCTAGTAAAAGAAAAAAAATGGTAGATTATCGCTTGTAAAGATAAAAACAGTCTTAAAATGGCTGTTTTATTTTTTTGTCCTCTTTTTAATAGTAGATTTTTTTAATATGATAGAGTTAGAGGTGGTTGAATGCGATTACATACAAAGTTAATGCTAGGTATCTCCATTCTCATTATTGTGATGGGAACGATTATTGAATTTACTTTTAAAAATATTATGGAAACCAATCTGAAGCATGAAATCGGCTCGAAGGCCTTATCTGTAGCGCAATCGATCGCCAATATGCCTGAAATACAAGCTGCGTTTCGAACCGATAATCCAGCTGCCATAATTCAGCCTATTGCTGAAAATATTCGACATCAAGTTGGGGCTGAATTTATTGTCATTGGGAACCGGAATGAAATCCGATATTCGCATCCAAATCCGGACCGTTTAGGTGAAAAAATGGTTGGGGGAGATAATGACCTTGTGTTTAAAGGGAAATCAGTCATTACTGAATCGACAGGGACCTTGGGGCCCTCTTTAAGAGGAAAAGCACCGATTTTTAGTGGTGGTCAGGTGATTGGTGTTGTTTCGGTTGGTTATCTTCAGACTGAAATTCAAAAAGAAGTTTCGAAAATACAACAAAAAATCTTTGTTGCTACACTGATTATATTAGCAGGGGGACTAATTGCTGCAATACTAATCTCATTAAATATCAAAAGGGCCATTTTCGGACTTGAACCAAAGGAAATAGCCTGGATGTATCAGGAAAAGCATGCGATACTTGAGTCCATTCATGAGGCGATCATTGCGATTGATAACGGTGGTCGGATCACTGTAGTAAATGAAACTGCTCATAAAATTTTGAATGTTCCGAATGATATTTTACTAAGGGGCAAAAAAATCGATGAGGTTATTGAAAATACGAAGCTGTATGACGTGGTTAAATCAGGACAGGCAGAGTATGATCAGGAAATAATTATTTTTGGAGACGTCTTTTTGGCTAACCGCATTCCTATTTTTAACAAACGGGGAATAGTCGTAGGAGCTGTTGCCAGCTTCCGGAATAAGTCCGAGCTTGCTTCGCTGCTTCAGGAATTATCACATGTAAAAGCTTATGCGGAAGGACTTCGTGCCCAGACGCATGAATATTCCAACCGGCTTTACACTTTACTTGGCTTGATCCAGCTTGGCTCCTATAAAGAAGCGGTTGATTTTATCTCAAGAGAAGTGGACGTAGCCCAAGGGTTTATTCAATTTTTAATGCAGGAAATTCCGGATCCGATTATTGCAGGATTCATTTTAGGGAAAGTAAGTTTAGCGAGTGAGTTAAAAATTGATCTTTCAATAGATAGAGAAAGCAGTTTTAAGGATATCCCTTTTGAAATTAGCAGAGATTCATTAGTGACGATTATTGGGAACTTAGTCAATAATGCTTTTGAAGCTGTTAGGGAAAATGGCTTGCATGAAAAACGCGTTTCGCTGTTTTTAACGGATCTTGGAAAAGACCTGATTATTGAAGTAGAAGATAACGGGCAAGGGATTGATTCAAAGCATCAGGACCAAATTTTCTCGGCAGGTTTTTCAACCAAGAATACAGGCAGTAATGCCGGAATTGGCTTAAATTTGGTACAAAAAGCGATAAACGATTTAGGGGGATTTGTTACATTTTCTTCGAGTGCGGGTGAGGGAACGATTTTTACGGTGGCGATACCGAAGCAAAGGGGGAGATTGAATGAAAATGACGGGAAACAAGCCTATCGAAGTGTTAATTGTTGAGGATGATTTAAGGATTGCTGAAATTCAAAAACGGTTTCTGGAACAGCTGGAAGGGTTTCAAACGGTTGGGATTGCTGCCAGTTATGTGGAGGCAAAGACCTTAATCGAGATCCTGCAACCGGATTTGCTTTTATTGGATGTCTATTTTCCAGATATGAATGGACTTGAGCTATTGAAGGAAACCAAACAGCAAGCAAAACAAATGGACGTCATCATGATAACGGCCACTAAAGAGATTCAAATGGTCCAGGAAGCGATTAGCATTGGTGTATTTGATTACATCATTAAGCCGGTCGTTTTTGAGCGATTTAAGCAATCTTTGCAAAGATATCAAGAGTATCATAAAAGGCTGATTCAATTTAATATGGAAAATACCCATGTTACCCAGCAGCAGGTGGACATGCTTTTGCGTAAGGAAAGCGATGGAGCGGGAGGCATAAGTGGCGAGAGGGGGTATTTGCCAAAAGGGATTGACCCGCTTACTCTCGATAAGGTACTGGAGGTTCTCGAAAAAGTTGCTGAGGGTCTAACAGCCGAACGGGTTGCCAAAGAAATCGGCGTCAGCCGAACCACCGCCAGACGCTACCTCGAACACCTCGTAGCCGAAGAAAAAATAGCCGCCGACCTGGCCTACGGAACCGTTGGAAGACCGGAAAGGGTATATATGTGTTGTTTATAGGGTGTCAGGCACCGCAAAAAGACATTTTAAATAATTTGTCCACTCTACGCGGACAGTTTTGACAGGCATTTGATTGGATGCTTGTCTTTTTTATTATTTATAATTGATGAACCTTCCAAGATAAGGTAAAATAAAATAGACTATATAGTCTATTTAAGGAGGAGGAATTTAAATTAGAGCATATATTTTTTGGGCATCAAATAAACTGACTAGTCGTTTTAAATTAATTTCTACGACCAGGGTACCATAGACCTTTTAGACCAACAATGGAGAAGAAATCCTTCCCAATATCGATTCGGTAAAAAGGAACAGACATTATAATTAAGTCAAAAGATACAGGAAAAAGTTTACAAAGGAGGAACCAAAAATGACTTTAAATATATTTTTCTTAACCATTACCATCAATAAAAGGAAAATGAGTGTAAATGAAGCGGTCCATCAAGAAATGGTTGAAAAGTTGTACGAAAAAAATAAAGACCAGCAAATTTCAATGCGTCATTTTATGTAAAATAAAAAACCTTGATTCATGTCACTGAATCAAGGTTTTTACTGTTATTTAGCTATCTGATAAAAAGCATAATCCCGTAAATATTCCGGAAGCTGGAGCAGAGACTGCAATTCCGCCACAGTCCCGTTTGGTACAATATCTATATCCACGATGTTATAGCTCCACTCAAACTCTGCTGGGATATGAATGGCATTAATTCCAAGATCAATCGCTGGCTTAATATCAGTTTTTAGAGAATTACCGACCATCCAGGTGGAATTCTTCTCCGTTTTAATCTCATCCAGGACCAATTGCAACGCGTCCGAATTTTTGTGTTCAAAAATAAACACACGCTGTTCAAAGTAATTTTCCAATCCTAATTGGTCAATTTTCCTTCTTTGATTTTCTTTATCGCCGCCAGTAAATAAATATAAATCATGGCCATCGTCCTGTAGCCTTTCTAATACTTCATATAAATAAGGGAAGGGCTGCACATCTATCTGAAAAACACTCTGACCGATACTGTGTATATGTTCTACTTCACAATCTGTTATTCCTCTTCCGTATTTCACGCAAAAATATTTATAGGTTAAAACGAGTGATTCTGGATATAAGGAAGAATGTAAGCCGAATTCCTCTACATTTTTTAAGTCAATCTCTAACTGTTTTTGGAGGATCTCTTCTTTCGTTGCGGAATGAAACCAATCCAGCATTTGATCAGCAAATTTGTTTTTAGACTCTTTAAAGTATTTGCTGCAGTGGATGAGGGTATCATCTAAATCCATTATTAAGGTTTGTTGATTCATAAAATCAATTCCCCCTTTAATAGTGGTGTAGAATAAATATATGGGTAAACAGCATCCAAATGCTAAAAAAAGAATGTCCTCCAGAAAAATACACCATAGGTATTAGGAGAAATAGAGCGCCTAATTCAAAAGGTAAATTACCTAGATAATCAATTTTAACCCGCATATATTAATAAAAAAAATTTTTTGAACCCGTATCTTTTCCCCTGCCTTAAAACGTTTAAAGGATAGAGAGTGCTAAAGGAGTGAAAAAACATGTCACACAAGCTTAGACCATTCCCCGTAGAAGACCCAAATCAGGGAGAGAATTTATTTTGGAAAGAGCATTATCCAAAACTGCAGCGATATTGCCGCTTCATTGCTCAAAATAAATGGGATGGCGATGACATCGCTCAAGAAACATTTCTAAAAGCATTGAAATATCAACAAAAAATGTCTCCCGCTTTATTAAACAAAATTGCCTACAATCATTGGATTGATCTGCTCAGAAAAAGGAAGCATGAAACGATTGAATCCGAAATAGAAAAGGTATCAACATCCCAGCAATTGGATGAGACTGTCGAAATGCTGATTGAGCAATTCACACCAAAGCAAGCCATCATCTTTTTGTTAAAAGAAGCATTTCAATATCAAATAAAGGAAATTGCCGACATATTAGAAACAACAGAAATGGCGGTGAAGTCCAATTTGCATCGAGCGAAAAAGCGGTTGGAAAAAGAAGAAGATCAATCTCATTCAGTTGATACTTTCTGGGATGCAGAGGAGCGGGAGCAGCTTACAGAGCTTTTTAAAGAATCGTTATTAAATGAAGACCCTGCTGTTCTTATTCAAGCTATTCCAACTATACAAAGTATGTTTAACGTAACAAATCTCGTTACAAGACCAACTCCATCTCAATCTCCTTCAAGCACTCTCTGTATGGCGGCATAGCCAATTAAATGCTTTAAGGAGGAAAAAATGATGAGCACCATTCCATATGTAATCGAACAATCCAATCGCGGTGAGCGTTCCTATGATATTTATTCACGGTTATTAAAGGACAGAATTATTATCATTGGGGATGAAATCAATGATCACGTGGCTAATAGTGTGGTTGCCCAGTTACTATTTTTAGCAGCGGATGCGCCGGATAAAGAGATTTCCCTCTACATTAATAGCCCTGGCGGGTCCACCTCAGCGGGCTTTGCGATTTTTGATACGATGCAATTCATTAAACCGGATGTTAGAACGATCTGTACCGGCATGGCGGCATCATTCGGAGCGATGCTGCTGCTGGCGGGGACGAAGGGGAAACGATATGCGCTGCCAAATAGTGAAATCATGATTCATCAGCCATTAGGTGGAGCGAGAGGGCAGGCAACCGAAATCGAAATTTCCGCGCGCCGAATACTCAAACTAAGGGAGCATATTAATCAAATCATTTCCGAGCGGACAGGGCAGCCGCTTGAAAAAGTAGCACGAGACACAGACCGCGATTTTTTCATGAGTGCCGAGGAAGCAAAAGAATATGGGATCATTGATGAAATTCTATATCCAAAATGAGACACAAAAAGGGCAGGTTCAACCTTGCCCTTTGCTTGTTTAAACTAGCATTTCTTTCCTTCAAATTTCATCTTATATTCAGCATCGCTCATATTCGGGTTCTTTCTGGGCTGTGATTTACTCAAAGCTTTCTTCATTTCTACCGTGGCATCATCATTTGTATTATACTTTCCATCCATGCGTATCACTCCTTCCTATTTGACTCTTGTATAACAACGTGTTTTGGTGCCTTTGGATACCCGTTTTTACCCGAATCATCCGGCCCCGTCAGGTTATTTCGCTGATCCAGAACCTTTCCGGAGTATTCAATCGGATTATTTTTTGGCATAAATTTCACCTCCATTTATAGGATGGTTGAAAAATAAATTCGAATGCAGGGAAATGCTTTTTTTCGGATTTAAGGGAGAAAAGTTACAAGGGATTTGTGGATTCGCTGATAAATTATTTTGAAGTGTAATATTACATTAAAAAATATACGATCTTACAAAAATTTATTTATTATTTGCGAATTTACCTGATATATTTGCGAATTTATCTAAATTATTTGTGGATTCACGTAGTTTATTTGCGAATCGAGAATAAAGGCTTCACATAATTGAAAAAGCTGAACCAAAATATTTGGTTCAGCCTCGGGAAAAATCTTATTTTCCATTCCCAGCGCCAATTCGTCGAGTGGCGCTAGCCGATTTTGCAGGATCCGTTTCTGATGTACTAGTAAATGTAAGATCCGTAGGCACCGGTTGAACACCCGTTTTGCTATTTTTAGGAATCTTTACATAAACCGGAACATTAACTGTTTTTCCATCCTCCACTTCGATAACGTTATTCTCCAACATGATATCCCAGCCAGCCTGGGTCTTGGCGTTCAGACGGATGAGATCACTGCTATTTCCAGTATTCGTTACACTAAAATTATAAACAGCGACTCTTCCAGGTGCGGCAAATTCTGACGTGCCATTTGCAACAGCAACTCCGCGTGTAAATGAACCTGCACCATCCATATTACGAACGGCAACTCGGTAGGAAAGAGCACCAGTTGCGTCATATTTTTTTCCTAAAATATAGAAGTGGAGACGGTTATATTCATCCTTATATTCACTAACAACTCCAGCCCCGGTACCAGCCTTGAAAAGAGAATCGGCTAATTGCTGATAATCACCTTTAGACAGCATAGCAGTTGTACCGTCCGGCCGTTTAAAGTCGACCAGATTGATATCCTCTTTATGCGAATCAATGACCCAAATGTTTGGAGCAGACTCGGTATTCTTTGTTTTCGCCAATAATACTCCAGAGTCTGGGACAAATGAATCGTATCCGACTCTATCAACAACTTCGAGGGTGTAATTATTGTACCATTTGGCACCTTTCTGCATGTCAGCACGCCAATCATTAGTCAGTGAGTTCGTCGGTGTATTGTCCACCATGCTGATATTAATACCGTGAAGACCCGTGCGTCCAAATTGACTGCCGGTCGGCACCTCACGCGAAATAATATCCGCAAAGACAGGACCGCTTTCGGCAAGCCTGTCACGATCTAAACTTAGATATTGATCAGGTGCTAGGAAGCCTTGCTTGATTTTGTTCCGGAGCATATGATGTGACGGGGCCGATGCACCCAATGTGGATGGAACCATCCATCTTGTGTGCGGGCCGCCTGGGCCATTGAAGCTGCCGCGGCTCATTAACTCCCAAGGTCCAGAATAAGTACGGGAAACGGGAACACCATATGGATTGTTGTAGTTATCGCCAAGGCTCATAATATGGCCGAATTCATGTGCGAAAGTACCCATTCCATCATTTTCACCTTGGATAGAGGTGCCACCGCCGGCGCTTGACCAAATACCTTTTGCTGCATACCAGGAAGTCCAAGGGACATAACGAGTAACGGCCGAATTTGGCATGCCAGTAACATTAGGTCCAAAAGGAGCGGTTACGGATTCCGCGTTTTGGAACATCATTTCGCCCAGCTCCTGCCAAACGCCAGATTCATCATACCCTGAGTGAACAATAAACCTAAAATCAAAATTCTCACCAGAAGCGTTAATGTCTGTAAGTGCCTTTTGAACGGCTTCTGACCGAAGGTTTCTACCTGTGTAGCCTTCAGGCATATTAACCTTCTGACCAAACTCATTCAGTCCATATTCAAATTCATTTCCATCCATTCGATAGGGACCAAATGCTTTCAGCTCAATTTTCCATTTGCCAAAAGAATTTTCCTGCCAATATTCGTTTACTGTGCGATAGTTGTTTAATGCAGAAGGTTTATTAAGGAAATCCTCCCACCATTTGCCAAGCTGATCACGAGGCACTTTTCCAGTGCTAATTGGATTACCGGCTATCTCCGAACCTTCTGGCTGACTTAAAATAAAATCGCGGTCGGGGAAATCTACGATTATTAATGCTCCTTTAATAACTCTTTCCGGCTGAATATCCGCGGTATTCCAGTCAATACCGGGAACAGGACGGTAATCACTCCAGGACATATCTCGAGGCAGGACCCAGGACTGGGAATCAATGGGTTCTGGAAAATCTGATAATCCAGGCTGTTCTGCGTACGCTGTCGTTGAAATGGCTGTTAGTAAAAAACTAATCAAAAATACTAGAGTTCTTTTCAAAAATTCAACCCCCCCAATGTTTTATATGTACAGGAAAATAATAGCATTTTCTGATTATTTCGAATATAAAAATAAATAAAAATGTAAAAATAAGGATTATTTCCCTATTAATAGGATATTTAGAAAAACAAGACTAGTAGAAAATGAGTATAAAAAAATAGGTAAAAAACACTAATATTTGTCCACGCTTTTGAAGTTGAAAACGAGCAAAGGAATTAATCGCCGGCGAGGCAATGAGATGTAAAGTAATTGAACGAAAAAAAACGGAAGGTGACTTTCACCTTCCGTTTTACATATCGTTTTTATGAGCGCTGAATGGTAGTCGTGGAGAAGTTTTTCACCATTTTTTGCAGGTTTCGATGCGCTTCTCTTAACTTAATCGTTTCATCAATGATGTTTTGGAAACCTTCCAAATCTCTATCAGATGCATTTAACAAGGACTTCGGGATTCCTTCGACAATTTGTTGTAGGGTTATTTCCATAGCCAAGACAATGACCACCTTTCAACTTATTAGTAAGACATCTGATTTGTCTTTCTTAATATTTTTCGATTGTGGTTAGTTTTTCCTGCCAGCATCTTAGAAAACTTATCTACAAATAGCCCGAGATTTTTATCAAGATAGTAAAAATCTTGCATAAAACGACACCATCCATTATGTATTTCCTTTCAATTGTAGAAAAATATTATTGCTAATTCGTTTTTGCCGCTTCATAGTGTTCATAGAACACCTTAAAAAGCCGATCGTCACCGCCGCGGTCAGGATGTAATGCTTTTAGTAGTTTTTTAAACTCCTTCTTCACTAAATCTTTTTCAGCATGGGCTTCTAATCCTAATAATGACTGATAATTGATAGAAGCAGGTTCTGATATAGCATATTCTGCCTGCAGCATTTTTTTCAATGATCGCACTTTCGCTTGCTCGATACGGAAACTACTTTTTAACTCCTCAATCTTATCTTTCAATTTCTGGTTTTCCTTGAAGGTTTTCTCCCAATCCTGGTAATCAACACCAAATTTTCTGCGATTTTCTTCTATTATTTTTTCTAAAATAAAGGAAGCCAAATCATTGGGTTTAATCACGTAGTCAATGTTTAAATTTGTAGTACGTTTCGCTTTTAATTTTCCATCGAGGATCCAGCGGATAACCATTTGCTCGCTCGCAGTAATACCCTCGGCACCAAGTAATTTGGTTACTTCTTTCACATTAAGCATGTTCTCAACTCTTATCTCTAACTTAGTAAAATGCTAAATTCAATGTACCATAGATAATTTTTTAGTAGTTTACCAAAGTATAATAATTTGATTAAATTTACTTTTCGTAATTTTTACAGCCTGTCCATTTTAATCATTTGTCTCTATATTACAAGTGAATGGAGGAAAAACAGTCCAAAGGAATCTATTTTAATAGATTCAGAATTGTTAAACTATTACTATCATCATGCGTTGGCTTCCATAAAATCTGTTAGGGGGAATACGATGGAGCGAAAAGTACGCTTGATTCCGTACCAGGTAATGGCAGAGGTTGAAGAAGTAACCGAGGTACCAAAAGGGGTAGAAATGATTCAGTCCCCGAAAGTTTGGGAAAAAACAAAAGGGAAGGGGATCACCATAGCGATCTTGGATACAGGCTGTGATCTCACGCATCCTGACTTAAAGGAACGGATTATTGGCGGATGCAATTTTACAAATGATGACAAAGCAAACAAAACGATTTATAAGGATTACAATGGGCACGGAACACATGTTGCCGGGACCATCGCAGCAACCGCCAACCAGAAGGGCGTAGTCGGAGTTGCCCCTGAAGCGAATCTATTAATCGTAAAAGTACTTGATAAAAATGGCTCTGGTCAATATGACTGGATTATCAATGGAATCTATTATGCTATTGAACAAAAGGCAGATATCATCTCGATGAGCCTCGGCGGACCAGAGGATGTACCGGAATTACACGAAGCCATCCAAAAAGCGGTAGCCAATAATATTCTCGTCGTGTCTGCTGCAGGAAATGAAGGGGATGGACAAGGTTCTACAGATGAATTCGAATATCCAGGATCCTATAATGAGGTTATAAGTGTAGGAGCGATCAACCTTGAACGTCATATTTCCGATTTTAGTAATTCTAATAAAGAGGTCGATGTGGTGGCACCCGGTGAAAATATCTTATCTACTTATTTGAAGGGGAATTATGCTAAACTTAGCGGCACCTCAATGGCAACACCACATGTCTCCGGGGCACTGGCTCTAATAAAATCTTTGTCAAATCAGGCATTCGAGAGAAATCTATCAGAACCAGAACTATATGCCCAATTAATTAGGAGAACGGTCCCGTTAGGATATTCTCCTAAGCTCGAAGGTAATGGGATGGTCTATTTAACAGCCGTAGATTATCTAGTGGACGTATTCAATGAAACAACGAATGTTGTCAATGTCTAGCAATTTTAATTAAGTTTGTCCTGCAAATACCCAATCATTTCTATGAAAAATTCATTTAATAGAAATGAAAGGAGTTGATTTGCATGAGCTCACAAAGTTTTCGAGACTTTGCACATAAGCTTGTTGGTGAAGAAGTAGAAGTTGTGACGAATAATGGGACCTTTACTGGAACACTAGAATATGTTGGCGGCGACAGCATCATTTTGCGTACTAGAATCAGAGGCCGCATCGTAAGATTGGCTATTCGTATCGCGTTAATTATCGCCTTATTCAGTTTGTTAACTGGTCGCAGATTTACCTTTTAAAAAATAGAGTCTAAATAAGAGTGGCTGCCAGTAGTTAGGGCAGCCATTTTCATTCGGTGTCTAACGGTGATTTCAAATGATCGTCAAATAAATCAATAAATAGACTGCCATTGGATGAAATGACGGCATATTGAACCGCCTTGATTTCTAAACTTCTTAATTTTAATTCTTGATCCAGCCAATTTTTTGAAAAATTATGGTTAAAATTCTTCTCTATTAACTTTCCGTCCATAATGAGTTCCTTTGGCAGCATAACGTTTTCATTTAAATTAGCTGCTGGATTAACGTCCTTTTTACTGACATTTTGGTATTGTGTTTTCTTCAATACTGATAATTTGCCGCTCACCTCTAAAAGCGCATATTCCACCTCAAATAAATCAAATATTCCTTGCTCCCGAAGCTGCTGATTTAAATCATCCAAGGTATATCTTATTTTTTTCATGTTGGCATCAAGAATTTTCCCATTATCAATGATGACAGTGGGCTGCCCGGATAGCCACTTGCGAAATGGCCGACTGTTTGCAGAAATAAGGGATAAGAAAAAATAGATTAAAATAAGGGCAAGGAAAGAAGAGATCATCGGAGCGAAGTGGAGATTCGTATCAAACCCCATGTTCGCAATAAAAGAGCCTATCGTGATAGACAAAGCAAAATTATAATAATTTGTATGAGAATTTACCTGTTTTCCCACCCATAATGAAACGCCCAGTAAAACTATATAGGCAATACATGTACGGATAATCGCTTCAAAAACAACATGCAATCTACTTCATCCTTCACTTTTAATTGTTCCTATTTCAGTATGGGCTAAAAAGGTAATTAAAATGTAAGAAAATCTGCCATATTTGTAGTTCGGGTTGATGCTGTGAGTTATCATGAAAGGGGAGGTGTTTATTTTGATCATTGAGGAATTGGATTCGATTGAGGAATCTATTTCGGAGCTATCCCGGCTATTGGTGAAAGTAGTCGATGATGGTGCGGCCGTAGGCTTTCTGCCGCCAATGGAACTATCACAATCTAGGGAGTATTGGGAAACAGTTTCATCGCCTGGTGTGATTTTATTTGTGGCTAAAATTAACAATCGGATTGTAGGGAGTGTTCAATTACATTTATGCACGAAACCAAACGGTTTACATAGAGCCGAAATTGCCAAGCTCATAACGGACCCTGACTTTAGGCGGCAGGGTTTAGGCCGTGCACTAATGCAAAAAGCAAAGAAACGGGCATTACAAGAAGGCCGGTCATTGTTAGTTCTAGATACAAGAGAAGGAGACCCCTCCAATATTCTTTACCAATCACTAGGATTTATCGAAGCAGGGCGAATCCCGAACTTTGCCAAGTCAGCAAATGGGGAACTGCATACGACTGTTTTATATTATAAAACTCTATAATAAATAAAGCGGTGTTCCATGTGAACACCGCTTTATATTTGCTTCGGTTTCCTCCGCACCCTAAAAAACAACTTCAATATCGGTGGAACCGCAAAATAGATAAATAGGAGCCGGAATAATTGATACCCGGTTACCATTGATAAATCGGCATGCACTTCATGGGCGAGAATACCCATTTGATCCATACCGCCGGGTGCTAGGCTTAAAAAACTTGTGGACGGAGTAATATGGTAATGGAAAACAAGCAGTAAGCTTAAGCCGATGGAGCCAAGGATCATTACCATGCCGCTAATAAGCGCAAGGGTAATCATTTTGCTTTTGTGCGGCAATTTTTCCGGTTTTAATAACAATCCGATGTAGGCGCCAATCAAGAATTGTGATAGATCCAAGATCGTTGGGGAAAGGGGAGGCCCATTTAGTCCAGATATATTCATGACGGCAGTCCCAATAATCGGCCCCAACAAAAATGGAGTTGGAAACCTAAGTTTTTTTCCAAGAAAAGCACTAAGCACACAGACAACCGCAAACAAAAGAATGGTTGGAAAAATAGGTCCAGAAAATGCAGCTGACTTATGAATAAAATCTGCAACCGGAGCTGAGTTAGCTTCTTTAAAAAAAGGTCCTAAAATCAGAAAGGGAACAAAGAAAATGATCATTAATAATCTTGCCACCTGAAGGAAGGTAACCGTTGTGAGATCAATTCCTTTGACTTCCTCGGCAAAGGTAATCATTTGTGAAAGACCACCCGGAATACTGCCAGTTAGCACCGTTGGATAATCTACACCGGTAAGTTTGGAGACAACAAAAGCAATTCCCGCGCAAAATACCACAAGAGTTACAGTCATGAGGAGCATCGAAGGAAGCTTTTCAAGAATTTGCAACAGTGCGTCTTTTGTGAACGACAGTCCTATGGAATAGCCCACAAAGATTAGCCCGGTATCACGTATGTAGCTTGGCCAGAATAATGGAAGTTTCACCAACCTTGCACCAAACAGGACAGCAGTCATCGGACCTAGCAGCCATGGTATAGGGGTATGAAGGATGGTGAAAATAATTCCGCCAACGAAGGCAGTTACCAGAGTAATCACAAAACGTATTCTTTTGTCCTCCGTGTTCATTGCCAAATTCTTCAATAGAAACCCTTCTGTCTTAAAAAAAATTTTATATTAATCTTTAATTTCCTTTGTTTCGGGCTTTCATTGCCCGAGAGAGGCTGCTTCTAGGCACAACGGTAAATGAAATGGACTTTCATTGCCCGAGGAAGCAAACTTTTTCACCCAACGGGCAATGAAGCTATAAATCACGAATAACCTAAGCCAACATTTCACTCGGCTGCTTGGCTTCTTGACGTTGTTCTTTTATAAGAATTCCGCCAATTAAGCCGACCATCGAAAACAGGACGGGGATGATAAACCCATAGTGATAGCCAACACTGCTGCCGGCCGCATGAAAATGGTCTAAAACCTTTCCGAAAATAATTGGCAGAAGCACCGCACTTGTAAATCCACCTGTATTCGCAAACCCCGAAATCACTCCCACCTCTTTCATTGGGAACGATTTGCGGACAACCGCAAAGGTCAACGAGCTGGCACCATTTCCATAACCAATGATAAAGAAAAGAACCACAAGCATACTATGGGATGGCTTCCCATTAAATAAAATGAACGCAACCCAGCTTATAAAAACAATAAGATGGACAAAGATATAAGGTCTTTTTATGGAATTCAGCCGACCTGAAATCCAGCCTGTTAGCGGAGCACCAATAATTGCCCCAACTAAACCAATCATTATCAGCTGACTTGCGTCCGATCGGCTCATCCCGTACACATGCATCCCATAAGGAACTGCCCAAGAACCGATAAATCCAACATACGTACCAACCACGCCAAAATGACATAAAAAGGTTGCCCAGGCTTGTCGATCGGAAAACATCCGTCTTAATAAAACAACCGTATTTTCTCGCTTTTTCTCTTTTTTAACTGATAAAGCAGCGTTCGTAAAAATTTTCTTTGGTTTGTTTACGAGAACAACATATAAAAGAAGCCCACTTAAACATAATATGATTCCTGTTATGAAAAAAGGAGTTCTCCAGCCAGATAAGGTGATCCAAGCGGAAAAAGGAACGGTAGCCATTAAGAAACCAAAGCTTCCGGCCATCCCGGCGAATCCCAGTAAGCTGACAAATTCTCTTACTTTAAACCATTGGCTCATAATTATAACCAAATTCACCCAAATCGTCGCATCACCCATACCCGCCATCAATCTGGCAAGAAGGAGGATATATTCATTTGTTGCCAGACTATAAAGAAGCGTTCCTAACCCATTGAGAATCGCCCCAACGATTAAAAACACATTAGGACCAAACCGGTCAGAAAGGATACCAATGGGAACCTGCAGCCCAGCATAGGCCAAGAATTGTACACTGGTCAAGAGACCGATAGTTGCTGCAGTAATATTAAAATCTTTCATTAATTGATCGGAAATTAATCCTGGTGCTGTCCTTTGGCTCACGATTAAAAAATAAGTGAACAAGACGGTGGCGAAAACCACCCAACGATACCTGCTATTTTGTTTATCCAATGATCTCTACCCCTGTTTACTTTTATTCCCTTCCAATTATACTCTAATTTTTTTATAAATGAATTTTGTAAGAAAATTGGTTGCGTTTACACAGAAAATTTTTTTTTAGTAAAAAAAATCCCTGTGTAAACAGGGATAATTGATATTAATGATGAAGCAGGATCGGGTGGTTTGAAGGATAATTAAAATACTGCCGAACCGAAAGTGAAATTCCTTTTGCAATATTAACAGCCATCGTATAGATCAGGTGGAGGTTTGTGTAAAATAAAGAAGTCTCGATAGATGGATCATTTTCTAGGACGACTCCCATCACGCTGCAGTCGCCGATAGGAGGAAGCTGGTTTCCAAGACCTGCACCTGGAAGCATGGAACCTTCTCGAACGACAATTGAATTTACGATTCCAACTGAACCTAGAACACTATCAATCGCAACAACAAAACTTTTTTCTGGAAGGCTAAGCCGGGTAAATTCCGGAATTAGGGTTTTGGCATCCATAGGAGATTGAAGATTTCCTAATACAGTTAAGTGGCTAGGAAACAAGTTAGAAAGCAAGGTCCCTACAAACGGACCAAGGCTGTCACCGCTTATCCTATTTGAACCAATTCCAACGACATATATATGCTTTGTTCCTTCTGGAATTAGGGAATGTAAGGTGTTGCGAATAAAGAGCGGAGCCAGCTTATGATTGTAAGGAATAATTCTATTATTCTGTGAGTTTAGCAAATCCATCTATTACACACCACCTAGTTTTCTTCCTATTTCGCTTATCGAAATGAATAGATGTTTTAATATTCTGTTTTTATCTAATAAAATCCTTCCATGAAAACGGGAAATTCCCTTTATTTTTATGTCATTCTTTTCAATGCACATAAATCTACCAATTCATACAAATAATGAAAAGTATGATATGACAGTAGAGGGTGTATAATCATTGACTATGTTTTCCTGGATTAGACATGAATGGGGACAAACTATTAAAAATCCCAAGCTGATGATAGCGTTAATTGTGATTTTATTTGTTCCAATCCTATATAGTGGAACTTATTTATGGGCGAACTGGGATCCATACGCTCATTTAGAAAGACTGCCGGTCGCGGTTGTTAATGATGACGAAAAAGTCGATTATAAAGGCAGCTCGTATGCGATAGGTGATGATCTGGTTAAGGAATTGAAGACGGACAAAAGTTTTAAATGGAACTTTGTCAGTAAAGAAATGGCGGATAAAGGCATAAAAAATAATCAATATTACTTTGAAATTTATATTCCCCGTGATTTTTCCATAAGGGCCACGACGCTAACCGCGCAAAAACCGACACCGCTTAATCTCTATTATAAGGTGAATGTGGGGAGCAATTTCATTGCCTCGCAAATTGGAAGAAATGCCGTCGATAAGATTAGAACAAAGTTAGCCCAGCAAATCAGCAAAAATTATGCGGAAGTCGTTTTTGGCAATATCAAATCGGTCGGGGAGGGATTGAATGAAGCAAGTCAAGGTTCAGGTCAAATTACTGCAGGCTTGAACAATTTAACGTCAGGGACCGAGGAAATTATCAGCGGCATGCAAAAGCAAGTCGAGCCATTAAGTCAGCTGTCAAGCGGAGCAGAAAAATTAGGCAGTGCTGCCACACAATTATCCGATGGTGCGGCACAATTACAATCTGGGATGGGGCAGATTAATAGTGGTATTGGCACATTGGAAAGTGGATTAAAACAGTTAAATAGCAGTTCTGCGCAACTTGCTTCTAGAATAGGTCCGCTTGTGAATGGCTCAAAGCAACTAAGTCAAGCGATGGAAGGGTATGCAACTAGCCACCCTGCATCTGCCAATGACACTGCCTATCAACAAATGGTCCAAATTAGTAATAGTCTCAGTAGTGGTCTAGATAAATTTAATTCGAATTTTATCACTTTTAATCAAGGTTTGAATAAAGCTGCTCAAAGTACAGGAACACTTAGTTCGGGATCAGCCACGATTGCTGCTAAATTGAAGGACCTTTCAAGTGGTGCCAAGCAATTAGCTGCTGCACAAGCAAAGATTTCCACTGGGGCGACAAATGTCTATAATGGGTGGAATAGCGTGATTGGCCATTTGCAATCCTTGAAAGATGGTGAATTGAAGCTTGCTTCCGGAAGCAAGGAATTAACGGATAAATTGACGGAAGGAGCAAAACAAATTCATGCAATACATTCGGGACAGCCTATTTATGAGATGATGTCTAATCCGGTCAGGCTTAAAGAGCAATTGGTGCATAGTGTTCCGAACTATGGAACGGGGTTAGCTCCCTATTTCCTTTCCTTAAGTTTGTTTGTCGGGGCTCTTTTACTTTCCACGATCCTCCCGTTTCGGTTAACAAGCACCCAGCCGACGTCGGCGATGGCCTGGTTTTTATCCAAATGGGTAATACTTGCTTTTATTTCTATTTTTCATAGCGTCATAACCAATCTATTTTTAATAAAATTAATTGGCTTGGACCCTGTGAATCAGGGTTACCTTTACCTATTTACCTTTCTGGCAAGCTTAATGTTTATGTCTATCATATTGCTGCTTGTGATTGCTTTGGATAATGCAGGGAGATTTCTAGCGATTGTGTTGCTGGTATTGCAGTTGACCTCTAGTGCAGGAACTTTTCCGATCGAGCTCACGCCAAGGTTTTTACAAACGCTCCATTCGCTGCTGCCAATGTCCTATACAGTCCAAGGCTTCCGTGCGATTATTTCAACTGGGGATTACCACATACTCCGTAATGACGTGACAGCGTTGGTGATTTATTTGGTCGCTGCGGTTATTTTGACGTTGTTGGTGATAAGATTGCTTTTGAAAAAACAGGCTTATTTGAAGGAAGCTTAATGAAAAAGGGGCATTGCTGGTTTTTTGAATGGGTGGAATACGTAACCGTTTTCTTACTAACTGGAATTTTCGGTTACGCAGGAGCCATTTAAGTGACCGAAATCATGAGAATAAACCTTATTGGGTCACGTAGGAGCCGTCTACGTGACCCAAATCTTTAGAATACAGCCTTTACGGTTATGTAGCCAGTCTTTTCGCTGCGAACTATTTCGCTAAAGAAGAAGCTAAATCCGAACCACTCTGCCATTAAACTTCTCTTTCCAATACCCCGTTGCCATATCGGCAATCGCGACTCCAGTAGAGCTTTGCGATCCAATGAATTTCCCGTTACCTATGTAAATGCCTACATGGCCATCTGTTTTATAAGTATCAAAAAATACAAGGTCTCCTGGTCGCATTTCACTTACCGAAACTTGTGCACCCGAACTTTTTATTGAATCTGTACTCCAACCTATTTCAACCCCCGCCTGGGCAAAAGCCCAATGGACAAAGCCGGAACAATCAAATCTTCCGTTAGCGACATCGTATTCACTTCTTCCGCCGCCAAAAACATAGACAGAGTTTCCGATGTATTTGTATCCTGCGGAGATAATTTTCTTAAGGTATCCATCCGCCATAACCGGAGGCTCTATGTATTCCGATTTTTTAACTGTCTCACTCTGTTTTATTAAACCTTCATATTTTCCTTGTTGTTCTGAAAGCAGCGAACGCATCCCTTCTAGGTCCGTTTTCATGCTAAGAAGTCCAGTGAGCTTTTTTTCTAAAGCAGCTTTTTTACTGATGTATTTGTTCTTTTCGGATTCCTGCTGTTCCAAAAGGTTTCGGTCTGCCTCAACAATCGATGCTACTGCTCCTACCCGGTCAACAAAATCACTCAAGCTTGTCGAACCTAACAATACATTAAGATAGCTTAAATGTCTGTTGCTTTGCTGATAGGAAAGGGCACGTTCTTTTAGTACATTTTTTCGTTTTTCCATACTGTTTTTTAAAATATTAATATCCTTTTCAAGCTTTTGTACTTCAGAAGTGGCTGCTGCTACCTTTAGATCAGCCTTTACAATTGCCTTTTGATTATCTTGAATACCTTGATTGATTTTCTGCAATTTTTCATTTATAGCATTATGTAATCTTGCTTGGGACTGTGAAGTTTGATTCGCTAAGTTTGCCTCTGCATAAGCCTCCGGTGTTAAAAGAAAAGTCGACAAACCTAATATGATTAACATGGGCAGTATAAGTTTCATCCGTTACACCTCATTTTGAAATTTCGTAAAATTCGAATCTTTAACAAGTCCACATTATAACAAAGCAATTTTTCAGCTTTGTAATAAGGCCTTTACAATTTAATATCAACTCTAGTGTTCCGCCTAATTTTAGAGGAAAATAAGCTCTCAATTTTATAAAAATCATAGTATGTATAGTGAAAGTAGGTGAAAATATGACATCAGGAATGGGTATGAGTGGCTTCCCAGGCATGGGAATGAGTGGAATGCCAGGAATGGGAATGAGCGGAATGCCAGGAATGGGCATGAGTGGAATGCCAGGAATGGGAATGAGCGGAATGCCAGGAATGGGAATGGGCGGCTTTCCAGGAATGGGAATGGGCGGCTTTCCAGGAATGGGAATGAGCGGAATGCCAGGCATGGGAATGGGCGGCTTCCCAGGAATGGGAATGAGCGGAATGCCAGGAATGGGAATGAGCGGAATGCCAGGAATGGGAATGGGCGGCTTCCCAGGTATGGGAATGAGCACTTCTCCGGGCATGGGAATGAGCGGAATGCCAGGTATGGGAATGAGCGGAATGCCAGGCATGGGAATGGGCACTTCTCCAGGAATGGGGATGAGCGGAATGCCAGGTATGGGCATGACTGGAATGCCAGGCATGTGAATGTAAAGTCTTGTTGTTGATTGAAGCTTTAACCTGATTTCCAAAAAATGCAGATAATTTTAAATAACTTAAACATGCATACAAAAACCTTCCTAAATCCATTTTGGGAAGGTTGTTTTAATTCGCTTATTCTAGGGTAGCTGTAACATCCAAATCCATACAAAAAAATTTGGCATCCTGTAATGGAGTTAATGACATCCAAGAGGAAGGGAAAAATAATTTATATCATATCATTGATGATGAACCGGATATTAAATCACCATAAAAAACTACCAACCAGATATCCAAAATAAGCCAGTGAAATGCCTGCGCCATAGGTAATAATGGTATAAAGGATAAAGTCCTTGTTATTTTTTTTTAAGAATAGATTGATCATTTCTAATTTCAGCGTCGAGAAGGTTGTATAAGCCCCCATAAATCCAGTTCCAAATAACAATACAATGATGATATCAGCTTTCGCGCCTGTGATTACACCTAAAAGAAAAGCGCCAGATAAATTAACCGTTAAAGTTCCCATTGGTAAACCAGATTTATGATTTAAGCGTTTACTAATGGAATAACGAGCAACCGCCCCGAAAAAACCACCAATTCCGACAATTATCAAATGCATGCCTGTCACGATTTATCCACCTCGTTATTGACCTTAAATCCTAATCGGGCCATGAATAAACCTCCAATAATGCTGACAAAAACATAAAGGACACCCAGTAACATTTTTCCGGATTGAAACAATTTAACGGTTTCTACACTCAAGGTTGAAAAAGTGGTAAAAGAACCGATAAAGCCAGTTCCGATCACAGTCGACATCTGAGCTGATAAAGAGAACTTCCTGAAAATATTGGTTGTCAGCCAGGCCAATAAAAAACTGCCAAATAAATTAATCAGTAAAGTTGTGAATGGAAAAGTGCTATTTGTAAAAAAGGTCATTCCAATTAAATATCTCAATATCGCTCCCAAAGAACCAGCTATACCTACAAAAAGATAAATCAAGGCGAATTTTTACCTCCTCTTAAAAGACTGCACCAATTAATTTTAAACTCATTTAGTCTCAATTAACAACACAAACTCCATTTGAATATAAATAAATGATTAAAAGCAATGGAGGAGGAGTACGCTTGAAAATCAAATATGATCATTCCTTTGAATTACCTAGATCTATTGTATGGAAATATATCAAGGATGAAAATGTACTTAGGAACTCTCTCCCTGGATGCAGTTTTTTTGAAGAAAGATCGACTGGAAATTACCTTGCTGAAATTGGTATTCATATTGGACCGATTAAAGATGTGTTTAAGCTGGAAATCTACACGATAGAAGAGAATTCAGCTTCATCTTACCGGCTCCATGTAAAGGGAAAAGGGAACCTTGGAGAGATAAATGGCAATGGAGCTTTGCATATAAAAGAAAAACAGGGAGGTACACACTTATCCTTCTTGGCTGATGCAGAGATAACTGGGGCCCTTGCCTTCGCCAGCAAGCGTATATTAGACGGAACCACTGATACAAGTTTGGCAAACTTTTTTCAAAAAATGGAGAAAGAAATCAAAAAGAGAATTTATCTTGTGAAGAAAAGAAGCAGATAACAGAGACAGCTGCTTCTTTTTATTTTGCAGTATATTAAAAAAACGTTTGTATTCTAGAACATAGGGGATTCTAGACTTAGACGCAATCAAACTCTGCTTCGAAAGGAGAGGGACTTTGACAAAAGGGGCAAGGCTATTCATTTACATATTATTTATTGCCGCTGCGGCTATTGCGATCGGGTCAAATCGTGTTCCACTCCAAAACACACTTTTCATCAGAGCAGTGATCCTGTACTGGTTTTTCAGTACTCTTTATTTTCATTTACGTACCATAAGCCGAAAAGGAACCGTGACACTTGATTATGGAATGAACTACAGTTTATCCTTTGTTATGTTCTCCGGACCGTTAGGACTATTTATTTTCGAAACCATCTTTCGAATTAGCAATTATTTTTATAAAAAGATCACCAAAACAGCGGATCAGGATGAATTCGAGCACATTTTTTATAACATCGGATCCTTTGTATTACAAAATACTATTTCCTATTTTGTGTTCCAAGTCTTACAACAATATTTTCAAGCGATACCGTTTGGCTTTTGGATTTTAATGTTTTTCCTGGCAACAACAAACGCAATTCTTTCAGATACCTTTCTCACGATCATCTTCTATTTCTTAGGAGAAATCAAATCGCGGGTGGAGGTATTTCAATTTTTTAAAAGCAGAAGTATCCCTGATTTAGGGAAAATCTCGTTCACAAACGGAATGTTATTTTTCTTCCTTCAGGAAGGACATTGGGAAATATTAATCAGCTTCTTTATTTTGAATTATTTGGTTAATCACTCTTTTATTGCAAAATCTCAATACTTGCAAAACAAGCTGGAACGAGACCAATTTGAACAAATGGCCTATACCGATTTTTTGACAGGTGTTTCCAATCGTGCCTTTATGGATAAGAAGATGGCAGAGTTAAATCAAGAAAATGAATCAATTGGGATTGTGGTTACTGACTTGGACAAATTCAAAATCATCAATGACACCTATAATCACGCAGTCGGCGACCGAGTAATCCAACATTTTGCTGCATCCTTAAAAAGCTATCTTAAACAGGATGATTTTTTATTCAGAAGCGGAGGGGAAGAATTCACGCTTTTCTTGAGGAATCGAGATTATGATCAAACGGTGGCTATGGTGGAAAAAATAAGGCAAGGTGTTGAAAAAAGTTTGGTTCCAGTAGAGTTTAATGGAGAAAATATGTCAATCACCTATACAGCATCCTTCGGCCTTTACTTTTATGATGTTACCGAAAATATATCCATGGAGAAGGGGTATATTTATGCGGACCAATTATTGCTCCAATCCAAACAGCGCGGAAGAAATCAATTATCAGCAAAAAATGAGCTCATACATATATAAAAATCGAAAAACAAACACTACCATTCAGGAGGTGGTGTAAATGCCAAAAGAAAATGATCCTCAAGAATTTCAAAATAAGGGAAAAATAAATGAAAAAATGAATAAAGACGTTGAAGTGAACTTAGATAATAATGATATCCAGGCAGAAAGTGCTATCATCATTGGCGGCGGAGATCCTAATCTTTTTCCTGATGGAGGAAAACCATTAACTTAGTTTTTTTAAAGGAGAATCAAATCAATAATGGACAAAGAAAATCAATATATTACAGCTTCCCTTTCACCACAATTAATAAATGAAATTCAATCCCTTGAAGAAAAAATAAGTGAGCAAACCCATAAAAAAGTAGTCGTAATTGCTTATGAAAATGAGACAACGACGTGAGATAATTTGCTTGGATTGTAAATTGGCTAAAACCTTCATCTATTTGAAGGTTTTTATCATGCACATTGGCATCAGGGGGAGAAGCATAAAGAAATGAAAAGGTTTATCTATTGTATATTGATATTAACTGTTAGCACGATGTTATTTAGCGGGTTAAATATCTATAGTACGACAGCCAAACAAACCAATGAGAACATAACAGTTTATCTCGCCGGCGATTCCACAGTAGCAAATTATGCCAGCAATCGGACACCGAGGGCTGGGTGGGGACAAATGCTCCCTCAAATGTTTGATGAGCAGATTATCGTGAAAAATGAAGCCGTCCCGGGGAGAAGCACGAAAAGTTTTATCAACGAAGGGCGGTTAAGCAAGATTTTAAATCAAATTCAAAAGGGAGATTATTTGTTGATTCAATTCGGCCATAACGATGAAAAAAGCTATGACCCATCCCGTTACACAGACCCTGCGACTTCCTATCAACATTATTTAAAGGAATATATTGACGGTGCCCGACAGAAAGGGGCCACCCCAATTCTTGTTACACCGGTTGAGAGGTGGAGTTTCTCAGCCGACGGAAAGGCTTTGGCCACCCACGGCCATTATCCTGGTGCTATGAAGGAGCTTGGCAGGAAGGAGAATGTCCCTGTTATTGATTTGACGGCGAAAAGTAGGGCACTTTATCAACAACTGGGTCCAGAAAAAACAACGGAACTTTTTTTATTCCTGGATGCTGGAGAACATCCAAATTACCCTGATGGAGTACAGGATCCTATTCATTTTCAAGAAAAGGGTGCAAGGGAGATCACCAAACTGATTGCAGAGGGAATTGCTGAGCTCAACCTGCCGCTTCAAAAACATTTCCTAAAAAACGGAGGTGAATAGCGGCCTCCGTTGCAGTAAATTAGGTAACAGTTTCTCCAATCAATAATACCTTTAATTGCTCCATAGGTAATTGCCTTTTTTCCCATTCACGATATAACCGCTCTAACGCTTCGGGGCCGGTATCGTCGGCTAAGCGGTAGGCCCCGTAATGCATCGGTACTAACCATTTTGCCTTTAATTCTAAAAAAGCTTTAACACTATCTTCAGGAGAGATATGGGAGGATGCCATAAACCACTCTGGCTCATAGGCCCCAATCGGCATAAACACCGTATCGATGGTAAATCGTTTTCCAATTTCCTTAAATCCCGTAAAATAGCCGGTATCTCCGACAAAATAAAACGTTTCTGCTTGATTCTGGATGATCCAGCCCCCCCAATGGGACGTGTTCATATCTGTTGTCGTTCTTCGCGTCCAATGCTGAGCAGGCACAAAGTGTAAAGTAAGTCCTTCATGTTCAACCGTTTCCCACCAATTCAATTCGATGACCCGATGATAACCTTTTTTGAGAAATAGCGATTTTAATCCGATTGGTACAAAATATTGAGGATTCCCTTTTAACTGCTTGATCGTCGGAAAGTCCAAGTGGTCGTAATGGCCATGAGATATAAGGACAATATCAATTTCCGGCATGTCTACTAATGAAATTCCTGGCGGAGTTAATCTCTTTTGAAATCCCATCCGCTCGGCCCATACAGGATCCGTTAAAATATTAAGTCCATTTAGTTGAATCAGAAAAGTCGAATGTCCGATCCAAGTATATGTGGTTTTATTTCGATTTTCCTGGAGTTCTGTAACCATTTTACTTTCACACTGCTCGATATTTACCGATAAATCCTTTACCTTGCTTTTGCGTTCTTTTTGCCATTTCACCATGTCTTTAAAGGTCTTGTTCGTACTGACATTTTCTAAATTAGCATATTTTTTTCGCATTCAATCACCTATTTTATGTTCGCACATATGAATTTGGCTTGATTATAACAAGAAATGAGGGGTACATCAAAAATATTTCTTATATTAAGAGTAGATAACATTTCGTTTAAAAATCGATAAAAATGTGTCAAATCGACAAATTTTTCTAATTTTAGGAATTACAATGGCATTTGTGGGAAGGAGTTGAAACAATACTTGTTGAAAAATTAATGCTTTTTAGTTCTTTATTCGTTCTATTCTTAGCAATTTTCACGGTAAATCCCAAAGCAAACTAGGAGGTTTTTCGTTATGAAAAATAATCTTCGAAATGCTGTCCAGCAAAAAAGGCAACATCTAATTGATGAGCTACTTAAATTAGGAGTTTTTAAGAAAAACAATAAGCATCTATATGAATGGACATTGCAAGACCTTGAAGAAGAATATGTTCAATTGAAACAGGTGATTTGGATTCATACAAATTCAAGTGCCCCAAAAACATCGCAAACTTTTGAATAAAGCAAAAAAGCCGGTTTTAAAACCCGGCTTTTGTTTTGTTCTATGGTATGATGTTACTATCATTCACGAATTAGGATGGGGTGAATTCTATGTCAATTGAAAAAGTGGTACAAAAACAAATTGAATTTTATAATAACCAGGATTTAGAAGGGTTTGCGAGCACCTATTCAGAGGATATTACGGTGTTGACCTTCCCGGATAATACAGTTACATTAAGCGGTAAGCAGGCACTAATTGAAAGATATACAGAAACCTTCAAAAAGAAAATGTTCGCTGAAATCAAAAACCGTTCAATTGTTGGAAACAAGGTAATCGACTGGGAGATCGCAACGAACGGATTAACGGGTGAAAGCACAAGCTTAATGGCTATTTATGAAGTGAAGGATGACTTAATTTCAAAAGTTTGGTTTATTAGGGAATAAATACATATCTTAATGGGAGGACATCAAATGTACAGTTTTAAGAACGATTACAGTGAAGGGGCACATCCTAGAATATTGAATGCTTTAATCGAATCCAATTTTGAGCAGGAGGATGGCTACGGGGAAGACCGCTACACTCAACAAGCAGTCGAACTTTTAAAGGAAAGAATCGGACGAGCAGATATTGACATCCACCTTATCGCTGGCGGGACACAAACAAACCTAATCGCGATCTCATCCTTTCTCAGACCACACGAGGCTGCCATTGCGGCACACACCGGTCATATTTTTACGCATGAGACAGGGGCGATTGAAGCAACTGGGCATAAAATTCTATCAGTTGAAGTCGATGATGGGAAACTAACCCCTTTACATATAAAGCAAGTACTTGAATATCATACAGACGAACATATGGTGAAACCAAAGCTTGTATACATATCCAATTCCACAGAAATTGGCACCATTTATAAGAAAAGTGAACTGGAGCAATTAAGTGAATTTTGCCGTAAAAACAATTTGATTTTGTATATGGATGGCGCCAGAATAGGGTCTGCACTTTGTTCTACAGAAAATGACCTTACGTTGAATGATATTGCAGCACTCGTGGATGCCTTCTATATTGGCGGAACGAAGAATGGAGCCATCATCGGTGAAGCATTAGTCATTTGCCGCGAATCATTGAAAGAGGATTTTCGCTTCCATTTGAAGCAAAAAGGGGCGCTTCTTGCTAAAGGAAGACTTTTAGGGATCCAATTTCTTGCACTTTTCCAGGACAATCTATTTTTCGACCTAGCCATGAATGCTAACAAGATGGCTGACATGATCAAACAGGAACTAGTTAATGCAAATTTCAAGTTTTTAACACATTCACCATCCAATCAAATTTTTCCGATCTTGCCTAATTCCTTAATTACTGAACTCCAAAGTAAGTATTCCTTCCACATATGGGAAAAGGTCGATTCTGATCACTCTGCGATTCGGTTGGTTACTTCCTGGGCAACAAAGGAGGAAGTTGTTTTCTCTTTTATTAATGAATTGAGGACAATTCAAAAAGATTAAACACAATATTGGCGTAATAGTTATTATTACACTCTGATACTCCAACATTAACCAGTTGGTAAACGGTTTCATTGATGTTATAATTGGTGGTGGCTGGAAAAGCCACCTGAAAAATTACTACCCGGCTTAGATGATTGGCGCCATCGTTTACGCCGTGTGAATTTGTTGGATTCCATGAGTTCATTGTAGTACAAAATCTTGAAAAAGAGTGTTACAAGATTGTGAAGGATTGCACATAAACTCTGGGTGTAAGAGTGAAAAAAGCAACGTAATTGTACTGCACCCCAAAAGTTAGAGTGAAATCTAATTATTGGGGTGTTTTTAGTGGTCAAATATAGTGAAGGTTCTAAGTTAATGCTTGTAAAAGAAGTTACTAATGTAATGATAAGTGACTTAAAAAATGAATTTGAAAAAATATTAAGAAGACTATAGCGTGCTAGAGTTGAACAAGCAGAGGCCATTCTTGGCTGCTTTTTTTTTAAGAGGACTCCTTATATTATTATGAGATAATAAAAATTCTTTTTTATAGAACAAGGACACAGACCATAAATCCTTTATTTTCATAATTTGCTATTAGCTTACTAGAAAAGAGGTACGATTTTGGAACAGTTTCACTTTCAACTGGGAGGTGCTATAGGATCTCAAGGGTTTTCCAATTTCGGAGAAAAGCCAAAAATTACAATTGGTACAATCGTTTCTAACCGTTCAACTATAAAAGAGCTTCTTAAACAATATGAAAACGCACAAAGGATATGGAAAGGAATTCTATTTGAAAATGTAGGGTTTGCGCAAATAGATACAAGTCTTGAGACAAAGAACATTGGTAGAGAACCACTAAGTAAAAATGCGCCATTAACATCCCTCTATAAAAAGGCAGTAGAATATTTTTTGATAAGAAAAACAAAACCAGATGTGATCATTATATATTTACCCGGATTGGAATTTAAGAGAAAAGCGAATGGCCTTTCACTTGCGTATGATACAAAAAAACCTCCATATTTAATTGTAGTCTCCGATGGTGTTAAGGACTATCCATGGGTAGTTGCGCATGAAATAGGACATATTTTGTATTACACCAATAAATTTAATAATAGAGATGATCCCAATCCATATTTAGAAGTGAACGATAAAGGAGAGCCAATGAGAGATGATCAAGGGAATCTAAAATTTGATAGAGCCCATAATAACAATAAAAACAATATTATGTATCCAAGAGGATCTAAATCATCGATACCTCCTAAAGTTACATTTGACCAAATGGTTAAAGTTAGTAATAGTTATCTATTTGACAATCGAAAAATGCTTTAGGATTCAGACAATTGGGGTTAAAAGAAACTCATGAAGGATTATAACAAAGGGGCACTACTACAAAAAAGGTAATGCCTTTTTCTTATGCAGCTTAAGGTTAATTTTTGGATCAGGTTATTGAGCTTCAAGGAGAGCATATTAAATAAATTGCACTTATATTTAATATATTACAATTGAATTAAAATTCAATAAAAATTAATGGCATTGTACAATCGGTATTTATAATAATAGAAAAAAGTTTTTGAAATACAAGTGCAACTAATTTTTATTTTTCGTAAATAATGATAGAATACTTGTTTTTTCAATCTACTTATTTACAAAGTATAAAAAGGACTGACTATATTAATGGACTTAAACAAAGAGCAGACAAGAATAATGAAGAGAAAATTGCTAGAGAGTTTTATTAAGGATATTAATAAAAATAATAATGTACATAACCCGCATTCCTTTTTTGCTATAGATTTTAACGGATATCTTATTTTCTTAAATGATGCTTGTACAAGCCTGACGGGATATACTGCAGAGGAAGCCAAATCATTAAGTTTTCTTAAGTTAATTTCAATAAATGACATAGATAAAGTCTATAATCATTATTTCATAACAGTTGAAGGTATTACTCAAGGATTCGACTGTGAAATATTACATAAAAATGGGGTAAGTGTTGATATCCACATAGAGATTTCCCCAATTATTGTTGATGGGGAATTTGTAGGTGTTTATGGAATTGCAAAACAACTACCAAACTTATAGCAGAATTTGCTGTTTTTTACAGAAGTCTTTTTCAACTAAATTCATACTTACATAAAGGTAAGTGATACTTTTACAGACCACACCATATGCTTAAAATAAATAAACGTTACATGAAGGGAGTAATACAGTCATGCAACGGATAAAATTTATTATTAAACAATTTCTATATGAGCCTTTGTGGTTTAAAATACTAATTTCTACAACTTTGATTATTTCAATTATTTTTAGCAGTTCATTTTTTGCGGACAATGATTATTATAAGGGAGTTGCCAAATTGGCAGCGGCGATCTTCTTTTGTGCTTACGGTGTTAAATTTAGAACGAATATTAAAATAGCAATACTCTTTTTTGCTTTTTCGATTATATGCTTTTACCTATTTATCATGTTATTAATTTAGTGTTTCACAGATGGTATGTTGATGGCAATGAATTAGTTTCTGCCAGGAGAAATGATCATGTGCCCATTTCTCCTGCGGAACCTCTCAATTAATTATTTTTCCCTGACAATCAAGGCTGAAATCCAGCCTTCGATCCCGTTTGCGGTTTGAACTTTTAGCCACTTAATTCCTTTGGAATCTACCTGTTCTTCATTCAAAAAGTGCATGATTTCTCCATTTGTAATCGTGTAAATACGTTGTGCGGTTAGTGTGGGAGCTTCACGAATATTTCCGCCTTCTTCATATTTCTTATTTAAAATAAGTTCTTTTTGATCAGGGGAGGCCCCGGATGCTTGTATATGCACATGTTCTTGGTTTAACCATATCTCAGCTTTCTTCCATTTTTGTGTATACCACTTATTTGGATTGTTCAGGATTGCTGCAGTAAGCAAAATTACTAAAGTTGTAGCAGAATAGAAGGTCCATTTTTTAATCCTTGACTTATTCCTTCTCCGTTTCATGAAAAGCTGAATCATTTTGTTGAAAAATCTTTCGAACAAGGCAAACATTCCTTCAATGATATCAATCCAAACAGATATTCCGGCGATTCCTGCTTCTCTCCGTCTTCTTTGTATCGAGCACAGAAGTGCCATGATTGGGTAAGAAATGAGATAAAACATTTTTTTCAACAAACGGCACAACAAGTTGAAGAAGGGAGGAACCATGTACAACAAAATCAGCCTTGCGAGCTGCAAGAGAACAAAGAGAGCCAAAGAAAGGCGCAACCATTCCGGCAGGACAGAAATAAGTGACCAGATCCAAAACAGCTGATTTAAAATGGATTCCACAATCGCTAATCTCCTTTATTTAAATAGGATAGGAGTTCTCTCTTTGAACCAGTAATCTGTTTTTTTCTATTGATGTTTTCCTGATTGATGGGGAGATAGGGTAATAGTTTTTTTAGCTTGGCCAATCTTTGTTCCGCCTCAAACTGGTCAATAGAGTGATCGTTGATCAAATTAAAAAGTTGTTTATTTACCTCATATTTGAAGGCTTGATTTTGGCTAAACTCCGATTCCACTAACCGCTTTGCCATTTCATTTTTTTCTCCAAGCTTCCCTGCAGTGATAAAATCACCTGCTTGAAGGGCTTCTTTAATCGAGGCCGAAATCCGGCGCGCTTCCTCCAAGTCCAGAGCCTCTTGATAGGCAGATAGTTCAGCGTTCCGGTCTAAATCGGCAATCGCCTCATCATGGCGCTGGTCCCGAATACTTTGCCTGATCAAAACACGAATATTTCGAACAACTACTCCAGCCTCTCTTAACACCTTAACTAGTGGCGAGGTTTGAAAAAATTCTTCAATATGTCGGGCAAAACTCAGATCCTCTTCAATAGGATAAAATCTTGCTTCCGACTCCACCCAGAAAGGCAGATTATTGTTAATAATGTGGCCAAATTCTCCTGCATTTTGTTGAACTAACTTTTCGGGGTGTTCAACGGCAATATCGATAAACAGATTGACAGAAAAATTTCTTCCTCTTGTTGCCGAAGGGACTTCCTCATTGTAGGTGATGGTTTGCTGCTGCATATTGACTGTATAAACCCTTTTATATTTTCCAATCCGCAATTCACTACGTGACAAACGCGCTCCATTTTTAACGGCATAGTATTGGTTGTGATTATTAACATAAACAAAGGCATATGTCATAGACGACGCAGGCGGTTTTTCCAAAAAGCTAAATTTCACGTCTTTAACATCTTCAATAAATTGCATTAGGTTATTCCCTCCAGGATAATTTTTTTCAATGAGAGACCACATACCCTTGTCCACATTCTATGCGGACAATCGGAAGAAAAGCCCCATATCTTTGCAGAAATTGGGGTTTGAGGGAGGAAGTTTGTAATTTGAGGATTTTCCGCGCTTCGTTTGTCGCTAAGAAACACAGTCATTATTTACAAAGCATCATCACCATAGGATGGCATTGTTATATGGGTGCAATTAATGTAATTTAAATAACATGTGTTTGTTCTTTTTTTCAGAATATTTCGTGTTATATTTAAATGGATAAGGTTAATGTTAATTAATAAAAAACGTGAAAAGGGAGGAGCGCTAATGGAAATTTGCATTTCATGCGGAGAGGAATTAGCTATTATGGAGAGGAATCGAGTGGAATGCTGGGAGTGCAGAGACTCTTCAACTGCAGCTCATTCAGAAGCGGAATAATCTTTTCGACTTTGAAACGTTCTTTAACAAACAACAAAAATGAGGGTGCTGCCGATTAGGTAGCACCTTCCTTTCCTTTATTTTAAACTTAAAGGTCTATATCGCTTTGTAGGAGGGGGTTTCAATGTCTCTTCCACAAGAAAAAAACCACCGTCGGGTTTGGAGGGCACTGAAAAACTTACGTTTTTTATTTTTAAGTCTCAATTCAATACAAAAAAAGGCAATTTACTCTGGTTTTAGACGGTAAATTGCCTTTTTCCTTTTATTTTTTATTCTTTTTCACTTAGGAGTTTTAGGATTCGCTTGAGATTTACTGCAAATATCGCTGTGGCTCCTTGAATTTCCATACCAAATAGACCCGCAGATGATGCTGTTTCATACCCGTGTCTATGTTTTATTTCACTATTCTTTGCTTCAATTTTATAACGAGAGCGTGCAAATTCTTTAAATTCTTCACTGTTTTGAAATGCTTCCTGTTCCTTATGTTCAGTGGATTTTATTGAAACAGAATATGTTTTACTTTTTGCCCCTTCTTTATAACAGCCCTCACGGAAAGGACATTTGTTACATTTTTCAATATCAAAGTAAAATGTATCCTTTTGATTTTTACTTTGTCCCTTCTTCCCTGTTCTTGCTTTACGTATTGCCATGTGACCTGCTTTACAAACATACATACCCGCATCTTTATTAAATTCAAATTCATCTTCTTTCGCACGTCCACCTTGTGTGATCTGAGGATTCAGTTTGGATACTAGTTGAAATTCTTCTATTTTTGCATATTGGATATTATCTTTTTCCGAATAAGCTGTATCACCAATAATTCTATCAATTGTCATGCCTGCTTCCTTACTTTTCTCAACTAAATCTTTTAGGTATTTCCCATCACTTTTTTCACCAGTAGTAACAATCGCAGCTGTAATAATCCGTTCATCACTCATAGCAATATGTGTTTTAAATCCAAAGAAAGAAGAATCAGCTGTTTTATGTCCGACACGTGCATCTGGATCATTTGAAAAACATAGTTGTTCTGCATAATCTTCTACAACTTCTTTTAGTACGTTTAATTTTTCTTTGACAGCAGGAATCTCGGCGATTTGTGGCTCAGTTTCAATAACTGTAATGACTTGACGACAATAATCCAATTCATCATTAACTTCGTTAGAAGTTGTTTTTGGTGGAAATTTTTCTTTCAATGATTCATCTATTTGATATACTGCTTTTCGGACATTTTTTGATTTCTCTTGTAAAAACTCTTTCGGTGATTTTTGGTTATAACGTGCTTTTGTATGTGTTGCATCCACAATAACGGTTTTACTTTTAATGATCTCTTTTTCTAGAGCAATCTCAACGGTTTTTCCAATAAGCATATCTAATAATCCCACATCTTTTAGACGGAGTTTTCGGAATTTCGTTAAAGAGCTTGGGTCAATAACTGAATCCTCTGGAGCCATGTCGAGAAAATATTTAAATGACATATCGTATTTGGAACGTTCTACAACATCTACATCTGACAAATCATAGATTGATTTAAGAAGTAAATATCTGAACATACGAATTGGCGAAACGGCATTACGTCCATTATCAAGACAATATTTTGTTTTTAATTCTTCCAGTATGAATGAAAAATCTACAAGCTCATTAATTTTACGAAGCATATTATCTTTTGGTACAACAATATCGTATAAAGCCATGAATGGGCTAAAGTTAAGAGATTCTTGATTTGAAATCACTTGGATACCACCTACATACAATTGATAACAATATTATAAAGTAAAAAGGCAGTTGAAAGTTCATTGAACTTTCAACTGCCTTTTTTAAATATTGGACTTTTTCAGTGCCCTCCGGGTTTGACGGCGGTTTTTTCTTATATTTACTTACCTGTTAGTTGAGCTTTCTTAAAATCAACCGACTTAAGATCGAAGCGATCTGCATTCATTACCTTGACCCAGGCAGCGATAAAGTCATTCACAAACTTCTCTTTATTATCATCTTGAGCATAAACTTCTGCAAGGGAACGGAGAACGGAGTTTGAACCAAACACAAGATCCACTCTAGTTGCTGTACGTACTACTTCACCTGTTTTGCGATCACGTCCTACATAGACGTTTCCATCTAGAGGTTTCCACTCCACTCCCATGTCAAGCAAGTTTACAAAGAAGTCATTAGTGAGTTTGCCTACATGATCAGTGAATACGCCGTGCCCAGTGCCACCATAGTTTGTACCTAAAACACGCATACCGCCAATAAGAACAGTCATTTCTGGTGCAGTAAGGTTTAAGAGCTGGGCCTTATCTACTAGGAGCTCTTCTGGACTTACACTATACTGCTTCTTTTGATAGTTCCGGAAACCATCAGCGATAGGCTCTAGCACTTCAAAGTTTTCTATATCCGTTTGCTCTTGTGTTGCATCGCCACGTCCAGGAGCAAAAGGAACCGTTACATCAAAGCCTGCATCTCGTGCAGCTTTTTCTATTGCGGCACAACCACCAAGTACAATCAAATCGGCCATGCTGACTTTCTTATCTAGTTCTTTTTGAATGCCTTCAAGTACTTGAAGCACTTGTGCGAGTTGTTCCGGCTGATTCACTTCCCAATCCTTCTGTGGAGCAAGACGGATTCTGGCACCATTAGCACCGCCACGATGATCTGAGCCACGGTAGGTACCAGCAGAAGCCCAAGCTGTTGTTACTAGCTTGTTTACTGTTAGTCCTGAATCTAGGATTTTTGCTTTAAGCTCAGTAACTTCAGCATCGGTTAATTCATAAATACCAGCTGGTACAGGATCTTGCCAGATGAAATCTTCTTCTGGAACTTCTGGACCTAGATATCTTGTTTTAGGCCCCATGTCTCGGTGTAATAGTTTGAACCATGCTCGAGCAAAGACATCTGCAAACTCTTCTGGATTTTCATAGAAACGACGAGAAATCTTCCCGTATACTGGGTCATGACGAAGTGCCATATCAGCGGTGGTCATCATCGTTGGAACTTTAATGGTTGGATCTTCTGCATCAGGTGCAAGATCCTTCTCATCAGGATCTACAGCAAGCCACTGATAGGCACCTGCAGGACTCTTTGTAAGCCACCATTCATATCCAAACAATAGATCAAAATAACCATTATCCCACTGTGTCGGATTAGCAGTCCAAGCACCTTCAATACCACTGGTGATGGTGTCACGACCTTTACCGGAGCCGAATGTGCTATGCCAGCCTAAGCCTTGCGCTTCGATAGGAGCGGCCTCTGGCTCTGGACCAACAAGTGAAGCATCTCCTGCACCATGTGCCTTACCGAAAGTATGGCCGCCGGCTATTAGTGCAACTGTTTCTTCATCGTTCATTCCCATACGTGCAAAGGTTTCACGAATGTCCTTTGCACTTGCAAGGGGATCAGGTTTACCGTTTGGACCCTCTGGGTTAACATAGATAAGTCCCATCTGAACAGCAGCAAGTGGATTTTCAAGCTCACGATCGCCTGTGTAACGATTGTCACCCAGCCATTCTGTTTCAGTACCCCAATAGATGTCTTCTTCTGGATGCCAAATGTCTGGGCGTCCTGCTCCAAAACCTATTGTCTTACCGCCCATGGATTCAATCGCAACATTACCTGCAAAAACTAGCAAGTCGGCCCAAGAGATCTTGTTACCATACTTTTGCTTAATCGGCCATAGGAGTCTTCTGGCTTTATCAAGGCTAGTGTTGTCAGGCCAGCTGTTAAGTGGGGCAAAACGTTGGTTACCAGTTCCACCACCACCTCGGCCATCACCTGTACGGTATGTACCTGCTGCGTGCCAAGACATTCGGATAAAGAATGGACCATAATGTCCATAGTCAGCAGGCCACCAATCTTGACTGACTGTCATTAATTCTTGAAGATCTTGCTTAAGAGCACCGTAGTCTAACTTTTTAAATTCTTCTGCATAATCAAAGTCTTCTCCCATAGGGGTAGATTTTCTGTCATGCTGATGGAGAATATTCAAGTTTAACGCGTTTGGCCACCAGTCCCGATTTGATGTACCACTTGATTTGTTACTGGTAGCACCGCCGTGAAACGGGCATCCACCAATGTTACCATTGTCTTTAATATCCATATTCTTTATCTCTCCTTCTGTGTAAATATATAATTATGCATCTAGTTTTAAGAATCTTATAAACTAGAATTATAATAATTATTATTATGAAATTGCTATTATAAATTATGAATTAAATTGAAAGAAATATAGACAAGAGAAAGAGAATAAATAAATTAAAGCAACAAGAAGACAATCATGACCTTGAAAAGGAGTACTAAATTGTGAAGTTTCATAGGGAAAGTAATTAAAATCTTTTATTTTGCGATATTCTGCTACTCATCGCAAAACGAAAGATTATGTGACATGTAATACATTTTGCTTCTTTTGGAATTCATGACTAAGAGGAAAAATTAAAGAAACATCTTTTGAGAAATTCTAAAATCATTAACCAGGGCACCTGGATGATTAGCTGATTATGATTTACACTTTTATTAAAACAAAAGAAGTATAAACGTAATGGAGAGGAAAAATAATTATTGAAATTATGAGAATGTAATGGAACTTTTAGAAGAATTATTGCTGTGATAATTGTTTTAGATAACAGGTTTTTAAGAAAATTGCAACATTATCTTTTATTACCATTATAATGAAAAGGAGTGATATTAGGCAAGTCATAAGGATTTCCCCTTAAGAGTTACATATGACTCACCTTAATATTTTCTTGTTTGCAGAGTCTAAACAGGTATGTCCGTTTTTCCTGCTTCTCTCCGCCTACTATGTATCATTTATATTTGCTTATCCGCAATTCACTACGTGACAATAGCTCTCCATTTTTAACGGCATAGTATCACTTACTCTTGTCCACATTCTATGCGGACAATCGGAAGAAAAGCCCCATATCTTTGCAGAAAATGGGGATTGAGGGAGTTAAAATGACATAAAGTACAGAAGTATTGGAACATTACAAAAAGTTATTTTTTTAATTCATACTTTACAGATAGGAATTATAGGTTTATAATACAATTAATCTAATTAAAAAATTATTCAGACCGAATTTAAAGTTGTTATATTCAAGGGAAGGTTTTAGTGAAAACTGAAGGAGTGTTTATGATGAGAAATAACGATGAAAAAAAGCGGCAAAAAATTATCAATAAACTAATATTTCTAAACGTATATAACAAAGAAGATCAAAAGCTTTATACGCTGCCACTATCAAAATTAGAATATGAGTATAGGAGATTTAAATTACAAAACCATCCGCATGGTGAGTTTGGCTCTATTCAATGGGTATAAATAAGGGTTTGGGGCTTTGGCCCTTTTTTCTTTTGTCATTTATGTACTTAACAAGTGGGTGTAATTTCAACATATTGGATATATAATGTAACTAACAATTAGGTTTACTTAAAAAAGAGAGTTTGAAACTTAAAATGCTCGTTAGATTAATTACATAACTATTAAAACTATTATTACGAAAGGATGAATAGCAATGAAGAATTCTTTAAGAGAGAAGGCTGTGTCGTTTTTACAACTGGTTGCATCGGGGGATGTGCGTGAAGCATACAGTAAGTATATTGGTCCGGATTTCCGCCATCATAATGCCTTTTTCCGCGGAGATGCTGATTCTCTTATGCTCGCAATGGAAGAAAACGCCGCCAAGAATCCTCACAAAACCCTTGAGGTAAAACGTGTTATCGAAGAGGGTGATACCGTTGCGGTTCACTCCCATGTTAAGCAAACGCAAGAGGACCTTGGGACAGCTGTGGTTCATATCTTTCGCTTCCATAACGACCTTATCGTCGAGTTATGGGATGTAGGTCAGCCCATACCGGAGAACTCTCCCAATGAGAATGGCGTGTTTTGATACATGAGATATTGTTGACACTGTATTTTTAATCAACCTGAAAAAGGGATTCCAAAAATAACTTTTGGAATCCCTTGTATTTTGTTTAACAATTTAAAAAAATGCAGTTTATTTTTTGAATCGAAATGGTACGGTTGAAACAATCACATTTTTTTGATAAATAAGGTAGAGTCGTAATAATAAGCTTGATTGGTTATGCAAGATATCGTGCCATCTTTTCTTTGTAATAAATTGAGGAATCAATACGGTAAGTGTGTACTTTTGTTCATTCGCCTTTTCCTCAACTATTTCGATAAAGCGTGCAATCGGACGTAATAAACTTCTGTAGGATGTATACAAAGTCACAAGACGAATATCTGGCTGCCATTCCTTCCATTTATCCTCCATTTGTTTTTCACTTTCACGGTCAAAAGCTACATAAACGGCAATAACGGAGTCACCAATTAGCTTCGCATAGTTTAACGAGTTTTCTACAACCTTCGTAACCCCAGCAACCGGGACAATAACAATGTTGCCCTCTAACGGAAGGGCCTCATCACCTGCTGAAATCCTAAGTTGTTCACCAACTGCATCATAATGCCTTTTAATCCGATGGCACACAAACACTATAATCGGTAAGAAGATAAGTACATACCAGACTTGAGAAAATTTGGTGATAAAGAAAATGATCACAACCGTTAAAGTAATCAGTGCGCCAATTAGATTAATGGTCATTTTCAATAGCCAACCAGAAGGTTTCTCTCGTATCCATTTCACAATCATACCTGTTTGCGACAACGTGAAAGGGATGAATACACCTACCGCGTAAAGGGGAATAAGTTGTTCTGTTTCTCCTTTAAAGATGACAATCAATATAATGGATGCCACACTAAGAGTAAGGATTCCATTTGAATAGCCAAGTCGATCCCCTCGATTTAGGAACATTCTCGGTATATACTTGTCAGTGGCGAAGTTAACCGCTAACAGAGGGAAAGCAGAGAATCCTGTGTTCGCCGCTAGTACCAGAATAAGAGCCGTAGTACCCTGGATAAAATAATAAAGGAAGTTTCTCCCAAAAACCTCAGATGCCATTTGGGAAACAACGGTTTCCTCTGCTTTAGGAGAAATCCCAAGCCAATAGGCTAAAAACATCGTTCCCGTGAAAAGAACCGCTAGAATGATGCCCATCATCATTAGAGTATGGACTGCATTTTTAGCTTCAGGTTCCTTGAAATTCGGTACAGCATTTGAAACAGCTTCGACTCCTGTAAGTGCCGAGCAGCCTGATGAAAAGGCACGCAGTAGTAAAAATAGACTTATACCAGGAACAGCTGTCCCAATTGGGGTATGCAGATGGGAAGGAATCTGTCCACTAACAATTTGCCACAATCCCACTACAATCAGAAGGACTAACGCAAAGACAAATATATAGACGGGATAGGCGAGGACAGAAGCTGATTCCGTAATACCTCTGAGATTCAAAATCGTGATCAAAATAACTAAGACGGAAGCGATAGGTACATTATAGGGATGTAATAGTGGAAATGCCGATGTAATCGCATCGGTTCCAGCTGAAACACTAACGGCCACTGTTAAGATATAATCGACTAATAACGAACCGCCTGCTACTAATCCCGCATTTTTCCCCAAGTTACTTTTCGAGACAACATAGGCACCCCCGCCATGAGGATAAGCGTAGATAATTTGTCGATAGGACAAAATTAGTGCAGCTAACAGGATGAGGACACCTACACCAATCGGAATTGAATACCAGAGAGCAATAAGACCTAAAGTAGATAAGACAATGATAATTTGTTCAGGACCGTATGCTACAGAAGAAAGGGCATCGGATGACAGAATGGCAAGTGCTTTTAATTTACCTAATCGTTGTTCGCCTAATTCACTTGTTTTCAGCGGTCTCCCAATTAAGGCTCGTTTAAACATTGAATAACGCATAAAGTACCTCCGTAAGCTAGCAATTGAACTGCTTGTAACCATAGGATTATATTACCCGCTAAAATCTTTTATAAATCATCATACGCAAACGCAAAAAGGAACACTAAGATTTTCCTTACTGTTCCTTAAATTACAACAAAGAGCAAATAAAGCTCTTCCTAACATATGTAATGTATTTACCAATATAACCTAGAAAGGAGGATTCAATGAAAAATACTTGAGGCATTAACCTAAAAATCGCTTTGGTGGCCAACTTGGGAGTTGAATAAAGCCCCTCTAATCAACTCTGAGGGGCTTTTCATTTTTAGAAGGTTGGTTAGTACTTGAAGAAGACTTTTTAGTCAAAGCCAACAAAAATATCATGCCAATAATACAAGCTGTACCAACCCATTGGAAAAAACCAAAGGGTTCTTTTAACCAAAAAACCGTAGTTAAAACGGCAGCTAGAGGCTCTATGCTACCTAGAAGACTTGATTCTTTAGGTTGCAAACTTTGTAAACTTTCTATATAAAACCAAAATGCAATCATAGTACCAAATATGATTACGAAGCCTAAATATAAATATGCTTGTAGTGTTAAGACTGTAAAGTCCATTTGCCATGGCGGGTGGATAAAACTTAAGGCAAAACCACCGATAATCATAGCCCATCCGACAATGACAAGTGAATCGTATTCCTTTAGTAATGGAACGGCATATAGAGTATAAAATGCTAAAGCTATTCCAGATAAAACACCCCAAACGATGGCAAGGGTGGGTACAGATAATTGAGAGATTGAGCCGTTTGTTAATAAGAAATAACAACCAACTAGAGCCAGCGAAACAGTTAATAAATCTCGTCGTGTAAGAACAGTTTGTTTGCGGAAAATTAAGTATACGATAATCATAACAGGTGCTAAATACTGTAATAGCGTTGCAACTGCAGCATTCCCATGTTTAATGGAAGCCATATATGTGTATTGAACCGCAAGCATACCCAGTACACCGAAGATAATCAATTGAATAGCGATTCTTCGAGTTTTCCAAACAGCAAAAACTTGAGAACGGTCTTTTCCGAAAAATTGAACGGTTAAGAGTAAAAAACCAGCTAGAAGCAATCGGATCGTCACCAGCCAATCTACATCGACTTGATACTGTTGAAAAAGCTTTTTTGCAACTGTACCACCAATCCCCCAAAATACTGCTCCCGTTATGACAAGAAATATTCCCTTACGTCTATTCATTATTGATTCTCCACCTTTAAATATAAAAATAGTGTTATAATATTTTAAATAATAAGTGGAAAACCTCTGAAATAATACTCAAATCGAATGAAAAAATATAAGTATATTGAGGCGGTAAAATGCAAATTAAAGATTTTATGGTTGACCAAAGTTTAAAAGAATTAACTGAACATCGTACAGTTGTGCTGCCGATTGCCTGTTATGAAACAACGATTAACCGAAATGTAAATGGATATATACCGCTTCATTGGCATGATGAATTTCAGTTTGTTCTAGTTGTAAAAGGAGAAACCATTTTTCAAATAAATGAAGAAAATATTACAGTTCGAGAAGGAGAAGGTCTTTTTATTAATAGCGGCTGCCTGCACATGGCAAAAGATAAGAATGATTCGGGCTGTGTCTATATTTGTTTAAATGTTTTTCCAAATTTCGTTTTATCACAAGACCTTTTTACAACCTATGTAAACCCTTATATCCAGGCGACTAATATACCTTATTTACTCTTGGTTCCAAAGGAGCTTTGGGCGAATAATATTTTGGATTCTATTTTGAAAATCAATCAGTTGATAAAACAAATTCCCCCGTACTATGAAATCGACATCAGCCTACATTTAACATTAATTTGGAAGAACCTGATAATTAATGGTATTGAATTAGAGTCTGAACAGACGGAATTGATAAAGAGTCAACGAATGAAACAGATGTTAAATTGGATACACCTGAATTACGCTGAGAAAATTCTTTTAGACGATATTGCACGAGCTGGTCAATTAAGCCGTTCCGAGTGCTGTCGATACTTCAAACGAATTTTAAAGACGACACCTCTGAATTACGTAACCGATTTTCGAATTCAAAAAAGTTTAATTTTATTGCAACAACCAGAGTCCAATGTCACTGATGTTGCTTATCAAGTAGGATTTAACAGCACAAGCTATTTCATTGATAAATTCAGAAAGTCGATGAACATGACACCATTGGCATACAAAAAACATAAAAATTCCAGTTCACTTGTGAAGTAGTGCAAAGGTAACATTAGTGGTAAAAAATTTGGTGTCATGAGTTTTGGGAGGGAAATGAATAAATACAGTTCTTTTTCTATAACTTCTTTAGTAATATTTACTTTTTTTGTTATTTACATTGAGTGGTATTTTGGCGTTCAGTACAGGAAAATTCATAAAGATTTGAGCAGGAGGGATTGAATGAGAATTGCGGTTTTGTCAGATATTCATGAAGGTTTAAATCGTAAAAATACAAAGTCTGATATAATGGCAACGTTAAAAAAATGGATCGCAGTCCATTCACCGGAAGTGTTTATCATTAGCGGCGATATGACTGCTGGCCCTGAAAAAAGCCTTGCCCTATTAAATCAACTACAAAGTGAATATCCACAAACAAGGATATTATTTGTGCATGGAAACCACGATATCTATCATAAAGATTCTGAATTAGCTTACCAAAGACTACTTGAGTTTCAAGGAAACCTTGGAAATGGTCCAGTCGAATTAGATGAAAAATGGGTTATTATTGGCGATGTAGGCTGGTATGATTACACCTTTGGAATAGAAGGATATACCAAAGAACAATACCAAACTGGTACTTTTAATGACTTTACGTGGCCTGATAAAACAAATGCTCATTGGACTGGGAATGATTATGAAGTGACTGAACGTTATATTACAAGAATAGAGAACTGGTTAAGCGAATATCGCGGAAGAAATATCATTATGGTAACACATTTCGTTCCCTGCTCACAGTTTATATTATCTAAAAACGATTCTAGTTGGGACTTTTTCAATGCAATGATGGGCAGTTCACGCTTGGGTGAATTGGCCATGAAATATGGAGTTGAAAAATATATTTTTGGTCATATTCATACCATATACCATGATAAATATAAAGGAATTGAAATGATATGCAACCCATTAGGCTACTATCCACATGAATGGGCCTTCAAATCTGTGGAGGAGGAAATATTCTCGTGCATCAAAGTCATTACAATTTGAAAGGTTCTTTTATACAAATTATGATCCCATACAGAATTTTCTATAATAACCTCAAACACAAAACTATAATTCTATATGGTGTGGTTTGTGCGGGGATACTTTTTGTGGATGGTCCATAGATAACAATAAGATCTCGGTTCGCAGGGTTACTTGTAAAGGATTGCCCATTTGTTAAAACCATTTGAGTGTATGGAGAATTATTTAATCGTAATCGCCCATCACTACTCTCCAACTGACTATTAAAATAATCTACTTTTACATTCTGATATGGACTATCTTTTACCATGACAAGTGCTTGATACTGTGGAGGGTAAATAAGAGGAACAGGTGCATTTCCGTCATAATAGCCAGTCACACGATCTCCTGCTTTCACCATTACATGGTCTACAAAGTAAGTGCTTGGTGACACCACGAAATTTACTATTGCTCCCATTCCGTTTGTGACAGATATTAATTTATTGCAGCCATCTCCTTCACCATTATGCCCCAAAAGATCAGTAATCATGGTGACGGTCCCATGAAAAGAATAAAATTTTGTCATCATTAAACCTCCTATGCTTATTCATAAATTTGAATGTTCCAAATGTCCCCCTCCAAAGCACATGAACATACTTTGTGTAACATATGTAGGTAAATACCTAGTTGACTGTGTGTATGCCCATAAAAGATAAGATAATGTTCTGTTGATAGTTTTAAATCAGAAGCTATAAGAGAGGCGGTTTTTTTTCTCACTTAAGAGAGCCAATATGTGAGCTATTACCAGTAAACTATAATTGAAGTAGTAAGTGAGATTTAGTAATCTGTTATAAGGATTATAAAATTGGGGATGTCTTATTTGGAAACAGGAAGAAATAAATATATAAAATGGTCATATAAAATAATTTTTATCTTGATTGGCTTATTGTTAATAAAGATTGCAGAATATAACATATTATATCTAGTTATTCATTGGTTATGGAAAATACCCATGGGTGGAATGGAAGCGCTCATCGGCACCATTATTACTACAATTCTTTTTATGCCATTTCTCTTTATTGTTATGAAACAAAGAATCAGATTAGAGAGAGCAGAAGAAAAGTATAAAGCTTTATCTTATTTTGACCCATTGACTGGATTGTCAAATCGGAGATATTTTGAAGAAATATTAAGAGATTCATTGATTGATCTAAAAGGGGATAGACAAACTGGCGTAGTTATTTTTCTTGATTTTGATGGATTTAAACATGTAAATGACAATTATGGGCATGAGATTGGTGATCTTTTATTAATGGAAATGGGGAAAAGACTATTAAATTGCTTACGTAAAGAGGATACAGTTTCACGCTTTGCGGGAGATGAATTCCTGGTTTTTTTACCAAAAATTGATAAACCTTCAGCTATAAAGATTGTTAACAGAATCATTGAAGAGGTTAACAAACCTGCTAACATTAATAATATTCAGATTTACACTACAACAAGTATTGGTTTGGCTTTTTTCCCGGAACATGGAACAGATGCGATAACTTTAATTAGAAATGCAGATAAAGCCATGTATAAAGCTAAAGTGCAAGGAAAAAACACTTATGAAATGTTTGAGTGGGAATGAGTAGGGAAACCATTTCCTCTTGAAACTAACGTAATGTCAGCTATTCACTACCGCCTTCGGGCGGTTTTTTCCATTCTTTGAAGAAAGGTTTATAATTCCACAGCTATTATTAATGGTATAATTCCATTTATAAAAATAACACAAACAAAAATCAAATTATTTATTATTCGAGGTTATCAATGAAGGTTTATACACTTAATAGAAAATTCAATGGATATAAAAAAGGAACACAATTTTACCTGATTATTGAATCAGAATTTATTGGGGTAAAAGAGTTTGTAATGAGAACGAAAGATTTAGCAAATAGTATATCGATCAACGAAAGTGAACTTCTTAAGAATTTTATTTTCATAAAGGAAATCTTCTATATCGAATGAGTGGCACTAAATACGAAGGAAAATTATGGCAGCCTTTTCTTATTCGACTTTACGGATGCAGGTTAACATAAGAAGGAGATTAGCCAACCATTGTGGAATAATACATCTGAATATCATTAAAATTCATCTTAATGTAACGGGTGCCAGAGTTAAAGATGCCGAAGCCGAAGCCGATTAAAAAGTTTGTCGAAGGGAGAATTAGGATGCAAAAGATACTTATTCTTGGTGCAAGCGGGCTAGTAGGAAGTGCTTTAATTGATGAATTGAAAAATGATTTTGACCTGTTTGGAACATATTCTTCAAAGTTAACAAGTCTTCCTAATGATAAGCAGTTCCAATTAGAAGTTCAGCAGCTCGATAAACTAAAAAATATTACATATTCTATTAAACCTGACATAGTGATTTCTTGCCTTAGAGGAGAGTTTGATCGGCAACTTGAGTTTCATAGGGAATTGGCTCAGGATTTGCAAAATACAAGTACCCGTGTTTATTACCTTTCTACTACAAATGTATTTGATGGTGACTTCTCAAGATCCCATACAGAAATAGATATACCGATTGCTGAATCAGATTATGGGAACTTCAAAATTAAATGTGAAAATATACTAAAAAAAACTTTGGATGAGCGAGTGAAAATCATCCGAATTCCAGCGATATGGGGTAAGGATTCATCAAGATGGAACTTAATTAAAGAAAGCCTTAAAAATGAAAAAGAGATAGATGTGTATAGCAATCTGGTTTGTAACAATCTTTTGGATGTTTTGTTAGCCAAACAACTACGATTTATTATTGAAAAAAATTTAAATGGGATTTTTCACTTAGGATCAACAGATTTGATAACTCATGGGGAATTTTTTGAACAGATTATTTGTAAACTCACAAATAATAAAAACATATTACGATACAGCTTATATCAGGATACAGTCGATACCCGTTATTTTAGCTTAATTTCAAATCGTAATGATATCCCAACCTCTTTTCAATGTACGAATCAAGATATTATTTCTTACCTGCTGGGAAATGGGTAGTAAGATATTAATCTAATTGTTACAAGGATTGAAGATCCAGCTGCCATTTTGAAAACAAGATTTATTTATTTGTGGATTAAAGGGAACATTTCTGGTGAAACTTACTACATTTTTTTTTGAATTCTTCCATAAATACTATTTATTTGAATATTTTTACTTTATAATTAATTTTGTCCGTTTTATTCAAATATTGTGTAGGAGACTTGTAGTAGCATGAATGTAGATGAACTTGATTTTTTACTTTTAAATTGTATAGATAGAATGAAGAGAAAAATGATTGAATCAGCAAAATATACTGGTTTAAAAAGTGAAGAGACAATAAAATGTAGCCAGGATCTTGATATATTAATAAATCAACATATGAAGTATTTATCACAAAAAGACATAAATTCCCTTATTAATGCTTCATGACAATTTTAAATATTAGTCAGGGGTTCCTTTGACTTTCAAGTAATTGAGTTGAAGATTGAGCTGCGGCAGCAGCTCTTTTTCTTTTTGATTCAATAACGGGAGGTTAATTGAAGAGTGATGTTTAATATTTATTCATTAGATGAATTGGAGCAGTATAATAATTTATAAATAAGGACGAGGAATGGTGTAGAATGAATATTTATAGAAAAATTGAGGTTGAAAAGTTACAAAATGAAAAGAGTGAGTTGTTTGACAAATACGTACTAAACATATTGAATGGTCAGGCTATGTATGAAGAGTTTAAAGATAAAAAACTAATGGGAGATTCTGATTACGTTCCATTTAATGAAGCGATGTGTGTAAATGTAACTACTAAACAAGTTTTTGATAAAGAATTTATAAAAACACGAGCATCGGGACATCATGAGTCAGTAGAAAATTATATCAAAAAGGTTATTGATCCATTAGACAATCTTTTTAATAAAGAGTATAAATGTATCGTTTTATGGTTTGGAGAAGACATGTTTTGTCAAATGAACCTACTTACAATACTTTCCTATCTTGAACAGTCCGGGTATGATGGCAAAGTGTTCTTAAATAGCTTCAGAGAGGATGAATTTAAAGTAAGTCAAACTGAACTTAAATTAGGTAACTATAATTCTGAATACAAAGAAGTATTGGTAAACCATAGAAAACCATCAAATGAACTACTTCCAGTAATGTATCAGGCGATAGATATATATTTAGATATGCTGAAAGAAAATAATGCAGTTGTAAAGTATATTTCCAAAAATAAAGATTTGCCAACATCAGAATTAATTAATAGGTTATTTGATCTTTTCCCAACAATAGGATACGGAGATTCACAATATATAGAGCTTATTAATAAAACTAGATGAAAAACCAGTCTGCCCCGACTGGTTTTTCATTTAGATTATAGTGTATTTAGGGTGGAAGTAGGAACAAGAATGAGAACAGAATAGAAGCTACTTTTAAATAAATTTATTGAACTGTTCACCAATTCAGTGTAAAAAACAAAACTCTTATTCTGTAATCGGGCGGTCCTAACGTTGGATTTGGTTCAAAAACAATTTGTAAGTGATTTAGGTGCTATGCCAATTGGAAAAAAGCCTATCCTATTGGGGGGCTTAGTAATATCGAGTTGTTGAAAAAGGGTGCCAATTAGAAAATTATTTATCTTTTTTTCCGCTCCTAAATGATAATAAAGCTGTTTTTAATGACGCGTAAGAACCTATAGCAGCATATCCATAGAACCACCCCATAAAAATACCTGCTACTAGATGATGTCTATGACTTATAAAAATTGAAATACTTAATCCTAAAATAAGCGCAATAGTTGGTACAAACTTTTTTGGAACCTTCAGAATCACTTTTAGTATTTCAGTAAAAATCATTATTAATGGGACTGCTATTACAGCATCCCAAAAATTAGTATGTATCGTGGGGAAATCCATTTGGAACACACCTTTTTACATACATTATGTCCTTATTATAGAAAAATAATAGTGAGCACATTGATGGAGTGAACAATTTAAGAAAAAAAGAAGATTTTATTGCTGAAGTCGGATTGGATTTGTGCAAAGATTACTGGGGTAAGGGACTTATGTTCGAAACAATAAAAGAAGTAATTTTATTTGGTTTTGTTCAGATGGTGTTAGATATAATAAATGCAACTGTTGATCCAAAAAATGAGCGATCATTCAAGTTGTTCTTTTTTCATATATGATACCCCCATATTTTACCTCTATCTAACTAATTCATTTTGACCAATAATAAAGCCTTCTTTTACTAAACAACAAAAGGTTGCAAGTTTTGTTATAATAGCAGTTAGTTTATCTATTATTGCTTGGAATTCCTCGAAGGAAGTTTCATATATCCAAGGAATTGAAAAGAAATTATATGACATTATTAATGTACTGAATAATCTTAGACAATGATAAAATTGTGGTTTTTATTAAACTAATGGGTAGCGATTGTTCAATAAGAGCAATCGCTTTTCTTGTTCCGCTAACGGGGCAGGATAGCATTCCTGTAGATCATTAAATATCAGGTTTGAAAAAAATAGAGCCCCTCAGTTAGATACGAGTATAGAGTCCAATCTAACTCAGAGTCTTAAGGAGGAAGCCCTACTATGAATTTTAAAATGCAAGACAAACAAAATCAACTAATTGAAAGAATTTCCTATACACATCTAATTGTAGGTGTGGATATTGCCCAACAATTACACGTTGCTCGAGCTGTTAACTTCCGTGGAATTGTAGTTGGAGATCCTCTTACATTTGAAAATAATGAAGAGGGGTTCGTAAAACTATTAAAGTGGATTCAAAACTTACAAAAACTAAAAAACTTAGATTCAACAATTGTGGGGATGGAACCGACAGGACATTACTTGATTAACCTATCCAAATGGCTGGATAAACAAAACATTGAGGTAGTTACAGTGAATCCCCACTTGGTTAAAAGGAATAAAGAGAATCGTGACAATACTCAATCGAAGAGTGATAAAAAAGATGCCCTCGTTATAGCGGATATGGTGAAAAACGGATATTATTCCTTTGTTCGTCCAACATCAGAATCATTTGAGAAACTTAGAGTTCTAATTTCTAACCGTGATGTAATTGTTAAACGTCTCGTGATGTCAATTAATCAAGTAAATCGATGGGTGGATGTGGTTTTTCCAGAACTCAGACAAGTGTTTAAAGATGTTTCGTGCAAAGGGGCCATCGCAACTCTTCGTTTATTTCCTACACCGGATGAAATATCATCACTAGAAACCCTAGATGTCATGAGGGGGTGGAAGTCTTTAATGAAACGACAACCAGGACCCAAAAAGGCTCAATTACTAATCAATCTAGCAAAATCCTCTATTGGAACCGGACAAGCTCTTGATGCTTATAAATTCCATTTAGAACAATTATTAGAGGAATATGACCTCGCTGTAAAACAACTCGAAAGAGTTGAACAACAAGTTAAAGAAGTTCTCTACACAATACCATTTGCAAAAAAACTACTCATGATTAAGGGAATAAGTGAAATTTCATTAGCCGGGATACTAGGTGAATCAGGCGATCTAAGTGGTTTCTCTCACGGAAACTCTCTATTACGTCATGCGGGATTACATTTAGCTGAAGCAAGTTCAGGCAAATGGAAAGGTCAGATTGTCATTTCAAAGCGTGGAAGGTCCAGACTGCGACGATTCCTATACTTAGCAACTATGAGCCTTGTGATGAATAACCCTGAGTTTAAAGCCCTCCATTCCCATAATGTAAAGGTAAAGAAGTTAAAGAAAATGAAATCAATCATGAAATTGATAGGTAAACTAGCAAGGATTTTTGTAGGAATAGCACGACGAAACGAGTCTTACTATCCAAACAAAGTCCAAGTATCAATCCCTTTAGCAGCATAGAAATAAAACATTATTTATATAAAATTTATCATTTAAAAAAAGTAACTTTAATTTTGAGTGTTGTCTTATTCGTAGGATTTCAAATATGTACGGAGTACCAGGTTTGTTCAACAAAAGGGCACAGTGACCCATCAGGTTAGCATAACTGGCCTCCACCCCTTGGATAGGCATGACGAAGGAATGAGAGGGCAATTGACCCGTTGAGACATGGGAGGGAAAGCCTCCAGGGGCGGCGTGGAGAAGTACATTATATGGTAAAATATGAAGCGGTAGCTGACTCCTTTATTTAACTATGCCTTCACGAAGCCAAAATGATCTGAACTCATTTCATTTAACTGTAACTCCAATTACAAGGGTTATGAAATCCTGCGAATAAGGGAGCATTCGAGAGATATTCGTATTAAACTGAGGGAGTTGAACAAGGATTTGATAAAATAAATTTATAAACTAAGGATTTGAAGGGGAAAATTTGGACTTAGGTAAACTTTGCTCTGAGGAGTTGCAGAAATTAACTGGAGGGCATTTCCTAAATGAGGATTTGTACTTTTCCCTTGAAGATTTAAAAATCCTTCTAAAAATAATAGAGAATTTAAACTGCGTTGATGATCTAGTGATTAGTCCGTTTCATCTTGCTGAGGATTCAACTATGGAGGCATATTGGTGTACTCTCTCAATTAAAATTGTTGATGTTGTTCAGGATAAAAATATTGTGCTGCTTAGTGAGACGGGAAAAAGCAATTTAGCAGAAATTGAAGAGCAATACATTGAATTATGGGACAATACTTATTATGAAATTCTAAAAAATGACTTAAGTGGACTTATAAAAAGTTTAAAACGGTATATTTCTTTTATGGAAAATCGTGAAGTATCCTTGCGAGAAGAATATGATATGCCTGATAAAAAATGGCAGGGAATTTATTATCAAATTTATTAAACTATCCTTGTTAAACAAACGGGGGCTTGAATTCAAAAGGGTTTCATTAAGTTAAATGAAAAGCAACCAAATATGAATAAAGTATAATTATTTATATTATTGAATAAATATTCATTATATGTTAATATAATAATAGTTTAAATTCTTCTGAGTTTAGACCTCCTAAAATGGACTTAGCCTAGACCACTAAGTTCAACTTTGACCTTTGATTTTATAGATCAAAGGTATTTTTTTGTTTGGATATTGTTGTAATTTGTCACTCATTCTACATAATTATTTATTTACATTGAATATAGTTTTGTGAAATTTTGTGCTTAAACTAACGGGGCAGCATTCCT
>NZ_JBITPF010000031.1:0-57643 GCF_050468025.1 Neobacillus sp. NRS-1170 | reverse complement strand
AGTTTTCAAAGAGCAATTTTTCGAGACAGGATATTATTATATCATCTCATCTTTATTGTGTCAATCACTTTTTTTAAAACTTCTAAATCAACTCAGCGACAGTTATTAATAATATATTAGAATATCAATCTCGTCAAGAGTTTTTTTAAAACCTGAAAATTAAGGAACAATCACTACTAGGTTTCCCTCTCAGGAATTTCTATATTACTATCATGCAGCAGCAATGTCAATAAAAGTTTTAAATTTATTAAATTCATGTTCACTTTGCCCTTAATGAATATTACTCCTAATCTACCATTTGCCCACAATAAAAAAGCACCTGAGCATAATTAGGTGCCAGGCACTACTTTAAATAAATAATTAATTTTCACTTTCAAGAATGTCCTTTATTTTCTTGAGATCTTTGTTGTTTGCTCTTTTCATCATGGTGGACATGAAGGGGGCAGCTATTTTCGAAAAGCCGGTTGGATTTCCTTTATTCCTTAATTTCATTAAAGTACTGTTGTCAGAAAGAGCTTCCCATGTATATGTGGTCTCCATTGGAAAAGGACCATTCGCTGTTCTCATTACAAGCTTCTTCCCTGGAATATACTCAGAGATTTCATAAACATAAGCTAGTTCACGTCCAAGAAATTGAGCTTTAAAAGCAACTTTTGAACCAACTTTCAAGGGCTGTGGTGTTTGCCACTCCGCTGATTGAATATTTACATACCATTCTGGTGCATTGTCCGGATTCGTTGCGTATCCTGATACTTGGTCAACTGGACGCTGAATTTTTATCTCTGTAAAAACATCTACCAAGAATGTTCCCTCCAAGTCCCTCGTATTATTTTTCACAATATTTTTTAAGCAAGTCTCTAAGCAGGTATTTCCAACCCTCTGCATGGTCTTGTTCCCAGCTATCTCTAAGGACGCCAGATGCAGTATGAGAAAGCTGCAGTAGAGTTCCTCCATCTTTTTCTAGAAGACGATAGGTATAGGAACTGTTTACCGCCCCTTGCATTCCTAAGTGGCCATGCAAACGGATTTCTTCCGGGGCGTTCACATAATAAACATTCCCCCAAACAGCCCCCTCATTTTCACGCCATCTTTCGATAAATTGTCCACCAGGGAATGGATCGAAGGTAAAATGTGATGGTACTCCTTTGGGAGCGATGCGGAATTCCCACCAATCACCCGCATTTTCTGTTAATGCTTTGAATACTTGTTCACGAGGAGCATTGATGTGCACCTCTTGCTCGATACGAAAAGCTTTGCTTTGTTCTTGATTGGTTATTTCCATGGCTGACTCTCCTTCTGTTTTATTAGTTTCAACTACCGTACGCAGATTTAATAGTGAATTGGCCGTGGTTTGCATGTATTTCCCCACCCAGCGGTTATGCACTTCCTGAAGCGGGACCGCGTTAAGAAAATTCCGCCGGTACTTCCCCTCACGTCTGACGATGACTAAATTTCCTTCTTCCAAAATCGATAAATGCTTCATGATAGCAAATCTTGTGACTTCGGGAAAATATTCAATTAGTTCGCCTGTTGTTTTGGCTGATTGTTTAAGGATATCCAATATCTCTCTTCGTATCGGATGTCCTAAAGCTTTAAATAAGGTTGAAAGTTCGTCACTCATTACAACGATCCTTTCTATACGAGCTCTAAATTTATTATATGTTACTATTTGGTCACATATAATACGTGACCAAATAGTAACATATAAATCACAATGGGTCAAGTCACAAAACAGATAGCATTATCATACTTTAATTTACCCAATTATTATTTTGAATCACTATGAAACCTGGATGGCTTGCATAAGTTCGGCCTCCTGAAAATATGATTAAATTAAGAATCTTCAATAAAGGGGTTGTTCGAATGATCATTTTTAATAAAATCGCTTTATTTTTTGTAGTTCTATATTCAGTTTTCATTATTATTAATACTTATTTAGGAGAAACCGAACGGATCCAATCAAATGTTATTTACCTCTTTATGAATGGATTTGCCTACATTGTCTCAGCTTTAGAACTTGAAAAAGAAAAGCAGAAATTTGAAGTGAATTTTCTATAGTTACTATTGATACCTACCCCTATAAACGAAATGAAAAAACTAATCAAACGTTTGATTAGTTTTTTCAGATTTCGGCAGCCCATTCCAATTCGTCATTCGAAGTGTTTTGTGTCGAATAGAGTTCTTTATCTTTGCGGTATTTGTACGGAATTTTTGCGGTTTGCTTTATAAATCCACAAAAATAAGATTCTACCATTTTGATAGAATCACGATTTCTTTGATAATAAGTTTTTCGCAATGAAAGCCGCGTCCTCTCCAACTCCTAAAAGAAGAGCTGAGCCTCGGCGATGCTGCCAGGGTATTCCTAGTAAGTATAGTCCGTCAATCTCCGTTATTCCTCTATGATGCTTAACATCCCCATTAACATCCACTAGATTCTTAATATCAATCCAAGAATAATCTCGTCTAAAGCAAGTAGCCCAAATAACATTCTCAACTCTTATTGTTGAAAGATCCTCAAATTCAATCTCATTTTGCATAATTGATTTAGTTCTGCTCTTTAACTTAACAGCATGATTTTTTATCTTCTCTTTCAGTTCATACCCAAATATCGGATCAGGTTGGCTTTGCACTTTTTTCCCGATCCAAGAGTCTCGACTCGCCTGTAAAACCCCCAGTTTATCGAACCACCAGAAGATGCTTCTGCCAGCTATGGTTAAAGGAAGAAATCGAATTTTTGGGCCAATTGATAAGTACGTTTCATGATGCTGTGATACTTCTACGGCTATCTGCCCGCCAGAATTCCCGCCACCGACAACTAAGACGGAACCTTCGTTAAGTTGGGCTGGATTTTTATATTTAGATGAATGAAGCTGAACAACGTAATTTGGCAGTTTTTTTGCAAAAGGTGGAATATTAGGAGTTTGAAAAGGCCCTGTTGCAACGACCACTTGTTTTGTTTTAATATCTGATTTATTTGTTGTTATAGTAAAAAGGCCATTATCTTTCGCTACTTTCTGAACATGGCAATTTAAATGAATGGGTAAATCAAATGTTTTGGCATATCGCTCCAAATAATCAGCAATTTCATCTTTAGTTGGAAAACCGGATGGGTCCCCTTCTAACGCCAATCCAGGCAAAGAACTATAAGCACGTGGTGTGAACAATACAAGGGAGTCATACCTTTTCCGCCACACTTCCCCTATAGCAGCGTGGTTGTCGAGAATGATAAAAGATAAAGAGGTTTGCATTAGATAATACCCCATTGATAATCCCGCCTGGCCGGCACCAATAACCACCACATCATAGATTATGAATATCTCTCCCCTACAAGATTACATAAAAAACTACTGGCTGTTTCCCAGTAGCAGGTGTTAATACTATTCATACATTCTACTAATTTCCATTTCTCCATGCTTATTCTTTTATTTCAATTACAAACGGGAAGGCTCTTACTTTTCCATTTTGCTTGAACTCTGCCCAAACTTTGTAGATACCTGGCTTTTCAAACTGTGTTTCAAAAATTGGTTCCTTATCGTTAGAAGGATGAACATGGAGAAACTTTTTACCATATTCATCAAGAATCACAACATGCCCCATTGCTCCTAAATATGGAGTCAAATTTGTTTGATCTAAGTCGAAGGATAATGTTACGGGTTCTCCTGCCTTAAAGGAATTCATGCTTAATTTTACCGTTTCACCATCTACCGTTTTGCTAAAATTAGTGTCAGGTACTAGCTCATGACCGTGTTCTGGAGTGCTAGGATTGCCCGCGATAAACGGAACCGGCTCTACCTCATATGCTAGACTCTTTGGTTTAATATCGATATATGCTTTGTAAAATCCTTCAGGGAGATTCTTTTCAATTGTAAATTCGCCTTTTCCTGTTCGTTCTGGGTGTACGTGGTAATACTTCTGTAATTGTTCATCTACGATAATTAGATGCAAAATCTTCTCATGGTTTACTTCCAATTCATCAACCGGGCTTCCAGCTTTATCTTTTAAGAAAATCTTGATATTTCCTTGATTAATTTGCACAAATGCATTGACTTCGCTGCCTTGCTGATGTGAATTGCCTTCATGCGCATGGCTGCTTCCAGTTTCATCACTGTTATGATTTCCATTCTCTTCTCCCTCGGTACCATGCCCTTCCTCCTGAGCCATTGATCCGTGGCTGTCTGCTTCGGCAGCCATTCCTTTATCATCTGCAATCCATTTATCATAAGCACCGAATCCAAGCACGACTAAAGTAACGTAAAGAATTCCTGCAATTGCCCATTTTCTCATCCTTTTCACTCCTAAAGGTTTTCACCTGTATTAGATGATTATATTGTACGTCGATTCTATTCCGTTCAAACCGCAGATATTTTGAGTGATACCGCAGAATTTTGTGGTAGTGCCGCACGGTGATTGTTATTTAGAAACCATGAAAAAAACCTTAACTGGATATGTTAAGGTCATTAATGCTGGTTTTTTTACTTCTTTTTTGAAAGGTAAAAAATACGATTCCCCCCAAAATTACTATTGCAATTAGGGTGATTTTCAAAAGCAAAGGCAGAATCATAAATGCTATGGCAAACCATGCAAACAGAAGTGAAATCGGGCTGGTTGACCTGAGTATTATATATATAACCTTACCGCAACCTGAACGAATGAATGATGTTGCTTCTAATAACAATATCGTCGGGTTCATGATCGCCCCAAAGACCAACGGGATAACCACATCTGGGGAAAACTCTGTTTTTAGGGCTACTTCCAATAAATATGCGAAACCCACGGCGAAGGCTTGCATGAAAAAGTCGAGGTGTGCAGATTTGAGTTTCCTAGCATTGGTAAACAGCTTTGTCATGGTGGTATTCTTTTGATAATGTACTGCCGCAAGTGGGAGCGATAAGACGATTCCAATCATAAAAGAGAATAATCCCCACTGTAGTAGCTGATCGTTCATGTATCTTCATCCTTTCCGTTTCCATCCTTTTTTAATAAGTAATTTTAAAATTAAAACCCGTTTTTGAATTAAAATAGTTAGTTTAAAAATATTTGGCCTGCTCTAATCGAACGTGATCCCACTTTTCGGTTTGACAGGTTTTATGAACTGCTCTTATCGACCGGCACTGTACTTTTTCCTGTCTCTCGGGCTTTATGAACCTTTCTTATCGACTCACACCGCTCTTTTTCTTGTCTCTCGGGCTTTATGAACCACCCTTATCGACCGGCAAAGCACTTTTTTTAGTTTGAGGGTCTCTAAACTACCTTTCAGAGTGACCTCGGCGCTTCTTTTTTACCCTTGACGGGCAGTCTGAACACCTCAGAGTGATCGCGACATTTCTTTTTCACCCTTGACGGTCACCCGAACCCCTCAGAGTGACCTCGGCGCTTCTTTTTCACCTTTGACGGGCACTCTGAACACCTCAGAGTGACTACGGCGTTTCCTTTTTACCCTTGATAGACACTGCAAAAAAAAGACCAGTCTTTTTATAGTTAGACACTCCTCAGCGCATCAATTGGATTCAACCTCGAAGCCTTCCTGGCTGGTGCAATTCCAAAAATGATTCCGATTGCCGCCGAGAATCCAAGGGCCAGGATGACCGTTGATACCGAAAGGGCAAAAGTGGCGCCAATCAACCAACACACGGCAAAAGCGATTAACGTTCCAAGCAAGAAGCCGATGGTACCACCAAAAAGGGATAAGAATACGGCTTCGAGCAGGAACTGCTGTTGAATCCGTTTTGGTTCTGCTCCGAGAGCCTTTCTAAGCCCGATTTCTGTCGTTCTTTCTGTTACCGAAACCAACATCATATTCATAATCCCAATCCCGCCGACAACAAGCGAAATCGAGGCGATCCCGCCAAGCATGAGGGAAAGCATTGTTGTAATCTTATTCATCGATGCAAGCATATCCTGCATGTTTATTACAGTGAAACTTCCGTTCTTGTAATTAAATGCCTGGTTTAACACAGATTCGATATCACTGGTTATTTTTTCAGATTTATTGGCATCACTCATGTAAACATCCACGCTAGAAATATACCCTGTTCCAAGAAGGCTCATTGAAGTGGTATAGGGGATTATGACAGCATCGTTATTAGAGGCATCCGAAAAGCTGCCCGTCTCCTGTAATGTGCCAATCACCGTGTAGGTCACACCAGCGATACGAAGCTTTTTGCCAATGGGATCCTCCCCCCAAAACAAGTCATTGGCAATGTTGGAACCAATCAGGCACACTTTATTTTTGTTCTCGATATCAAGAATATTTAGCCCCCTGCCTGTTTCGATCAGGTCATCAGTTTTTGAAAAATACACATCGTTCTTACCTTGTACGAACACATCTGTTTTTTCACTGCCGTTATAAACCACCGTCGTTTTTCCGGTAAGGGTTGGAGAAACTCCGGCAACATTATCGATCTCTGAAAGCCTTTTAATATCGCTGGCCATTAAACCTTGCTTGAGCGGTGTTCCCGTTGCCTGAACGGTTATTTTATCTGCCCCAAAAGAAGAAAACTCGCTTGTCATTCCAGTCATCGCTCCCTTCACGATCGTGATCAAAGCAATGATGGAAGCAACGCCAATTACAATTCCCAGCATCGTCAAGAAGGAACGCATTTTGTTATGGATGAGATTCATCCAGGACATTTTGATATTTTCTTTAAACATGCACATGCTCCTCCTGCAGTTTACCGTCTAATATCCGGACAATTCGGCTGGCGTTTTTGGCAATTTCAACATCATGGGTAATCATAATAATGGTTTTTCCTTCTTCATGAAGCTCGTGGAAAAGTTCCATAATTTGCTGACCTGTTTTTTGATCAAGTGCTCCAGTTGGTTCATCTGCCAGCAAAATAGTTGGCTCTGTTACCATTGCTCTTGCGATGGCTACCCTCTGCTGCTGGCCTCCAGATAGCTGATTCGGGCGATTATGCAATTTTTCACCGAGCCCGACCCGAATTAGCATATCCCGTGCCTTCTGTTTCCGTTCTTTTTCAGGCAATTTTGCATACACAAGTGGAAGCTCCACATTTTGAATCGCGCTCAGTCTGGGTAGGAGCTGGAACTGCTGAAACACAAATCCAACCTCCTTGTTACGAATCGCGGCAAGTTCCACTTCGTCTAATTCATCCACTTTCTGATCCGATAAAATGTAGCTGCCGCTTGTAGGAGAATCAAGACAGCCAATTATATTCATAAGCGTGGATTTTCCTGAACCTGAGGGTCCTAAGACCGCCACAAAATCACCTTTATGAATGGTTAGATTGATTTGATTTAAGACCACTTGTTCTTCCTCTCCCATGTAATAGGTTTTGGTAATCTGATTCATGTTGAGAATTTGCTCAGTCATTATTGATTACCTCCATGCATCATGGCTGGTGCGGCATTATCTTTATTTGAAATGATTACTCTTTCGCCGGGGTTAATTCCACTTTTAACCTCAATCGTCGTTCCGTCGTTAATTCCGGTTTGAATATATTTTTTTGATGTCATCCCTTTTTCTGCCGGAATTAGAACATACGGTTTATTTTTACTATCAAAATTGATTGCCTTCATGGAAAGGGTTGTTACTCCCTTCACGTTTTGTTTCAGTATTTTTGCTTCTGTACTCATTCCAACTTTAACCGCTTCATCCTTGGACAGGTCAATCGTTGCGGTAAAATAAGAAACACCGTTTTCGTTTGTTGCTTCCTTCGAGACGGCAGCAACCGTTCCCTTTATTTCCTTTTCAAGCGCATTAATGGTCACATTAACCTCCTGGCCTGTTTTTAAATATTTAAGGTCATATTCATCTACCTTTACGTTTGTTTGTAGAACGGAATAGTCTACAATATCGATGAGCTGTGCCCCTGCCATTAACTGTGCATTTTTCTCTACATAGATTTTTGAGATTTCCCCGTTTAATGCAGCCTTTATTTTTTTATCCTGTTTGGTAACCAGTAAGACATCGCCGTTTTTCACTTGGTCACCGGCTTTCACCTTTATTTCTTTAATCTGCATGGCTTCTCCACTCATGATTGTTTTCTTGTTTTTGGCTTCTACTGTACCTGAAAAGGTATAATAGGTTGTTATATCAGCGGTTTGAGCTTTTTCTTCTTCAACATTGCCAGATCCCTTCGGCGTGAATAGCACTGCTGACATAATTGTGGCTGCTAAAAGCCCAACAATCGACCAAATGACAAGCTTCTTTTTTCCCTTCTTTTTTTGTTTTGTATTCATTTCCTTACCTCCATTATTTGATGTTCATCTGAATAATTTCATTTTATTTCCAATTGATATCTTCAAAGCCGCACACTTTTGGAGAACTTCCGCAGATTTTTGCGGTAGTACCCCCAACGATTCTCATCTCAAAGGGTTTTTGCTCGAAAAAAAAGACCGGTACATTGTACCGGTCCCGCCTAATATAAATCTTCTGCTGGCAGAATCCCCAGGCTTTTCGCTTTTTTGATGGCTTCCACCCGTGAATTCACATTTAGTTTTTGAAAAAGCTCTGTCAGACTATATTCCAATGACCTCTGGCTGATCAGCAATGTCTTGGAAATTTCTTTATTGCTATGCCCCTTCGCCAATTCGCGCAGGAGTTTTTCTTCTTTTTTGCCAATGGTGGTCTTTTCATTTGTGTTCTCGCCTTGGACCACAATTTCTTGGCGTCTCAACTGTTTCAGCAGCTGCATCGGGATGATGGCCTCTTTCCTTGCTGCACTTCTTATTGCCTGGACCAATTGCTCACGAGTGGAGGTTTTTGAGATAAAGCCAGAGACACCTGAATCCATGAGCAAATTAAAATGCGGCGCAATATCGAATCCTGAATAAATCAGAATGATGGCGTCCGGGGCATCGGCGAGCACCTTTCGTGCCAAATCAGCTCCATTTATATTCGGCATATATAAGTCAAAAAGAATCACGTCAAAACTCTTAAGACGTACCAGGTCCGAAACCAGATAGACATCTGTCTCAATCGTGACATTCATATCCGGCTCTGCTTCAATTAACATTTTGGTCCCTTCGACAACTGATCTATGATCATCAACTAATAATATTTCCATAGTAATCACCTTTTTGCTGCATAGTTGTTGGGATATAGATATCTACTTGAAACCCTTGTTGAGGAGCAGAATATAGTTCCACTTTTCCCTCTAAACTAAGAACCCTGTTTTCAATTCCCGCAATTCCCATATGTTTAAATGAACCTCCAAAACCGGATAAATCCATTCCTATTCCATTATCAGCATAAGAAAAATGAATCGTATCCTTATTACTGGTTAATTTCATCGTTACATTGGTCGCCTTTGAATGCTTATTCGCATTATTTAACAGCTCTTGTACAATCCGATACAACCCCAATATCTGATCTTCCGTCAGCGGATTTTGTAGGTCCGTAGCTGAAAAATCAATTTCATAATTCGAAAACATCCGCGCATAGGAAAATAGGCTTTTTAACGATTCTACCAGTCCCATTTTTAGGAGAAAAGGGGGCCGTAATTCATTGCAGGTAATGCGGATTTGATGAATCGCATCCAGCAGCCCCTCTTCAATTTGCATCAATTCATCCTTTGTTTCATTATGAAAAGAAGAAGACGATCGTAATGATTCCAGCTTGCGATACCAGATAATCAAATCCTGCAGAACAGAATCATGCAAGTCACTCGAAAGGGATGCCCGTTCCTTTTCCGATAACCTATACAAAAGTTTTAGCATCCATTTTGGGGTTATGTTATAGGTGACCATGTCCTCTAGACGTTTCATCAGATCTTCAGTCCGCTGCAAATTATCATAGAGGATGGTGACATAATGAACGGCTGTTTCAAGCCACTCCTCCTCCATCTTTAGCAATGGCTGCTTGATGCCTATTCTTAAATAAATCCATTGCTCCTTTTCGGTAATCTTGACCCATTTTTCATTCTTGCTGCCCGGAACCTCTTCATGGTCTCTAGGTACTTCTTCAATGGATACTTCGGTAACTGGAAGTACCTGCTTTACTTCATCTATTAGTCGATTCTCAAGATCTGTTACTTTCATGACGTTGGCAAGGTCATTAGAGAAACGGTTGATGCTTTCTGTGAGCGACTTATATCTTTCTTCGCTTTGGATTAACTCCTGCTCTTCCTTTTTACGCTCGGTAATGTCTTTTACGATTCCATGTACACCATTGAGTTGACCAGAAAGGAAGATAGGAACAAAGGTAATATTAACGGTGCGCTGCTCTCTTTGCCCTGACCGAATGATCCGACATTCGACGTCCTTTGGTTCCCTCTTTTTCATGACCTCTGAAAGAACTTGATAAACATCTATATGGTCCTCATCATAAATCAACCCGAGAAAACACCGGTCAGTAAGTTTATCAAAATCGATACCTGAAATTTTTTCAAATGATCGATTAGCATTTACAAAATCCCCATTTAAATCAATGGAAAAAACCCCATCCAAATTATTCTCAAATAAGGACTTATATCGCTGTTCGCTCTCTTCTAATGCCAACTCAGACCGTTTTTTCTCGGTAATATCCAAGCTTATGCCATCAAGACGTTCAATCTCGCCCATATTATTCATATAAGGTTGGATGATCATTTGATTCCACCTTGTTTCTCCTTCTCCATGGATGAATCGGATTTGACTATTGACCGCCATTCCTTGATCTAGATTATCCTTCGCTTCTCCCATGAGCATCTCATTATCATCCGGATGGATATGATCATGCATACGTATTGGACTATTAATTATCTCATGTCTTGGGATGCCTGCTAATTTTTCAATGCTTCCGGAACAAAAGGTTAAGCGGGAAAAATCCTTATCCGTTGACCAAACTGCTGCGTTTACACTTTCCAAAATATTCTCCAGTAATTGCTCCGTCTGTTTTCGCTCAGTTATATCTCTTACGACGGCTACAACATATTTCACATTCCCAAAACTATCGAAAACAGGCTTAACCTTTGTCTCAACATAAACGGTTGTACCGTGTGAGTGCAGCAAGCGATATTCCAAATCCATTGGCATTTTAGTTTGAATCACTTGAACGTGTAAGGAACGAACTCGGTCTCGGTCCTCAGGGTGAATAATTTCGAAGGCATCCATTCCCTCATATTTTTGAACGGTAAAACCCGAAATCTGTTGAATGGATGGTGATACATAACGAACAATTGCTTGATTATCAACAAGCACTATACCGTCAGAGGTGTGATCAGCAACAATTTTGTACCTTATCTCCTCATTAAGCAGATCCGATTCATTTTTCATTCGCTCTCCCCCTTTTGCTCTCCGTTTCTTTTCTTTAGTAATTATTATAATAGAAGAAAAATATCGAAAACACGCAAAATTATGGGGAAGGAACGCAATTTATTAAAAGAACATCCTAAATAAAGAAATTATATAAGGGGATACTAATGTCATTCAATGGGAAATGGGAGGATATCAACTTGCGAAGCAATGAAAATACATTATCTATTTTCGCCTTGGGCGGCATCAATGAAATCGGAAAAAACATGTACGTGGTGCAATATGATAACGATATTATTGTCGTCGACTGCGGCGGTAAATTTCCAGATGAAGGTTTGTTAGGCATTGATTTGATCATCCCTGATATGACGTATTTAGAAGAGAATCAGGAAAAAATAAAAGCTTTACTTGTGACGCATGGGCACGAAGATCATATCGGCGGGATTCCTTATTTTTTAAAAAAATTAAATGTACCCATTTATGCAACCCAATTTACTTTGGGGTTAATCGAATTAAAAGTGGACGAGCATCGCCTTAAAGGGGAAACCAAATTGATTCCGATTGACTCGGAGTCCAGGCTTGAGCTTGGGCAGATAGGTGTTTCCTTTTTCCGTGTCAGTCACAGTATTCCTGACTGCCTGGGCATTGTTTTTCATACACCTGAAGGAAACGTTGTCCATACCGGGGATTTCAAATTTGATTTAACACCAGCTAATAACCAATTTTCCGATATTCATAAAATGGCCGATATCGGCAGCAAGGGTGTATTAGCTTTAATTTCGGAAAGCACCAATGCCGAAAGAACTGGACTATCCCCATCTGAACAAATGGTTGGCCACCATATGGAAGAGGCATTTAGGGATGCGACAGGAAAAATATTAGTATCGACCTTTGCATCTAATGTGAATCGAATTCAGCAAGTCGTGGAAGCAGCTATCAAGACAAACCGAAAGCTGGCACTTTTAGGCCGGAGCATGGTGAATGTGGTTTCTGTCGCAATTGAACGGGGTTATCTTGATGTGCCGGAGGGAATGTTGATTGAGGCACTGGAAGTAGATAAACTGGCTCCTGAAAAGGTCGCTATTCTCTGTACCGGAAGTCAGGGGGAACCTATGGCCGCCCTTGCCCGCCTTGCCAGCGGCAACTATCGTGATGTAGCGATTTACCCTGGAGATACGGTTATTTTAGCGGCCTCTCCGATACCCGGAAATGAAAAGGATGTTTCAAAGATCATTGACAACTTATTTCAACTGGGGGCAAAAGTGATTTATGGATCTGGCAGTACAACCGGAATGCATGTTTCCGGGCATGGCTATCAAGAGGACTTGAAGCTGATGCTTACCTTCATGAAACCAACCTATTTTATTCCGATCCATGGAGAGTATCGAATGCTGCACCATCACCGTCTTCTCGCCGAAGCGATTGGGGTGGAGAAAGGAAATACCTTCATTATTAAAAATGGAGATGTCGTCGATATCGAAAACGGGGTGGCTAGGCAAACTAGGAGAATACCTGCGGGAGATACGTATGTAGACGGAATGGGTGTCGGTGATATTGGGGAGATTGTGCTGCGCGACCGAAGACAGCTTTCTGAGGACGGAATGCTAGTAATTGTAGTAACAATCAGCAAAACAGACCGAAAAATTATATCAGGTCCTGATACGATTACCCGCGGCTTTGTCTATGCAAGAAATTCCGACGATCTCCTAAAAGAAGTGAATCGTCTTGTGAAGAAAACCGTCACTGACCTGCAGGAAGAAAACAGACATCAATGGAATGTAATGAAACAAAGCATCAAAAAATCTGTCGGGCAATATTTATTCACCCAAACAAAACGTAAACCAATGATCCTTCCCATTATTATCGAAATCTAGATACGACGGTGTCAGGCACCCTCCGTGGACAAATGTCCACGGAGGGTGCCTGACACCTTTTTGTTGTAAACGCTTATAAATAAATTGACTTGGGGATATGTTAGCGGTTACAATATAAACATAAGTTTAAGCTTTAAACATTTGTTTATAAGTTAGGGGGGACGTTTTATGCCTGAAGGTATGAATGAAAAAGAGCAATTGATTCTGAATTTAATACGCAAGAACCCCTATGTTTCACAGCAAGAGCTTGCCCAAATATTAGGCTTATCCCGGCCTTCTATTGCCAATATTATTTCTGGTTTAATTAAGAAAGGAAATATTTTAGGCAGAGCTTATATTTTAAATGAATCACAGCACGTTATTTGTATCGGCGGGGCTAATATTGACCGTAAATTACACGTCAAAGAAAAAGCCCAGTTAGGTACGTCCAATCCGATTTATGCCACTCACAATGCAGGCGGGGTTGCACGGAATATCGCTGAAAACCTAGGACGGCTTGGGCTTGAGGTGTCACTTATCTCTACGAGCGGCGCCGATAAGGACTGGTCATTCATCGAAGAAGCATCGTCACTATACATGAACTTAGAAACAGTGACCCAATTCCCTGAAAAATCAACTGGTTCTTACACGGCAGTTTTGGATTCCTCTGGTGAATTAATTATTGCGTTAGCGGATATGGAAGTGTATGAGGCAATTACACCTGACCTGCTTGTTAAGCAGGATGTATTACTGAGCAGAGCAAAATGTATTATGGCCGATTTAAACTGTCCGAAAGAAACTCTTCAATTCTTGTGTCATTTCGCCAAAAGCCATGACCTGCCGATTGTCTTAATACCTGTTTCATCACCAAAGATTAATCGATTACCAGATGACTTAGACGGTGTTACCTGGCTTATCACAAACCGCGATGAATCTGAGGCTTACTTCCAAACGGAAATCAAAAATGAGGAAGATTGGAAGAACACTTTAGAAAAATGGCTGTCACTTGGTATAGCCAATGTGGTCATTACCAACGGTAAACAAGGCTCAATGATTGGCAACAAAACAGAGGGGATTTTTCATGTTCCTTCTATTGAAACGAAGGAAATTGTCGACGTAACAGGTGCAGGTGACGCTTTTTCCTCAGCAGTTATTTACTCCTGGTTAGAAGGCAAATCCCTAATTGAAATTGCCAAAGCTGGAAGCATTAATGCATCGAAAACACTGCAATCATCTTATACAGTCAGACAGGATTTATCCGCAGAAAAACTACAAAAAGACATGGAGGAATAATCATGAAACAATATATTACATTATCAGAAGAAGTACGTACTGCTAAGGAACAAGGAAAACCAATCGTTGCCTTAGAATCTACGATCATCTCTCACGGTATGCCCTATCCACAGAATGTCCAAACTGCCCGTGAAGTGGAACAAATTGTCCGTGATCATGGAGCCGTACCAGCTACTATTGCCATTATAGATGGAAAAATTAAAATTGGCTTATCCGATGAAGAGCTTGAAATGTTCGGGAAAAGTTCAGATGTTGCCAAAGCATCACGACGTGATTTAGCCTATTTAATCGCTACAAAAAAACTTGGGGCTACAACGGTTGCCGCTACTATGATTTGCGCAGAAGCTGCAGGAATTAATATCTTCGTCACTGGCGGTATTGGCGGAGCTCACCGAGGCGCTGAGACCACTATGGATATCTCCTCAGACCTTGAGGAACTTGGACAAACAAATGTAGCCGTTATTTGTGCAGGTGCCAAATCAATTCTAGATTTAGGATTAACCATGGAGTATCTTGAAACAAAAGGTGTACCAGTTATTGGCTATCAAACCGATGTACTCCCTGCTTTCTATACACGTAAAAGTGAATTCCCGCTAAACCTACGTGCTGATGATGTAGAAACAATCGCCTCAACACTAAAAGTAAAATGGGACTTAAACCTAAAGGGCGGAGCCGTTATTGCCAATCCAATTCCAGAAGAATTCGCTATGGATGAGAAAGTCATTAATGGCGTCATCGAAGCTGCTTTAAAGGAAGCAGAAGAAAAACACATCACTGGTAAAGATGTAACACCATTCTTACTAGGTAAAGTCAAAGAATTAACCGAAGGCAAAAGCCTTGATGCCAATATTGCTTTAGTAAAAAACAATGCCGTTGTCGGAGCAAAATTAGCAGTTAGTTTCAATGCAATGAAATAATTTATTTTGGGGAGTGGATAGCTCCCCATTTTTTATAGATACTTTCTGAGCTTTTCCTTTGTTTCTTGGTCAGCAAAGGATGCTTCAACACTGTTGATGTAGATTTGTTTAAATTCCTCGTAACTAGCCTTAAATTCTTCGAAAACGATGTTACATTCATTCGACATCGTTGTATCGGATACGGTTCTGTTGTCTGTATTTACGGTTACTCTGATTCCATCCTTGTGGAAATCATAGATGGGATGATCGCTAAATTGACTCACTGCTTTTGTTTGGACATTGCTTGTCGGGCACATTTCCAGCACCACTTGTTTTTCCTTTACGACGTTATATGCCTCCTCACAGTCTCTGATAAAAACCCCATGGCCGATTCTTTCAGCACCCAAAAGCTCAACAGCTTCCAGGACATTTTCTCCGATTCCCGTTTCACCTGCATGAATGGTGACTCTGTAGCCATATTCTTTGGCAAGGGCGATTGGTTCCACGAATTTTCTAGAGAAACCGGCCTCTTCAGAAGCACATAAATCGATAGCCACAACCCCTTTACCTAGGAATCTCTTTCCTTTTTCAACAACCTCAAAAGCACTTTCCGGAGACATCGTTCGCATACATGACAAGATTAGGTTTCCTTTTATATCGAATTGAGCTTCAGCATCCTTCATACCCTCCAACACACTCTGGATGATTTCTTCAACCTCTAATCCCTTTTTCGTATGAAGTAAGGGAGCAAACCGAACCTCCATGTATTTCACATTTTCCTTGGCAGCATCTTCATACAGCTCAAACGTAATTCTTTTTAGATTTTCTTTCGACTGCATCACGAGGTTGGGTATTGCAAATTTCTCCAAATACTCGTCGAGTGATTCACAGTCTAACGGTGCAATGAGATCCTTTTGGAGCTCTTCTATATCAAAGGAAGGCAATTTAATCCCCTCTTTTTTGGCAATATCAATAATCGTTGCTGGTCTAAGACTGCCATCTAAATGGCAGTGAAGTTCTATTTTAGGTAGCTTTTCAAAGTTCATGGTGAACCTCCTTAAAATTTTTTAAAATAAAAAAAATTCCTGATTACGAAGAAAATACAGCTGCGTGTACCTTCTTCGTAATCAGGAATTATTGGTTCCTGGTAGAAACCTCCAAACCATATTATTGGAGTTATACGAATTTTTTTCATCAATTTTTATAAAAGGATAATAGAATTTATTTTTATTGTCAAGCAGCTTACTCAAACAAGTAATGTTTACCAGAGCATTCTGCTATAATTTTTATAACAATCTTTAAGAATAAGAAAGGCTGACTTTATGAAAAAAATGATACTCTCTATCGGATTGGTAATTTGTATTATCCTTTTATTATTTGGAACCTATAAATTAATGAATTCCCGTACATTCCAGTTATTCGGCGACTTAACCTACAAAGTGGACACCAATCAAAAAGTGGTTGCCTTAACCTTTGATGATGGACCAACCAAAAATGTCGAACAAATCCTTCCACTACTTGATAAATACCATGCAAAAGCTACTTTTTTTCTAATTGGCGGCGAGATTGAGAAATTTCCCGAAGATGCAGCAAAAATCGCAAAAGCAGGCCACCAGGTTGGCAATCATACCTATTCCCATAATCGAATGGTGTTCAAATCCCCTTCCTATATCAAGAAGGAAATTGAAAAAACCGATGATTTAATTCGGGAGGCTGGATTCAAGGGAGAAATCGATTTTCGTCCCCCTAATGGAAAAAAGCTGCTAGGATTGCCCTACTACCTCAATAAGCACAATCGAGATACGATTACTTGGAATCTTGAGCCAGATACCTACTACACCACTGCCTCTGATAAAGTGAAGTATGTAGCAGATCATATCAAACCGGGTTCGATTATCCTGATGCATCCAATGTATGATCGCACTGACAATGAGCTAGAGGCCATTGAAGGGATATTAAAAACCCTTTCGGACGAAGGATATAGGTTTGTAACCGTTAATGAACTTCAAGCTATTGGAAGCAACTGAGTATAAAAAGGTGATGAAATGACAAACATTAGAGATTTGGCAAAAATGGCTGGTGTATCGGTAACGACGGTGTCCCGCGTGCTAAATAATCACCCATATGTAAGCGAGAAGAAAAGAATCGCAGTTTTGGAAGCCATCAAGCAAAGTAACTATCAGCAAAACATTAATGCCGTCCATTTAAGCATGGGAAAAACGTTTCTTATTGGTGTCGTTGTTCCTTTCATTGAACATCATTATTTTGCCTTATTAATTAAAGGTATCGCTAGTGAGGCATTGGAAAACAACTACAAGCTGGTATTAATTCAAACCAACTATTTGAAGGATAGAGAACTGGATGCTATGCAAATGCTGAAACAAAAGCAGATTGATGCGTTGATTATCTGTTCAAGAGAATGTGAATGGTCGATCATCGAAGAATATTTACCCTACGGTCCCATTGTCTTGTGCGAAGATACAAGAGGCAAAAAGGTGTCTTCAACCTTTGTCGATCACTATAAAAGCTTCATGTTTGCGTTAGAATACTTACATAGTAAAGGTCATCGAAGCATCGGCTACTGCATTGGCCGCCGCACCGGAACAAATAGCAGATTCAGAGAAACGGCTTTTAAGGATTTTCATGTGAACCATCACATTCCTTATGAACCTGCTTATATTTTTGCGGATTGTCTTTTCTTTGAAGATGGCGAGAAAGTTATCGAACGGATGGGGCAAATGCCTAATCCTCCCTCTGCCTTATTGGTGACCAACGATGATGTTGCAGCAGGAATCATCTTGTCTGCACAGAAACGAAGCCTGTCAGTACCGGGTAATCTCTCCATAATTGGATTTAATAACCAGCCGATTGCAAAAATGATGAATATCTCGACGATTGAAATTCCTCTGGTGGAAATCGGGAGAAAACTATTCCACCAAGGTATGAACGATAGCAGTGAAATTATCCACCAAGAAATACCTGTTACACTAATTGAACGAAAAACGGTTTAGACTTGAGGCTGGTAATGCTTCAAGTCTTTTTTTATCGCAAAAATCTTTCCAAAAACGCTTGACCTGAAACGCGTTTCATAAAATATGCTGATTTTGTAAGATTTACAACACCAGGCCGGCGTGATCAGAATCCTTTCCGAGCGTAACGGCGTTGTTGTATTTTTCCCGGAGGTGTAGGAAATGCAAAAACCAATTGTGTTTTTTGATATTGATGGAACATTATTAACCGAAGAAAAAACCATTCCCGATACCACAAAGAAAGCCGTTCAATTGCTTCAGGAAAAAGGAGTTCACACCGTTATAGCCACTGGTCGTGTTCCAAAGATGTTTTATTGGATTCAAAAGGAATTAAATATTGATTCCTATGTATCTATGAATGGACAATATGTAGTCTTTGAAGGGAAGGAAATTTACGCAAACCCAATTGATCCAGAGAAGCTGCAATCACTTACAACCATGACCGCTAGTAATGGTCATGCCTTAGCCTACTGCAGCCACAACGATTTTAAAGTAAGCGAAAAAAATCATCCGGTAATCGAGTCTGGCTTCGACGCTTTGATGATGGCCTATCCTGAAGTGGACACCGAGTTCTATAAACACTCTTCCATTTATCAAGGACATCTATACTGCGAAGGTAAGGATGAGAAATTGTATTTTGATCACTTCCCTGACCTTAGTTTCGTGAAGTGGCATGATAGTGCTTACGATATTCTCCCAAAAGGTGCATCAAAAGCAGTCGGCATCCGAAAAATGCTTGAAGTATTGGATATGAAGATGGAAAACAGTTTTGCTTTTGGAGATGGGTTGAACGATTTGGAGATGCTGACAGCGGTCGGAACGGGAATCGCAATGGGAAATGCCGTGCCCGAAGCAAAGGCTGTCGCAGATGTCATAACCACTTCCTCCTCTAATAATGGAATTCTCAATGGTCTTATTCAGGTAGGATTATTGGAAAAATATCTTGTTTTATAAAATATGTAAAGGGTACCGCTCGGTTAAAGTCGGTACCCATTTCATTATTTTGCTCCAATTTCCCGGCGCACGACTGGCACTACTTTTGTGGCCAAAAGCTCGATGCCTTTCGCCACTTTTTCAAAAGGAAGACCGCCTATATCCATTTGGGCGATAAACCGTTTATGTCCAAATAACTCATACTGTCTGAGGACTTTTTCAATAATTTGCTGCGGACTTCCCACAAACAACGCGGTTTCGGGACTGGCCAATGGTTCAAAATCAGCTCTCGACAAGCTGGTGTCCCTGCCTAGTTGAAAATTGAGGTATTTCCAGTAATTAGCGTAATAAGGAAAAAATTCTTCTTTCGCCTTTTGAGTTGTTTCCGCTATATAGGTATGACCTGTCACACCAACCTTTAACACCTCAGGAGCATGACCTGCTTCACCTGCGGCCTGCCGGTATGCATCGACTAAAGGCTTAAACCGAATTGGATCACCGCCGAGGACTGCTACTGCTAAGCCCGTTCCTAATCTGCCAGCCCTTGCAGCACTTTCAGGAGTCCCGCCAACCCCAACCCATAATGGGATATTTTTTTGAGCTGGCCGGGGGGCAATTTCGGCATTATACAATGGTGACCGAAAACGTCCTTTCCATGTAACCCTTTCGTTTGCATTCAACTCTTGAAACAACTTGATGTTTTCTTCAAACAAATCATCATAATTTTCAAGTTCATATCCGAAAAGTGGGAAGGACTCAACAAAAGCCCCACGCCCGACCATAATTTCTGCCCTCCCATTAGACAAGAGATCGAGTGTCGCAAAATCTTCGAATAAACGAACGGGATCTACGGTACTTAATACTGTTGTCGTACTTATCAGTCTTATTCTTTTTGTAACTTGAGAAATAGCAGATAAGACCACCGGAGGTGCTGATACTGCATAGTCTAACCGGTGATGTTCACCAACACCGAATAAGTCGAGACCTGCCTGATCAGCGATTTTTGCTGCTTCGATGATTTCTTCGAGACGCTTTCCAGCACTGATTGTTTTACCTGTAAGTGGGTTAGGACCTAAATCAGCTAATGTATAAATGCCAAATTCCATTCCAGAATGGTCGTTCTGTTGTTTTACGTCCATCATTTGTTTTCCCCCAACGTATGTTAAATCACTAATCGAATTTGGTTTCCGGATGGATCACTTGTTACATAATAGTCAGCTTCTTTAGTGATTTGGGCACCTATATGCTTCAATTGGTTTATGATGCCCTCTCTAGTATATTCGTCCGGAAAAACAAGTGTGTACCAATTTAAACCGACACTGTTTTTCGGCGGAGTCTCTACACCCACCCCCTGCCACGTATTGATGGCTATATGGTGATGGTAGCCTCCTGTAGAAAGGAAAGCCGCTTGTGGGTAGTGGCTTACAGTCTTAAACCCAAGCCCTTTTGTATAAAATTCTTCTGCCTTTTGCAAATCACCTACATGGAGGTGGATATGCCCCATTAGCGTGCCAGCCGGCAAGCCCTTCCACTCGGCATTGCTTTCTGCCAGGATTCCTTCTCCATCAAGTTCTTCTGTAGCCATTGAGACGAATCCGTTGTTCCACGTCCACTCTGATGAAGGGCGGTCGCGGTATACTTCAATCCCATTTCCATCCGGATCATTAAGATATAACGCTTCACTGACATAATGATCTGCCGCCCCTAACGGATAGCCGGTTTGAAGCAGATGCCGCAAGAAGACGGATAAGTCTGAGCGGGTAGGCAGTAAAATAGCAAAATGATACAGCCCTGAGGTACGGCCTGTTTTTGGAATGACATCTGCGGGCTGCTCAAGCGTCACTAATGGTGTTTTCCCGTCCGTGGTTAAGACTGCTTTACGATCCGTTTTCTCCAAAACTTGAAATCCAAGGATATTTTGGTAAAAATGAAGTGCGTAATCTAGATTTTTTATCTTAATGTTGACTTCTCCAACATATACGTTTGGTGCCTGATGGAATTTCTCCATAATCTTCACTCCTCTTCTTTTATTCTTATATATCGTTTTTATCTTTTCCCACTTTATTCATTCAGTCATAGTCCTGTATTACATGTATAATTATATCTTCATTTTATTTCAGTTTTAAAAATTTTTAATTCAAGATTTATCTGTATTTTTAATAAAATTCATACTATTCTAAAAATATAGTAATATAAAATGTATAGAGAAAATATGGGGGTATGACATTGAAAAAAAGAAAGCTGACATTCATTATATTCGGTGGCCTTATTTTATTATTCTTAATTGTAACCGGTTTCAATACTTTCATGGTTAAATCAAAGCAACCTGCTCCACATCCAGCAATAATAAAGATTAATCAGGAAGAAGCCGTTCAACATTTATCCAAAGCGATTACATATAAAACCGTCTCCTACCAAGAACGAAGCAAGTTTGATCTTAAGGAATTCGATAAGTTTATTACTTTTTTGCAAGAAAGTTTTCCAGAGGTTAATCAGAAGCTTTCGTTTGAAAAAGTAAATGGGTATGCGCTCGTATATAAATGGAAAGGCTCTGATTCTAGTAAAAACCCAATCGGCCTGACGAGCCATTATGATGTTGTACCTGTATTAAAAGGAACGGAAGCCAATTGGGAGCAGGATCCCTTCAGCGGTGCCGTGGTAGACGGCCGAATTTGGGGACGGGGAACCTTAGATGACAAAATTGGCGTCATTGGTATTTTGCAAGCCGTTGATTATCTATTAAAAGAAGGCTATGAGCCCGACCGGGATATGTATTTTATGTTTGGCTTTGACGAAGAAATCGGCGGTGACGAAGGGGCAAGCAAAATCGTCGATACTCTTAAGGCTAAAGGAATTACGTTTGAATATGTTTTAGACGAAGGCGGAGCGATCGTTGAAAGCATGGTGCCAGGTGTGATTCAGCCAGTTGGTGTTGTCGGTATTTCTGAGAAGGGATCAGCAACGGCCGAATTATCGATTGAAGGCAGCGGCGGCCACTCCTCTCAGCCAAAGGATCACACCAATATTGGAAGAATAGCCAGTGCAATTGCTAAATTAGAAGATACCCAGTTTAAAGGTGACCTTAGAGGTCCTGGGAAAGACATGTTTGAATTCGTTGCGCCTGAAATGAGCTTCGGAATGAAATTTGTGTTTGCCAACAAAGCGATTTTTGAACCGGTTATTGAAAAAATTTTACTGGGACAGCCTGCATCTGCCGCATTAATTCGGACTACGATCGCGCCAACGATTTTTCAAGCCGGCGAGCAATACAATGCCTTGCCTGAAAAGGCCTCTGCCATCATCAACCTTCGGCTAATGCCTGGTGATTCTTTGGAAGATGTAAAGCGATTCATTGAAGATACGATTGAAGATAAAGATATAAAGGTGACAGTGACTGGGAGCGAAGCCTCAAAGGTATCCTCGGTTAACAGCTGGCAATTCAAATCAATTCAGCAGGCGGCTAGAAATGTTTACAGCAATGCTGTTGTTGCACCCTATTTGATGTTTGCCGGCTCTGATGCGCGTCAATATGATCCCGTCTCAAAAAATACCTACCGGTTCCTCCCAGTGCAGATCACGTCCGAGGATCTTAACCGGATGCATGGAACGAACGAACATGTTTCTATTGAAAATTACATTAACGCGATTAAGTTTTATGTGGAAGTGATTAGGGAAGCTAACAAACGACATTCTGTAAAGTAATTTTTTTGTTGTTGAGGACACGAGGCTTTTGTTTACAGCTGGCCGTGGCCTCTATCGCTTTTATTGCAGACTCGATTCTTCCCTTTTTGGGGTCCTGTGTCCTCTATCGCCCTTATAGCAAACTCGGCTCTTCCTTTTTTGGGGTCCCGGGTCCCGGGTCCCCTATCGCCCTTATAGCAGACTTGGCTCTTCCTTTTTTGGGGTCCCGGGTCCTTTACCTACTTTTTATAGACACGAGGCGTTTCTCTGACTCTTAAATTGTGTCCCATAGAATAGATCTATGGGACACAACAAATTTTACAATTACAGCTCCCCCTATACAAAAAAGGCAGACGAGTTCCCCCGCCCGCCCTTTCAACAATCTTATCCTTCTTTTTTCACTGCTGTTAAAGCAGGCTTTTTCTCTTCTTCTTTTTCCTCACTCGAAACCAATTCCCTTGTTGCCGTTTTAAATTCTGATAAAGTTCGGCCAAAGGCACGGCCGATTTCCGGCAGCTTCGAAGGTCCGAAAATAATGAGAGCAATCACAAGTATGAGGATTAATCCCGGAATACCAATATTAGAAAACATAAAACGACCAACTCCTTCATTAATGATTTGGAACTTTAACTCCTTTTTTCTCTAACTGCTTTTGATGGGCACGGCTATCCCTCTCAGAATCAATATTTAATACGGGTTTCATTATAGAGGGTGAATTTTAAGCACATGTAAAGATTTGTAAAGAAAGAGATCTTCACTATTTCTAAAATTAGGTATTTTTTAACAGGACAAAAATTTTTGAAACTTGACTAAGCTGATTTTTATGTAATTCTATTACTCTGTACATAATGCTAAATTCCTAGTTTTTTTTATAATATCTTCAAAAAAGTCGAACAAAACATTTTGATCAGTCTTTCTATACATAGACTTTACACTCTCTTAACACTAGGTTAAGAAAAAATCCATCATTCCCTAATAAAATGGAATTATCAAACTCATTGGAGGGATTGGATGAAGATTACCGTTGCTGGAGCAGGATATGTAGGACTTGTCACAAGTGCTGGTTTAGCCGATATAGGACATAACGTAACATGCATAGACATTGAAAAAGATAAAATTGACATGCTTCAAAACGGCCGTTATCCGATTTATGAGCCTGGACTGGAGTCACTTATTGAAAAAAATCTTCATAACGGGCAGCTGCAATTCACCATGAACCCCAAGCAAGCCTATTCAGAAGCTGATATCATTTTCATTGCGGTCGGTACACCTGAACAACCGGATGGTTCAGTAGATTTAAAATACATTCATGTGGTTTCACATACAATTGCTCATTATATCGATAAGGATGTAATTGTATGTACAAAAAGCACAGTCCCGGTTGGAACTAATGAGTTAATTAAACAGATTATTCACAGCCGCAAGTCTTCTGCTATTAAGGTCGAGGTGGTCGCGGTTCCTGAATTTCTTCGAGAAGGATCTGCTGTACTTGATTTTTTTCAAGGAGACCGAATCGTGATTGGTGCTGATGATCCAGATGCTGCATCGACTATGGAGCAAATTTATCTGCCATTGAAGATTCCCATAATGAAAACGGACATTAGAAGTGCAGAAATGATTAAGTATGCTTCTAATGCCTTTTTAGCTACAAAAATAAGCTTTATCAATGAAATTGCCAATCTTTGTGAAAAAGTTGGGGCCGATATCGAGGAAGTGGCATTTGGAATTGGTCAAGATAAACGGATCGGCCATGATTTTCTTAAGGCCGGCATTGGATATGGGGGTTCTTGCTTTCCAAAAGATACGAGAGCACTTGTGCAGCTTGCGGGAAATGCCAAGCATCATTTCGAATTGCTCGAGGCTGTTATAAAAGTAAATAACCGTCAGCAAACCCTTCCGGTTTTAAAAGCGAAGGAAATGCTTGGCTCGTTAAAAAATAAAAAAGTAGCTGTCCTAGGCTTAGCATTTAAACCTGATACCGATGATGTTCGGGAAGCTGCATCGTTGAAAATTATTAAAGAACTTCTTGAGGAAGGTGCGCATGTTAGAGCTTATGATCCGATTGCCATCCCGAATGCTAAAAAGGTTTTAGGGGATAGCATCGAATATGCATACAATATTCACTACGCTCTTTATGAAGCTGACGTAGCTTTGATTGTAACAGAGTGGGAACAAATAAAGCATGTCCGGCTGAATATGTTTCAAACTTATATGAAAGAACCTATTGTTATCGACGGAAGAAATTGTTACTCACTCCAGGAAATACAAAAGTATCCGATAACGTATGTCTCGATTGGTAGACCTGATGTTTATAGAGATAGACCAAAAGATGAGTTACGTATTATTAATTTTTAAAAGGAAGTGGCGATGATGAGATGGATCAATGTGTTTTATGGCTTCGACTGTCGTGTGTTTCAAACGGTGAATCGGCATTTTGATAAAAAGCTGTTAAATCTATTTTTCCGTGTGGTTACACATTTTGGCGGAGCGGATATTACCATCGCTGCAGCCTTCGTTCTCCTTTTCATCTCGTCAGGGGAAACTAGATTGATCGCCATTGCCAGCGCTCTTGCATTATCGGCCAGCCATATTCCCGTACAGCTTGCTAAGCGGCTGCTGCCAAGAAAAAGACCTTATTTGATAATAGAAGAAACAAAGTTCCCAGCAAATCCATTAAAGGATCATTCTTTCCCTTCGGGACATACAACGGCGTTTTTTGCCGTTGTGACCCCTTATATATTATTCCTGCCGCAGCTTTCTTTTTTTCTCATCCCCCTAGGGCTGTGTGTTGGAATATCAAGAATTTACTTAGGTCTTCACTATCCTTCTGACGTTCTTGCTGGCGGTATTCTTGGAATGGGCACGGGAATTTTATGCTTCTGTTTATTATGGCTGTGAGAGATTCGGTGAGGAGGGATTTTATGAAGATTGCTATTTTCACAGATACCTTTTATCCCGATGTCAACGGGGTTGCCAGGACGCTTAAGCGGCTGACGGATTATTTTGAAACGAAGGGTATTACTTTTAAAATCTTTGCACCTGATTCGAACGGCAGAGAGTATGTCTCTGACAATATTCATCGCTTAAGGAGTCTCTCTTTTTTCCTTTATCCTGAATGCCGTTTGGCTTTTCCAAATCCTTTTTCTCTCAAATCAGAATTACAACGTTTTTCACCCGATTTAATTCATGTGGCTACTCCGTTTAGTGCCGGGCTCTGTGGAATTTATTATGCCAAAAAATTAAACATCCCCCTCGTCGGTTCCTATCACACCAATTTCGATGATTATTTGAAGTATTATGACCTGCAATTTCTATCCACAGTCGTCTGGAAATATATGCATTGGTTTCATCGAACTTGTGAAAAGCTTTTCGTTCCCTCTCATGAAACTTTAAGGCAGCTTATGCAACGTGGATTTACAAACTTAGAAATATGGCCACGCGGCGTGGATTGCCAGCTTTTCCATCCTCATTATAATAAAACTGCGGTTTATGAGCGTTACGGCCTAGATCAAAAATATCTGCTGACTTTTGTTGGCAGATTAGCCCCTGAAAAAGATATCGAAACACTTCTTGCTATTGCAAAATCCATTCCTGAAGATATCAATGAAAAAATACATTGGCTTATTGTCGGAGACGGCCCGTTACGTAAGGAGTTGGAAGCTCTTCAAACAGTTTCCAACATGACGTTTACGGGATATCTAAGCGGAAGTCGTTTAGCTGAAGTCTACTCAGCTTCCGATTTATTTGTGTTTCCCTCCCCTACGGAAACCTTCGGGAATGTAGTTCTTGAAGCCCTTGCAAGTGGTACCCCCGTAATCGGGGCGAATGCTGGAGGTGTGAAGAACATTATTCAATCTGGGGTTACTGGCCATTTATGTCCAGCGGGGAATGTGGAGGAATTCAAAAATTCCATTATCCATCTATTAATAAATTTCGAGCTAAGGAAGCAAATGGGAATTGCAGGAAGAAACTACGCACTAACACAAAAATGGGATCAAATATTCGAAAACCTAACCACACACTACACCCAAACACTTAACGAACTTAACCAACAAAAATATGCCTAAAAAGTGAGTAATGGTGTCAGGCACCACTCGCAGACAAACGTCCGCGAGCGGTGCACACCATTGAAACTCTATCAATATTCGCGCCCTAGTTCTATTGCGGTTACTTTTTCACTGTTGAAGTGGGAAATCCGGAATGCTAGGGCGAAGTCTTCGAATTTACAGCGGTATTTTTCTAGTTGGCTTTGGCCGCAGGAGTTGCTGCCGAGCCCATTTTGTTTGTAGTCCAGATTCAAAACAAGATAATCCCTAGGCTTCAAATCGATTGTGTGCTTTGCTTTCTCAAGGTCATCAATTTCAAAATAAGAAGCACTAAAGTTGAACGTTTCATCCGTGATAAAAATAAGTCCGTTATTTGCTTGATCCGTAAAGCTTACCCAGTCACAATCTGAACGGTTGCCGTTTTCCTGCGGCTTCACATAATTAGTAAACAACTCCTCGACAGATGAACTGAAAACTCCTAAATGGCTGGCCTCCTTTGAATCTGGATAACTTTCACCCGGTCCTCTGCCGCGCCATTGGGTTTCAACAAAATCTCGATTTAGATGCATGAGTACACCTAAACGCGGGATCATGACTGGAGCATTTTCCTTCAGACCGGAGGCAACCCCATTAATACGGCAAACAATATCGCCGTCAGGATAAATACTATAATGATATTGAATTTGATAATACCAAGAGCTGTTTGTAGTACCGTATAGGGCATCCGTATGCCACTCAAATACTCCGTCTTTCAATTCATATTGGATATCCTCAACAATTTCATGGCCTAAATGCATAAAATATTTCTTGCGATAATCATCTAGAAGATACATATCATTATCAATTGGAGCCCGCCAAAAATTGAACTTCGGTCCCTTTTCAATTTCAACCACACCATTACGGATCACTTGTTTTAATGTTCCTTTGACACAATCAAATGTTACGGTAAAGTCGGTACCGCTGACATTTAGCAAGGCACCTTCCTTTATAACCTGAAGCTCTCCATCTAAATGAACTTTCGGTATCTTCTCTTTCCCTGGGAGCACGAAGGAAGCATTTGCTAATTCGTGGCCCTTCGCAGCCCATGGTGTATTCTGATTTAGTTTATATGAAAATACTAAATAATAATGGGCACCGTTGATTTTCTCCATATCCTTCCCTGCAGGCAGCTGAATCACTGCTGTTTCACGTCCAGCCAGCATCGGAAGCTCTACTGGAAAGCTTTCTAATAATTTATAATCCTCATAAAGTGAACAGGTTAATTCCAAATGTTCTAAAGAGAGAAAATCATATCGATTAATAAGACGGAACACACCATTTTCAATATCGATGCATTCCGTTTGAACTGGCTCAATCACCTTTTTATATTCAAATAAACTTGGTGACGGCGTCCCATCAGGCATAATCAACCCATCAATACAAAAGTTTCCATTCGTCGGATCATCGCCAAAATCTCCGCCATACCTGTAGTAAACAAAACCATCCTCCGCCACGGTTTCAATTCCGTGATCAAACCATTCCCAAATGAATCCGCCTTGCAGTTTATCATGTTTATAAAATAAATCCTGATATTCTTTTAGATTGCCAGGTCCATTCCCCATCGCATGGGCGTACTCGCAGAGAATATGCGGCTTTGTTGATCTTTCAATAACCTGATCCATTGTCAGCCTTTCCTTAAATGGCTCAAGCCACGTATACATCGTACTGTAAACATCAGTCACTTCTGCCTCAAAATCTCCTTCATAATGGACAAGCCGTGTCTGATCCATTTCCTTCGCCCTATTGGACATCGCACGGAAATTACACCCAAATGAGGATTCATTGCCAAGCGACCACATGATAATACACGGATGGTTTTTATCACGTGCAATCATCCTCTCAATCCTTGAAACATAAGCCGTTTCCCACGCAGGGTCATTGCTGATCCAATCATATTTTCCAGTCAGTTCAAAGCCGTGGCATTCTAAATCCGTTTCATCAATGACATACATGCCATAAAAATCGCAAAGGTCATAAAGATGAGGAGCATTCGGGTAGTGAGCTGTCCGGATGGCGTTAATATTGTTTTGCTTCATCTTCTTGATATCCCGCTCAATCTCCTCTTTCGTCACCACACGCCCGGTCTTGGGATTATAGTCATGACGGTTTACGCCCTTAAACTTGATCGCCACCCCATTGACGAGGAATGTATCCCCGGCCGACACAATCGAGCGGAAGCCCACATGCTGTTGAATCACTTCTATTATTTTTCCATCTGCCATGACCGTCATATAAAGATGGTAGAGAACCGGCTGCTCTGCACTCCACTTTAAAGGTGCAATAATATTTTTACATAAAGGTTCGTCCGCCTTTTTTTCCTCAATAAAAACTTGAATTCCTTCCGTGTCTATTAATTCATATACAATGGTTTGATTTCGCAGTTCAGTCAATTGAGCGGACACAGATAGTGTTGCATCCTCCCATTCACGATCAAACTCCGTTTTTACTGTATAGTCATAGAGTCCGAGAATAGGCCGAGAATACAATTCAACATCCCTGAAAATTCCACTTAACCACCACATATCCTGGTCCTCTAAATACGTCCCATCTGACCACTGGAATACACGTACCGTCAAGGAGTTCGCGCCTTCACGGCATAATTCAGAAATATCAAATTCAGATTGAATCCGTGCACCTTTACTATAGCCGGCGAATTCTCCGTTGACATACAATTCGAAGGCAGAATCGACGCCATTAAAGCGAAGAATCAATTGCTCTGTACAAAAGCTTCGGTCCAACATAAATTCGCGCCGATATATCCCTGTCGGATTATCAGTAGGAACCCGTGGCGGGATGATCGGAAAGTTATACCACAAATCTGAATAATGCATGTTTCCGTACCCCTGAAGCTGCCAGTTCCCAGGGACCGTAATATCATCCCATTCCTTTAGGTCCAATTCATCTTGATAAAAGCCATCCGGCCCATATTCCGGTGCTTCAAGAAAAATAAATTTCCACGTTCCATTAAGATTTTGATAGAAATGAGCTTGACGGGCATCACCAGTTTCTGCCGCCGCACGAGTTGGGTAACTGATATAGTGAGCCCGTGGAGCTAAGCGGTTAATGCCGTCTGTATGGATATCTTCCCATCTCTTTTTGTTTTTCATAAGAGTTCCACTCCTTGATGTTTATTCTTTTACCGATCCACCTAAAATCCCAGAGATAAAATGCCTTTGTAAAAGCAAGAAAAAGATCATAATTGGAATTGTCGATAAAGTGGTTCCTAGCATGAGCTGCCCATAATCAATCCGCGCCATTCCAATTAAGCTCGATAAAGCGACAGGCAGTGTAAACATTTCTTTTGAATTCATCGTAATAAGCGGCCAAAGTAAGCTATTCCATTGGGACATAAACAGAAAAATAGAAACTGCTGCAAGCGCTGGCCTTGTTACTGGGAGAATGACAGTAAAGAATATTCGTAATTCCCCTGCCCCATCCACCCTCGAGGCCTCAATAATCGAGTCTGGCACAGCCTTCATATTCTGCCTCATTAAATAAATCGCAAAGGGAGAAGCAAGCGTCGGCAATATAATCGCTTGATACGTATTCAGCCAATTAAAGGAGACCATCATTTCAAACAATGGGATCAAGGTTACCTGTGATGGAATCATTAAGGTACATAAAATAATGAAAAAGAATACCTTCTTTCCCTTAAATTGAAATTTGGCAAAAGCATAGCCAGCCATCGCGCTAATAAGCGTGCTGACGAATGTATAAACAAGGGCAATAAATAAGGAATTCCAGAAAATTTTCGCAATCCCTAACGACTCATTCAGGGATTGAAAATTTTTTGCCAAGTAATCACCTGGCAGAAGCTTAGGCGGAAGATGAAAAATATCACCTGAAGGTAAAGTCGAACCGACCAGCATCCAATAGAAAGGTCCAATCGATAAGATGACCCCCACAATCAATAAACTATATATCCCTATTTTTCTAGAAGTGATCATTCATCATCACCTACCAGCTTCATTTGGATCCAGGAAATGATGGCCGTAATGATAACGAGAACATAGGCAATCGCGGACGCATAGCCAAAATCGAAAAACTTAAAGCCTGTTTCATATAGATAAAGCGTAATCGTCATCGTGGCAGCATTTGGACCGCCATTGGTCAAAATAAACGGCTCATCAAAAAGCTGCAAAGTGCCAATGGTTGACATCACAACGGTAAAAATAAACACCGGCTTCAATTGTGGAATCGTAATCATGAAAAATTGCTTCACTTTTCCTGCTCCATCAATACTTGCTGCCTCATATAATTCAGCAGGAATATTTTGCAAACCCGCTAAAAAAATTACCATATTATATCCGGTCCATCTCCAAGTCATAACGAGAATTACCGAGGCCTTTGCCCAAAATGGAGTATTTAACCAAGAAATAGCATCCAATCCTATAAATGATAAGAAATAGTTAACAAATCCGAAATGCTCATCTAATAGAATCATAAAGACAATCGAGGCGGCTACTAGGGCTGTAATCGCTGGCATGAAATAAGAGATTCGAAAAAATGCCTTGCCTTTTAACATCGAAGAATGGAGCCCCACCGCGATTAATAATGATAAAAAGAGCATGATTGGAACTTGGACGATTAAAATCTGAAAGGTATTTAATAGAGATTTATAGAAAATAGGATCATGGAATAAGCGAGAATAATTAGCAAATCCCACAAATGACTTCTGTAATCCACGAACCTCTTGAAAGCTCAAAATAAACGAAGAAATAACCGGATAGACGGTAAATATTAAGATTAATAGAAATGCCGGCCCGATAAAGAAATAGGGAGCATTTTTTGGAGTTAACACATTTTTTCTCGTTTTGACTTGAAGGTTTGCCGTGGTATTTACAGCCTTTTCTGTCTGATCCAAACGAGCCACCTACCTAACTTAAGTAAAATAAAGGAGCTGAGAGGAGTTGGAACACGACCTCTCAGCTCTCCTTAACATTATTTTTTGACTTCATTATCTAATTGTTTTTGTGCATCCTTTAAACCAGATTCCACCGATTTATTTTCAAGTAATATGGCTGCCTGGGCATTACTTGTTAGGGCACTTGCTTTTGCTAAGTGTTCATTCACATTGATTTTTGGTACTTGATTGACAATATCGGCAAATTTTTTGAAAATCGGGCTATTATGAAAGTACTCGCTATTGGCTGTAAATTGTGGTGCACTATAGGTTTCCTTCAAGGATGGGAAAAGTCCATATTTTTCAAAACCTAACAATTGTGAGGCTTGGTCGGTTGTAAAAAATTCAACGAAGGCATAGGCAGCCGATTGATTTTTGCTTGTTGATGGAATCAACAAGGACGAACCTCCTACGTTTGCATATCTCGTGCCGCCCTTTTCAAAGCTTGGTAAATAGAAGACATCCCATTTCCCCTTTAAATCTGGAGCCTGGTCCATAATCGAACCCGCATACCAGACACCATAAGGAACAGTGGCAACACTGCCATTTACAGTTGCGGTTACAATCCCGTCCCAGCCTTTATTATTAAGGATTAGATTGGCATCATGAAGTTTTTTGATGACCTCCATTGCCCTGATTGCTTCCTTGGACCCGAGGGTAATTTTCCCGTCTTTATCAAAATAAGAAAGCCCTTGCTGCTGCATCATCATTTGGAAGACACCGTCATAGTTCGGGATATCAATCGGCAGCAGCTGCGCACCCGTTGCGGCTTTAATTTTCTTACCTGCTTCAATATAATCATCCCAAGTTTGGATGGAATTAGGGTCCACATTGGCCTTCTCAAAGTAATCCACACGGTAAAACACACCTGCCGGCCCAATATCCCACGGAGCCGCAATGAAATCTCCATCTTTATTCTGAACGGCCGCTACTTTTGCTGGATTGAATGAATCCTTGTATTTGTCATACCCAAGTTTATTTAATTTTAAAAATCCTTCGGGAAACTGGTGCAGGTAGCCTGGGATTCGTTCATCCTCCATCAACACCACATCTGGAAGCCCGGAACCTCGTGCTGCAAGACCAACGGTTAACTTGTCATAAAGGTCAGAGCTATTAAAATCCTCCACCTTCACTTTTACGTCCGGATATTTTTTCTGAAAGTCCTTAACCGCTGCTTTCATCGTTGCTGCCGCAACGTCCCATCCCCATACAGTAATGGTTCCAGCTGGATTTTTGGAATCCCCTGATTTCCCTTCATTCCCAGCCGTATTATTGGAGCAGGCGGATAACAATAACTGCAGCAAGACGAGCATTATCGACATGTACTTTTTCATTTTTATAGCCCCCTATTTTCAAAAATAATGTCGTTTTATTTAACAGATTCACATGTTTCCGTGTTTTTCAAATACATGCGCCAGGTGATGCACCATTTCTCTGGATGATCCAAGTAATCCTGCTCGTCTATTTTGTGAATGGTGCTATTATGCGGGGCAGTTTTGACGATTGCTGGATTTTCATAGGCTTCTTTAGAAATTTGCTCGAGAGCTAGGATATATTCATCTAAATCTTCTTTGGAATACGACTCCGTCGGCTCAAGGGTGAATGGCTGCTTGACGATATATGGATGATGGCTGGTCCAATAATGGAGACCAAAATCAGTCATCCTTAACGTAACATCCTCAGTGGTTACTCCCGTTTCCTTTGTCAGCTGCTCCCAGCTGTAACGCACCTGCTCAAGGCGGTGTCCTTTGACATATGGTGCACTTGCACCGCGAATCGCCAAAACTTTGTGATACATATAGTTATTGTTTAATACTGCTATTTTCGCAACTTCCTTCAGACCGTCCGCACCGAGAGCGCGAATCCATGCATAAGCTCGCAGCACCGTTTGGGCGACACCGTGGAAGGAGCGGACCTTTCCAATTGAATGCTCTAAATCGTTCTTCAGAGTATATTTTCCATCGGCAAATTCCACAATCGGCGCTGGCAAGAATTCTTTCAATTCTGCAGTCACTCCAAGGGCTCCGGTTGCCGGGCCGCCGCACATATGCGGTGCTGCAAAGGTTTTGTGAAGATTAAAGAAGCACATATCAAAGCCTGCTTCTTTTGCACGGGTGATTCCTAAAAGACCGTTGGCATTCGCCTGATCGTAAAAACAAAGGCCGCCGGCTTGGTGAACAATGTCGGTAAACTCTTTAATCTTCGGATTGAAAATGCCGGTATCTTCCGGATTGGCCACAACAAATCCCGCTGTCCGCTCGGATATTGCTGCTTTTAATTTTTCAATATCAGGAAAGCCGTTTTCATCCGGATGCAGAGTAATAATCTTATAGCCCTTGACCGCTGCCGTCGCAGCTTGAGATGGGTGGGAGAAAATCGTCGTGATGATTTCATCCCGCTTTTCCCCCTCGCCCTTTTGTTCATGGTATTTCCTTACGATTGATGCCATGGCAAACAAAGCCTGGGTGCCGCTGCTTGGCTGGAAGGAGAAATAATCCATTCCTGAAATTTCCCTCATGCATAAGTCCAGCTTATGAAAAACCTCGAGCATTCCCTGAACGGTATCTTCATGCTGCAGAGGATGCAGCTCCATCATTTTCGGATCACGAATCAGCAATTCGTTGATTTTCGGAATGTACTTCATTGTACAAGTCCCTTGCCCGATTTCTACGTTAAAATCGGAACCAAGCGTTTCCTGTGATAGTCTTAAGTAATGTCTTAATACACGCGCCTGGCCAATTTCCGGAAGATTCGGCTTGTTTTTCCGCTGCATTGACGCCGGAATCGCTGATGTTCCATCACCTACTGCCAAGGCAATATGTTTATTGACAGGAGGCAGCTCTACTCCCTTTTCCCCAGGCTGATGAAGTTCGAAAATAATCGGTTCATTCCATTTTGCTTGGTGAAAGTCACGGGTCTTGCTCGTACGTTGAATCCTTTGCATGTGAAAAAACTCCTCTCTATTTCGTTAAAATCTCTTGAATGGATTGAACGAGATGGTCTATATCCTCTTTCGTATGAACCTCTGTTACACAAAACAATGCCGACTGGCCAAACTCAGGAAACTCTTGTGAAAGATCCTTGCCGCCAAAAACCTTCTTTTCTAACAATTTTTGATTAATTTGTTCTACTGTATATCCTGATTGATTAAAATCAACGATAAATTCTTTAAAAAAAGGTGAGTCCAAAAGAGATCCTTTTACACCCTCAATTTGATTTAATTGCTGTTGCGCATACTGACTATTTTGCATAATGGTTTGACCCACTTCCTGCATGCCTTCTGGCCCTAGAAGTGCTAAATATACCCCGGCAGTAATTCCCCATAAGGCTGTCTGTGTTCCGACCGATTCTTTGCCCTTTTCTCTTTGGGCAAATGAAGTCCGCTCATAGGCGACATCGCCAAAGCCATATTCTCCTTCCTTCACAGTAGGGACGATCCCAAACAATCGGGATGGATATTCATGGACAAAACTCTCCTCATTACGGGTTGCGATGAAACCTGCCTGACCCCCGCTGTAATTCATGTGCATGCCAAGCGGCTGCAAGTCGCCGCAGACAATATCAGCGCCATAATGACTTGGCGGTGCAAGAACACCAAGTGAAATCGGGTCAACCCCAACCACCATTAAGCTCCCATTTGCCTTAAGCAGTTTAGAAATTTCCAGGCCCTGCGCCTCTATAAAACCAAGGTAGGATGGATTTTCAAAATAAACGGCGGCTACATCTTCGGTTAATTTTGACTGTAAGTCTCCTAAATCCATCGCTCCGGATGTTGTATCAAATTGCACAAATTCGAACTTTAATTGCGGTGTGCCGTAGTTAATGATAATTTTGCTCCGTTCCGGTGCGACCGTCCTCGCAAGCAATACCTTCTTCCTTCCCGTAATACGGGCAGCCATTCTCACTGCCGTGGCCGCCGCCTGCCCCCAGTCAAAGGTTGGTACATTGACCACATCCATATCAACTAATTCGGCTACTAAGCTTTGATATTCAAAAAGTGCCTGGAATCTTCCATGGTCCTCATAAGGCTCGCCTGCATAGGCGGTTAAAAATTCGGAGCGCTGATTAATTTCATCACAAACGGCCGGAATAAAATGCTGCCAGCAGCCGGCTCCGAGGAAATTGATATATTCCTTTGTACTAGTGTTCTTATTGAGAATTCCTTCAATATGTCGTCTGAGTTCGTATTCCGTTAAAGCCGGCGGAAGGTCTAGCGCTTCCTTTAGCTGGAGCTCATCAGGGATACAAGAGTATAACTCCATAATCGATTCGGCTCCGATAACCTTTAGCATCTCAGCTTGTACTTCTGGTACCATATTCGGTATATAAGGGTGCACCTTTTGTGCCATGACCATTACCTCCTGCAGTAATTGATTTTTGAATTTTTAGAAAAATTAAGCTAATCCGCCGCCGTCCACTATTAAATCTGTCCCAGTTACCCATGCTGACAGGTCACTTGCGAGGAATAAAACGCCTTTAGCAATATCCCTTGGTGTGCCTAGTCTTTCTAATGGCCTGCCTTTTGCTGATGAAACTAAGAAAGTATCCTCTTTCAGGTTTAGTTGCTTCGCTTCGTCCCTTAATAACGGTGTATCTGTATCACCAGGACAAATACAATTCACGCGGATATTTTGCGGCCCATGGTCGATTGCCATCGCTTTTGTTAAATTGACAACTCCAGCCTTTGCTGCGCAATAAGCGGCTGCTTGATCTCCGCCTTTAATTCCCCAGCCGGAGCCCGTATTGATAATACTGCCTCCTCCGCTCTCTGCCATCAGTGGAATAAGGTATTTGGACAATAAATAGATTCCCTTTAAAGAGACATCAATCACTAAATCCCAGTCAGCCTCTTCTAAATCCACAACCGTTTTTCTTCTGATAACTCCTGCATTGTTAAAAAGAACATCAACCGAACCGTGATCTTTTTCAAAATAGTCTTTTACAGCGATACAATCCGATGCCTTGGTTACATCACAGCGGAAAAACTCAGCCTTATAATCCTTCGATTGCAAGTCAGCCGCCGCCTGTTGACCATTTTCTTCATTAATATCTAACATCACTACCTTCGCGCCGACCTCTGCTAATAGAGTGGCCGTTGCCAATCCAATCCCTGATGCTCCACCTGTAACGACACATACTTTATCTTTTAAGCCGAAATAATCTTTCGTTACCATCGTAAAACCTCCCGTTTATTCCATTAGTGAATGAGCCAATAGCAGAAAGACACTGGATGTCCATGTGAAAGCAGGGTCCCGTAAGCCTTCGCCCGTATGAGCATGGAAATTCTCAGCCATTCCTGACTTATTAGCCATAGTGCAAAACTTCTCAGCAATTTCTCGTGCCAATTCCGTTTCACCTGAATCCATTAAACCTTTGTAAATCAGCAAAGTGGTCGGGGCCCAAATCGGTCCTCTCCAGTAGCCATCCTCTCGAAAAAATGGGCTGCTTGGCTTTTCGGTAGCCAGACCAAAATCGGTTAAAAAGCCATTGGAGACTAATCTTGCTACTAAACTTTTTCTAAACGGTTCTGGCAATCTTTTACCGAGAATAATAGGAACATAGAGAACTAGACTGTCGGATTGAATTTCAGCGTGATCCCCAGACCTAACAGCAATAAACTGATTTCCCTTCCAAAACATGCCTATCATTCGGCCAAGCAAATGTATAGATTCACTGGCCCATTTTGCTGCTTCCTCTTTTTTTCCTAATACTTCGGCAATCTCTGCCAGCACTTCCATTTGAATAAGTAGAAATGATGATACATCCGGGCTTTTCACGGGGGTTCCTTTATGAAAAATCGTGCTGTTATCCCAGCCGCTGTCATTGCCGTGATTATAGTGCGGGAGCCCTTCCCCATCATTATCCCTATACTTGAACCACCATTCCGTCCACTTAACAAGTGGTTCATATACCTCTTGAAGTTTTTCCTTTGTAACGAATGCACGATTTTTCATAAGCTGCTTTAATGTCCAGCCATGAATCGGCGGTTTTGTAAAATTCCATAAGGCAAAGCGGTTATTAAGAAAATCAGGCAGCATTCCTGATTCATCCTGATGGTCGAAAAATATCATGAATTGGTCCCATGCTAATTCCGGTGAATTCTTAGCAAGTGCCTGCGCATTAAAGCAATGGTCCCAGCTCCAAATATTCGTCATCCAATTTTTCGACATATACATAGCAGGCCTGTTTAGCAATCCCTCCGGCTGGACCACACAGGACCAAGTAATATAGGAAGCTAGCTCTCTCCCATTTCTCCACCTGGAATCGCATTCCAGAACGGTTTCAATCCAGGTCTGATATTCCTTCCGGACCAATTTTTGCCCCTCTGAAAAAGACAGGTAGGAACGGTCGGTGTATACTGTAAAGAACTCCTCAATCACACCCTCCATTTCCTTCGTTTCAGGATCTGGTAAAAAGTCAGCGGTAATTTCTAAACAGCGCTGTTCTTGAAAGGGAGCATCCACCTGAAAAGGACCCTTAATTGGCGTTAACATATAGCGGATTTCCTGACTGGAATGGTTAACCTCCCAGCAGCCCTGATGAGCGGGAACGGCATAATCGTAGGTTCCAGTCATCCCGGCTAAGCGGAGTCCTGCCCCTAGACCTCTAACCTGTAACACCCTTGCTTCAGAGATAATAATTTCTACAAAGCCTCCATCTGCCTCCAGCCTTAGAACATCTGGGAACATTTGGGATTGATAAGGCACAACCTGGCCTTCCAATAGAAGCTCGAGGCGAAAAACCTCCCCTAAATCGTGATCTCCATTTCGAATATTACGCAAATAAAGATGGTTTTCATCCTTTCCGTGCAGCGGGGAAATCACGATATACGAACCGTAACGGCTGAACGGAACCTTTGAAATATCAAACATGTTCTGTCTCCTTTCTTATCCCTTCACACCAGACCTTGAGGTATCTTCGACAATATAGCGCTGGGCAAAGAAGAATAAGATCAGCGGCGGAATGCTGATTAAGAACGTCACCGCCATGATGCCCTCCATATCGACACCAAACATTCCCTTAAATTGTGCCAAGCCAAGAGTCAGCGTATATTTACTCTGATCATTTAAGAAAACCAGTGGACCGAGATAATCATTCCAGCAGGTTAAAATATTAAAGACCGCCACCAAAATCAAAGAAGGCTTCATTAATGGCAGATAAATTTTGTAGTAGATTTGAAATGGATTGGCTCCGTCCATTCTCGCTGCCTCATCCAGTTCCTTTGGAATCGACATAATGAATTGGCGCATTAAGAAAATATAAAACGGTGCTCCAAACCAGGATGGAATAAACAACGGCTTTAAGGTATTAATCCAGCCTAGGTAATTAAATTCCATATACTGCGGAATCATCGTTACCTCCCATGGAATCATCATCGATGAAAGGAGGACGATAAATAAAAAATCCCTTCCCTTAAACTTGAATCTAGCAAAACCGTAGGCTACTAATGACGATGAAAGAAGCTGGCCAATCGTCGACATTCCTGTCACGATTACGGTATTGATAAAAAATTGATTAAACGGCTGCGACATCCACGCCTCTTTAAAATTGCTCAATTCAAACTTGGATGGAATCCATTTTGGCGGGAACAGGTAAAGTTCCTCCGGCGATTTCACTGAAGTGCTCAGCATCCAGAAAAACGGTGCTAAGAACAAGAGTGAAAAAAAGATTAATAGGATATAAATGGTTGTTTTCTCAATTCTTCTTTTAGTTTTCATGCGAGACGCTCCTGCCTAGTCTTGGGTCATGCCGACTATTTATTTTTGACTTCTCCTTCGTAATACACCCAAGCAGATGATGACTTAAATACAATAAGCGTTAACACTAAGACAATGACAAACATAAACCAAGCATTAGCGGAGGAATAGCCCATTTTAAAATACTTAAACGCATTCTCATATACATACATCGCATAGAAGTAGGTGGATTTGAGCGGGCCTCCGCCCGTTAATACAAGAGCCAGTGTTAATTGCTGAAAGGCGCTGATAATCGTTGTTATTAAATTGAACAAAATCGTCGGCGTTAGCATCGGAATTGTTATTTTGAAAAATTGCTGAATTTTATTCGCCCCATCAATCGAAGCCGCTTCATATAACTCTCCAGGAATCGCTTTTAGTCCTGCTAAAAAGATGAGCATCATCGTGCCCTGGCCCCACAGGCTGGCAATGACCATCGCGATTAAAGCCCAGTTCGGGTCATTGAGCCAATCGGGACCCTTAACCCCGATAAGGGATAAAAAGTAATTGAGAATCCCATATTCTCCGTTATAGACCCATGCCCAGATCATCGCGAGGGCGACACCTGAGATAACGGACGGCAAATAGAAGAAGGTACGGAAGAACGAATATCCTTTTATCTTTTGATTCAATAAAATTGCCAAGAAAAGGGCAGTAATGATATTAAACGGGACAAAAAGGGCAGCAAACTTTACTGTTACCCCTAATGACTCCCAAAATAACGGGTCTTCGGTAAACATAGTCTTATAGTTATCTAGACCAATAAACTTTGCCTCGCCAACAATTGGCCAATCAAAGAAACTAATAAATAGGGAGTAAAGCAATGGTCCGAGTGTGAAAGCTAAAAATCCGATGATCCATGGTGCGATAAAAAGGAGGGGGACAATGATGTCCCACCGTTTTTTTGTTTTTTTGACGGTTTCGATAGGTGCAGCTGCGGCATAAACGGGTTTCAAAAAAAACACCTCTTTTTAATTTTTACTGCCCAACGTATTTCTCTGAGTCTTTCACTGCTTTGTCCATTAATTTATCGGCATCCTGGCCAAGCATGACTGCATTTATGGCCGCTGATAGATTTCGGTTGATTTCATCCCAGTTTTTATTTAACAGGAATGCCGGTGTATCATTAGATCTCTCCAGCATTTTGTAGAATGGACTGATTAATGGGTCTTGTTCGGTTTTCATTTCTTTTACGACACTGATGCGTACTGGTAAATCTGCTGTTCTCATTTTGATTGCTTCAGCGGAGGAATAGAATTTAACAAATTCCCACGCCAACTTTTTGTTCTTCGAATCCTTTGCAACGGAAACTGCTGAAGAAGCAATGACCCCTTTGACTGGTTTCTCTTTAAAAGCTGGCATTTCCACTGTTCCAAAATTAACCTTTGCTTCTTTAAAGCCCTCTAATGGCCAAATGCCGCTTTCCCACATCGCAATCTTACCTGCTTTAAAGATATCGTCGCCGCTTTGTTGGTTTTTGCCGCCTACAAGTACAGCACTTTTATCCTTCACCATATCTCCGAACATTTTGATGGATTCAATCGTTTCCGGACTATTCATGTAGCCATTGATTTTCTTTCCATCTTCACTGATAAAGCTCGAGCCATTGCTCCATACAAATCCTTGTAGATCATAGGTATCCGGCTCTGGTCTTACCCCAAATCCATATTGCTTCTTTGCAGGATTGGATAATTTCTTAGCTGCTGCTTTAAAGTCATCCCAGGTCCAGCCATCCTTAGGATAAGGAACACCCGCTGCATCAAATAAATCTTTGTTATAATAGACTACCCTTGTAGTAAATCCGGCTGGCATGCCGTACACTTTTCCATACATACTTGAATAGTTGAAAAGGCCTTGGTAAAAGTCGTCTATGTCCATCTCCGCATCGCTTTTGATAAAGTTATCGAGTGGTTCAAGCGATTGAAAATAGGCCGGAAAATTCCACATATACATGACATCAGGAGGATTTTTCGCTCCAAAGGATGCGGCCAGCTTTTGATCAAAGCCATCGCCGTACGCTTCAACCTGCACTTTTACGTTCGGATTTTTTTCTTCAAATTTCTTTGCAATTTCTTCTTGAATTTTCAAGGCTTCACCTGAATCCCAGGTTGCAAAGCGAAGGGTGGTTTTTCCTTTGCTATCCTTAGCTGCTTGATCAGATCCGCTGCTTGATTTATTGTCTGAACAAGCGGCTAGAGCAAAGACCAAAATCAATACCAGTAATGTCGTGAGCCATTTTCTCATCTTAAATCCCCCTCTTTTCTGTAAACATAATAGAAACCGCTTTCATTGTAACGTGAATGAAAGCGGTCTTGAACTTAATTTCATCTTATTCTTTTGGTAATATTGTTTGAATTTTCCCAAAAACGAGGGAAATTTGTTAGCTTCCATTCGCCTTTTTGTTTTGCCGGTAATCCGATGGGGTAACACCGATACATTTTTTAAACCATTTGCTTAAATATTTTCCGTCCTGAATGCCTATTTTCTCCCCGATTTCCTGCAGAGTCAAAGACGTATTTTCAAGCAGCTCGCAGGCCGCCTGGATTTTTATTTTTTCCGTAAAGGAAATAAAGCTTTCCCCGACCGTTTTTTTAAACATCGTACTAAAATGACTTCGGCTTAATCCTACTTCATTTGCTATAAAGGTGGAAGAAAGGGATTCATGCAAATGCTCCATTATGATTTGCACAGCTTTTTGGATTGGATTCGGCCAGTCTTTCATTGAAATCTTAAATTGCTTTTCAAACTTTAACTGCCGGTATAGGGCTGAAACTCCGTTCATCCATTCCGTTATCCCTTGATTAGGGCCATTTACGTTCCAACGGATGGAGGCATCTTTGCTTCTAGCTTCAACCAGTTGATGTTCAAACTCCTCTTTGGCTGTTGCCGGGATAAAGATAAAGGCTTGGTCTTGGCCGCAATGGATCTTTGCCAATTGTTTTTCCCCAACAGGCCATTTTTTATGAAAATTTAGTCCGTTTACGAGAAAAATGGAAAAGGGCTCCTTCATCCATTTCCAATCTTCAAGAAATTTCTCGTCTAATTGTGCGAGAAAGGAATTTTCAAAACCACATAACCATTCATAAAAGTCCTTTTCTAATGATGAGGATCGATTTTTCCCGGAGCTAGTTAATTCATTTTCAAAGCGTTCCAGGTATTCCTCAAACTGCTTGTCTTGAAAGGCTGTTTTCAATATATACCCGGAAGCGCCAATATTCATCCCCTCTTGTGCATAAGTAAAGTCACGGTGGCAGCTTAACAATAATATTTTTACAGCAGGGGAAGTCTGTTTTATTTTTCTCGCGAGTTCAATTCCAGTCATTTCTGGCATGACAATATCTGTTATGACCACTTCAGGGGAATGCTCCTGAAAAAGCTCCCAGGCCTTTTGCCCATTTGGAGCATCGGCAATAACCTCCATATTAAATTTTGCCCAATCGACTGTGGCGATTAATCCCTTTCTTACAATCAACTCATCATCTGCAAGTAATACTTTAATCATTACAGCTGCCTCCTTTTTGGCCATTTTATCTTAAAAATTGTCTTTATTCCTACTACAGATTCAATAGATAAGCCATATTCTAATCCAAAATGGAGCCTTACACGCTGATCGACATTATAAACGCCAATTCTTCTTCCTTTTTCATCAGGATGTGCCGGAGCTAACAGTTTCGTTGCCGTTTCTTCATCCATTCCCTTTCCATTATCCGTTAAAGTTAGTTCTAAATAATCAGGCTTTGCCGATACCATGAGTTCGATTCTTCCCTGCCCGTCTTCAAAGGCATGAAAAAAGATATTTTCAAATAGCGGCTGAAGGGTCATTCTCGGGATCAGATAGTCCAAACATTCAGAATCGACTTTTTCGCTATATTCAAAGGTAGGTCCATAACGAACCTCTTGAACTTTCAAATAATGCTTAATCGTCTCAAGTTCTTTTTTCAACGGAATTAACTCGTCGGAAAAATTTAAATTCTCATGGAGAACCTCTGTCAAATGATAGATCATTTCTTGAACCTCTTTTGTTCCTGCCAGCCTTGCCTTCCACTGAATAGAGTTTAAGGTGTTAAATAATAAATGCGGATTAATTTGATAATGGAAAGCCCGCAGCTCTGCCTGTCTTTTTAACCGTTCTGTCTCGCTCATTTGCTCGATTAAGCCTTTAATTTGATTGACCATGTCATTGAAGCTTTGAGCCAATACCCCTAATTCATCCTTAGAGGTAACTGCAATCTGGGTATTTAAATCCCCTTCACTTACTCGCTCCATCGAGAACTTCAGGCGTTTGATTCTTTTCGACAGCGGGACTGAAAGAAATACCGCCAGAATACAGACTAAGAGAATCGAAAATAAAATGGCCAATAATGTATATTGGTAGATGACATTGGAAGATTGATAATAATATTTTTGTGGTATCCGGACAGCGACATCCCAGCCATAGGCTTCAAAATGATTATTCCAAACAATATCGGACTTTAATTTTTCGGGAGCCTTTTTTGTTTGATATACAACTTGATGCTTTCCATTTTTAAGAGTGATCGAGGCATGGAGTTTATTTTCTAAAAAGTTTATATAAGAAAACAATTCCTCTGCGTTTGTTTCGACCAATAGTTTACTTCCCTTTAATACACCAAACTGGCTTTCAATCGGAAAAACAAGTCCCATAATCTTTTCATCTTTTCTTCCGGTGTAATAATGGTCAGAATTATAAAACCCGATCCACAGGTCCCCCTCTTTTAGGCGATTTGCTTCTTTCCAGAAGGGCTTTTGAAAGAGCTTATGAATATCAACACGATCATTGCCATAATAGTAGCCTGTGTTGGTGATTAAATAGATTCCCTTCGTATTAAACGTCTTATGTGCTTCTAAGTATCTTTCAAAGTTTTTATTTTCAATAAATCCAGCATACGTACGGGGAATTTCCTCTTTTAATATGACCAGAGTAGGATCTGATAAATAATGATTAATATCCTTTGAAATGACATACATTTGCTCAAAAGTATTTTCGATTTGTTTGTCGAGCTGGGAGACTGAAAATTTTTCATACTCATTATATTGTTTATTTACGATTTCCGAGGATTTTTCATAGGATAAATACCCAAATAGCCCTAATGGAATCAGAGCTACCATCAGGAAAAACAATACCATTTTTGTACGAATGCTGCCAAAAGACAGCGTTTTCACCTTTAAAGCTATAATGTTTAGAAAATTTTTCATCGGAATCACCTTGAGGTTTCTTTAAACCTAATAATATCAAAAACATTAAAAATAGAGTGAAAATATTATTGTGGAAAAAAAGGGGAAATAGAAAAAGTGAAACAGAAGGACGAACCCTTCCATTTCACTTTTCACGCTTCTTTAAGGATTAACTTTTGTGTTAAATACTTGTTTGCCGTCTTTATATTCCAAAACGGTTGCTGATTTTACTGGGTTATGATTTTTATCGATTGTTACAACACCGGTAACTAGAGATAAGTCTTTTGTTTTTGCTAAAGCATCTTTGATTTTAGCTGTATCCGTGCTGCCTGCACGCTTGATGGCATCTGCTAATAGATAAACAGTATCATAGCCTAGAGCGTTGAACGCATTTGGCGCTTCGCCATTGTACTTTTCTTTGAAGGTAGAAACGAAATCTTGAATCTTCTTATCTGGGTCTTCAGAAGAATAGTGGTTCGTAATGAATGTGTTATTTAATGCATCAGCACCAGCTAATTCTACTAGCTTTGGAGAATCCCAGCCATCTGCACCCATAAACGGAACGCTAAGACCAAGTTCACGAGCCTGCTTAATGATTAAGCCCACTTCTTCATAATATCCTGGAATAAAGACGAACTCCGGATTTTTAGATTTGATACGAGTTAATGTAGCACGGAAGTCTGTATCCTTCGCAACATAAGCTTCTTCCGCTACAATCTTGCCGCCTTCTTTTTCAAATGTTTCTTTGAAAGATGCTGCTAAACCTTTAGCATAGTCACTGGCACTGTCAGCAAAAATAGCTACATTTTTCACCTTTAATTCTTTCGCCGCAAAGTTAGCTGCTACTGTTCCTTGGAATGGATCAATGAAAGAAGTACGGAAAACGTAATCGTTTAATTTCCCTTTATCTGTGACCGTTACATTTGGGCTTGTCCCAGAAGGAGTTAAAAGAACTGTTTTTGTATCATTGGCGATTTGCGTCTGCGCCACTGTGTCACCGCTTGTTGCTGCTCCAATGATTGCTGTTACTTTGTCTTGGCTTGTTAGTTTCACTGCGCCGTTTGTTGCTTCAGCTGCTTCTGACTTATTATCCACCTCTACAAGATCTAGCTTTTTGCCATCTACTCCGCCTTTTTTGTTGATCTCAGCAACTGCAATATCTATTCCTTTTTTCAGTGACTCACCGTAAGAAGCGACGCCGCCTGAAAGCTCTAAGTTTACACCTACTTTAATTGTATTTCCCCCCGCTGCATTTTCCTTTGGAGCGGAACATCCTGCTAATACACCGGCCAATAATGCTGAGGCCATAAACGTCTTTGCCCACTTTTTCTTCATCATGTGTGATTCCCCCTATCTGATTTTTCTGACAAAACAAATCGTGAGATGGTACCATATCATTTTATAAATGTTTTTGTTTAGTCAATCTACTTAATCTATAAATAGTATTCTAGTACATGTTTTTACTTTCGTCTAGTATATTATTTTATTTATTTAAATATTTCTGAAATTATTGATTTATCTGTAATTTTGGTAGCGTTTTCATTTGGAAATGCTATATAGAAATTATATCAGTAAGGGATTTCCATTTTTTTAAAAAACCACCAAACCTATTTCTAAAATAATAGTTTCATTATGTAATGTTATCGATTAGAGAAACGTTTTTATTATTGCATTAAAGTAGAAAACCCGCTGGCTCAGGCTCAGCGGGTTTTCCACTTTTAATTATTTGAAACTCCAGTATCCATCCAGTTTTTTAAAAAAGCGGTTTTGATTCGTTTCAAGGAGGTTTACCATAAATGGTGTTTCCCCTTTTTCTTTTAACACCTTTTCTACACAACCTTCTCCTATAGGCGTACAGAACAACAGATTTGTTCCAGACAATTCTATTCTTCTACATTTAGCATTTAATTGTTGGTCTATAAACTCGTCACTAGGCTGAAGATTTAACATCTGACCCCAAGTAATCATCGTTTGTTCTAAATCCCGTACGGCAAAACCGACATCCGCAAATCTTGGTTGTCCCAGTCTATGATTTCCTATTAAACCTTGTTTGTCTAATTCTGACATTCTCTGTTCATCCGACTTTTCCCATTGAATAAAGAAAGGAAGAGCAAGCTCATTGCCGGTGATTTCCGGGAACAACAGTGACCATTTAATGATTTCACCATCTCCTCGAACTCTTTCTCCCGAGATTGGACCATAAACCGTAAACCCATCCGCTTTTAGCTTTATTGCCAATTTTTCAATGCTATCGGTCCGAATGGCAATTCTAGCAGGGCCCTCCCCGCTTGCTTTTGGCAATTGTTCGACGATATGGGTTATCAACCGGTTTTCATCATGCTTTTCAGCAATCGATTCATTTTCAATCCCTAAAAACTCGATATAGCTTAAGCCAAAATAGCTCAGCGTATTATAGGTCCCCCATTTTTCATGCCTGCCGCCATTCGCTGCATGAATTCCCATTTGTTTAAGGATAGGAATGGCTTCTTCTGGCTTCTTAGAAAACCAAACTAGATGATCAAAGGAAAATTTCATTGCTTCACCTTCTTCATTTTTCTAATTGAAATTGATAACAGGATACTCCTTCAACTTGTTTAAAGCCTTCCTGAACATATAAAGCCTGTGCCCGCTCATTTTCTCCGTTGACGGAAAGGATGGTTCTTTTATAGGAGCTTTCTTTAGCAAAGTGAAGGGATGCCCTTAATAGCTGTCTTCCCAAGCCCTTGCCTTGGTATTCCGGAAGAATTGCCAGCGGGCCGATATTCATAATTGGGGCATCTTCGTATTCGTCTGCCGCTCCCCTTACGACACCGACAGGTTTTTCTTTATGAAACAGGAGGATCATTCCGCCTTCAAGGTAATCACTGCTTGAAACCATCTTGGCCACCATTTCGGGCGTGACAGGTGTTTCATTTCCTTTAAGTGTTGCGAAACCGGCATTTCGTACTTCACACCAAATTTCTTCATCTTTATTTGGTACAAAGTTTCGAATAAAATAATCTTCTGGCAAACGGACTTCAGGTATGTCCATGTCCTCTCGAACCAGCAGAAAGGCATACCGTTCTACTTTAAAATCCAGCTTCTCCATCATCTCTGCTAATGGTTTATTTGCCAATGGGATAAAAATAAACACCTTGTATAATCCGCCAGTATGTTTTATAAGTGATTCTAGCAGCTGATAGTGGAGTTTTTGATCATTGATTTCTGAATGAAAAATACGAAAACGCGCCCTTTTGCCTCTTCGATTGTACTCATCTATGATCAGCGAGGCTGCGGCTCTGATCTCCCCTTGTTGATCGGTCACAATGTATGTAGGATTTTCGGAATCCGGCTCAAATCTTTTTAAATGCTCATCATATAAAAAGGAATCATCGACTTCTTTTCTATGCTTCTTGCAATATACAACGAAATCCTTAACTCTAGCACTTTTCAAGGCTTCTATTTTCATTTGCCCCTCACCCCTTTTATCGTTAAGCCATCACCATTTTATCAAATTAATTTTATCAAAAGTACTGAAAATTGCGAATAAAAATGGAGCGTGAATCCACGCTCCATTCGATTAGGAACCTTTAAGATGAAATATGAAGGTAGTATAATCATTTTTGATCAGCTGAAGTCTGATACCTATTTTCATTAGCTCATCACCATAGTATTCGTTCAATCCTTCGTCTATTCTGTACTTCATCGACGGATGAAGTCCGGACAGTTTAAGACTGATAAAGGGCGGGTTCGGTTCTGCCAGTATTTTGTAGTAAAAAACAACCGCCTCTTCCTTATTTGGTGCCACGTACATCCATGCTGTATCCATTCCTTCAAATGGACTTAACAGCCTGAACAGGTCGCCAAAGCAAACGAGATCTTTGATTTGATGGTATAGTTTGATTTGTTCGGTAACTACCTTTTTATCAAGGCTGCTAAGCTTATCTATATTTAATTCAAAACCAAAATTGGCGGCCATGGCCACATGGCATCTCATTGTTAATGGAGTTACTCTTCCTACCTGGTGGTTTGGGACATCGGAAACATGGGCCCCCATTGTAATCGCTGGGTAGACGATGCTGGTTCCATATTGGATTTTTAACCTTGCAACTGCATCTGTATTATCACTCGTCCAGGTTTGCGGCATGTAATAGAGCATGCCTGTATCAAAGCGGCCGCCGCCGCCGGAGCAGCTTTCAAACAAAATATGCGGGAATCTCGTTGTCAATGTTTCCAATATCCGATACAGCCCAAGCATATAGCGATGGGCTGTTTCCATCTGCCTCTCGGGTGGAAGTGCAGCCGATCCCACTTCGGTCATATTGCGGTTCATGTCCCATTTTACATAGGAAATACGGGCACTGGTGAAGATGTTGGTGAGTGTTTCAATTATATATTCGCATACATCTGCTCTGCTTAAATCTAAGACTAGTTGATTTCTTGAAAGTGTCCGGTTCCGTCCTGGCACATGAAGACACCAATCGGGTTGTTTCCGATATAAATCACTGTCTGGGGAAATCATTTCCGGCTCTACCCATAGACCGAATTTCATTCCCTTTTTTGTAACATAATCAGCAAGTCCCGCTAGACCATTAGGCAGTTTTTTCTGATAAACATGCCAATCGCCGAGGGAAGTCTTATCATTGTCACGATGCCCAAACCAGCCGTCATCGAGGACAAACAGTTCAATTCCAAGCTCTTTTCCAGCATCAGCAATTTCCTTTAACTTTTTTTCGTTAAATTGAAAATAGGTGGCCTCCCAGTTGTTGATGAGAATCGGGCGTGTTTTATCACGGTACACGCCGCGGCATACTCTTGTGCGCAATAATTTATGATACGTTCTAGACATTCCGCCAAGGCCCTTTGATGAGTAAACCATTAATGCCTCTGGTGTTTGAAAGATATCTCCTGGGTTTAATCGCCACTGAAAATTAAAGGGGTTAATTCCGATTGAGAGCCTTGTGGTTTGAAAAGGGTCTACTTCAATGGAGGCTTGGAAATTCCCACTGTAAACAAGGCTGAAACCATAGACCTCCCCATGCTCCTCGTTCGCGTTTTTGGAAAGTATGGCAACAAAAGGGTTGTGCTGGTGGCTGCTCGCCCCTCTTGAGGAGGAAATGGATTGAATCCCATGGTTTAATGACTTTCGCTCGATATGACGCTCGCGTCCCCATGTGCCATGTAGATGAAGCCAGTCCCAATCAGATTGGTGGAAATCGACAGACATGCTCATACATTTCAGAATTTCAACTTTCTGGGTGCCAAGGTGTTCAAATGAAACCGATCTTGTAATTACATCAAGGTCGCGGTAAATCGTATAATGGAGATTCATTCCCACTCCTAGCATGGAATCTACCATGGTGATAATTAGCGTTTCCGCCTCAGACTTATCTTCGATATATGCTTGTGGCAGTCCCTTTAGACTGGGTTTTCCTTGAATGATCTCATGTGAATCATAGACGAATTCTGTAACAGTAGACCCATCTGCTGTATGGAGCTGGTAACCTGGTGTCCTGAAATCTCCGTTACTTGACGCTGGATATTCCTGTGGCAGAGTATCAAGTGAAAATGCAGGGTTTCCTGGTTCTGTTGTTGGCGAAAATGCCCTGCCTTTAAATTGGAGGATGGAAGATTGCTGCAACGCCTGAACCCGCTCTCCCCAGTATAAATGGGCCGGATATTTTCCATGAACAATCTGAATTAGATAGCTTAACTTATTATTGTATAAATGGAAGATTCCTTCCTCCTCATTCCAAGTGATTGGCAATCGGCTCTTTCCCTCCTATTGTTTACTTATATTTAAAACAATGTAATATTATCTGTTTATGTTACCTGCTTTTTGTATATGCTATGTTCGAAATGAATTTGGAGGTGTTTTTATGTCAGAACTAGAGCCAGTGGAATATGAAACAGGAACTGCCGTGCGCGATTATGACATTATTGAGATTACACAAACGGCAATGGGGTATGAAGTGCTGCTTGATATTAACTTAGACAGCGGTTATTCGTTAACTGGAACAAAGCTGGAAATTACGCATGAGGATTTACAGGGATATGAGACGAACGAAGTGGAAGAAGGCATTAAATATGCATTAGGATTTTTTGGACATATATCTCAATAAAAAAAATGTAATCAAACGTTTGATTAGTTTTGAAGCAACGGTACTTACCCGCGAGGGACAAGGACTCAAGTCCGTTTAATCAAACGTTTGATTAGTTTTTCTACAAACAAAAAACCCTTGTGTACCAAGGGTTCAAACCTAGTTAATCAAACGTTTAATTAGTTTTTTAAAGCTCAATTGTATAGTGTTGGTCATTGACCTGACCATTTGTGAATACCCGCTCAACATACTGTATTTCTTTATCTGACATTAACATAATCGTAGAGCTTCGAGTTCCATAATGCTCGCTTTTGATAAACAAGGGAGATAGCATTCTTTCAAGATCTAATGGAACACCTGTGTTTGGTAGTAGTTTATCTGGAGCCGCTTCGGAATATTGGAGAAGCATAAAAAGATTTTCAACCATATCCTCCTGCTTTCCACCGATAATTTTTGATAAACCATCCTTACCAATCTTAACTTTTGGCCATTCAGTATTTAATAAATGATTGCTGACACCATAAATACCAGGCTCTAGCTTTTGCAGCTCCTGCCCAATATTTGAATAATAATAGAGTTCATCAGCATTTCCTGCTAGTAAGTTATAGCCCGGATACCGCGCCTTGTTTTCCGCAAGCTTTGCCATATAGTTCTCTAAATTTCCATCGTATTTGAGAGCATCTGCCACCAATTCCCCGCGTGAACGTTTTCCCTCCATAACTTCTTTGGGGTTGCGATAATTGGTCAATGCGGCAAAACGTCCACGGCTGGTCACTCCCATCCACGTTCCCATCTTTTCTAAATCCCTTCCGGCAAGAATTTCCGGGCTATCCTCCCAAAAATGAGCCGGTGCCGTTGGCCGCTTATAAAACTCATCTCGATTTGCCGCCAGAATCAACTTATATTCCGGATGAACATTATAGGCAAACAAAATTAAACACATTAACAACCACAGCCCTTATATCAATTTTATAAAGAAATTAAATCGACTTATTTTGCCAGCGGCAGTTTGATTTCAACCAGGGTTCCTTCATTTTCTTTGCTGGTGTAGGTGATGGTGCCGTTGTGCTGTTTGATGATTTTGTGGCAGATCATGATGCCGAGGCCTGTTCCTTTTTCTTTTAGGCTATAAAATGGTTCACCTAATCTTGGAAGCAGTTCTTCAGGAATCCCGCAGCCCTGGTCTTGAACAGAAATAACGCAATCTCCTGCTGCACCCTTTGAAAGGCTGATATGAATATCGCCGCCACCTTTCATGGCTTCCATCGCGTTTTTTAGTATGTTTAGAAACACCTGCTTTAATTGATTTTTCTCACCGGTAATAAAATAAGAGGATTCTTCGGCCTTTAGCTGAATTTGAATGTCGTACATTAAAGCCTCAGGAGCCATCAGCTCAAGGGTATTTTCAATTAAATCCCGTACATTTATCCGATTAAGCTCAACCGCTTGCGGTTTTCCTAATGATAACAGCTCAGTAGTAATCGATTCAATCCGTTCTAGTTCACTCAATAACAATTCATTAAAATCAAAGGTCTGAATCCCGCTTTTATAAAGCTGAACAAACCCTTTTATCGTTGTAAGAGGATTTCTGATTTCATGGGCCACTCCGGCCGCTAACTCTCCAACAATTGATAACTTTTCAGACTGCAGAAGAATTTCTTCCGATTTTTTTCGTTCAGAGATATCCCGGCTAATGATAACAATATGCTCGATGGTTTGTCTTTCACCCTCCACTGGCATACAACGAGACTCAAATTCGATCCAATTTCCTTCTCTATGCCGGAGGCGGAATTCCATCGAGTGTGACTCCTTATTTTCAAACATCCTATTTAAAGTATTTTTAAACAAACAGACATCATCCGGGTGGATAAACTTACATAATTTAACCTTTTCCAGTTCAGTACTTTGGTAGCCTAAAACTAACACATGGGAAGGTGAAAAATAACTAATGCTATGATCTTGGTTCATCACCATAATCAAGTCTGATGTGTTCTCAGCAATCAGCCGATATTTGGATTCACTCGCCGCAAGCGTCATCTCCATTTGCTTTTTCTCTGAGATGATTCTATACAGCTTCATATAGGACTCGATTAATAGTCCTCCAAGGATAACTCCCAGCATCACAAACAACATATACGTAATATGAAAGGATGGTTTATCCCTAAATACATTAAAAATGAATGGGACCGTGATGACATATATAGCCACATACGAACCAAATAGGATAATACATTTTTTCACTGGTGTTAAATGTTTAAACAAGAAATGTACAATTAAAAAAACAATTAAAATGAATAGCCAGCCACTAATGGCAGGTGACCAATGGCCGCTGGAAAACAGCCTAGCCGCCAGTGCACAAGTCCCTGCAAGCGAGCCTGCCACCGGGCCCAGGTAAGCGAAGGTTAAAATAACCGAAGCATATCGTATATCATATGAATATCCTTGCTGTTGAAACGATAACATAACTAAAATAACTGATACCAATCCGGCATATAAACCGCCCCAAAGGCGCACCGGCTTAATCAGCTTATCATTAAAGATTGACTGTATCACTAATGGAGCGCTTACCAATAGTGAAAAAATTGAGAGATTAATAATATAGTCAAAAAGAATCAACAGACTCCCACCCATACTTCGTTGAATTCATCCTATTTTCTTTAATGATAAACTAGAGATATAACTATTTCCATAATATTTAACTGCTTTTATCTGGCAACTTCTAAAAGCAGAAAAGGGGCGCTATCCTTCTTTGGATATGCCCCTTTTTCCTTATGCGGATTCCTTCACTGCAAAGACCTGTTTTAGTTGTTTTCTTGCCCGGTAAAGCCGAGTCTTCACGGTTGCAGCCTTCAAATCGAGCAGGCTGGCAATTTCATTTTCCTTTAATCCATAGGTCACTTTTAGAATAAGCACCTCTTGGAATTCTTTAGATAGGTGCTCCATTGAACGGCCTAAGTCTTCTTGGAAAAGGCGGATGCCAACTGCTTCCTCCGTGTTTATCCCGTTATGATCATTTCCCATCATAAGTTCTATATCAGTGATGTCAACAGGTATCCGTTTGTTTCTTTTTTCTGACCTTAGAAAGTCGATCGCCGTTCTGGCAGTGATGGCAGACAGCCAAGCACCTAATTTTCCAGTATCTTCTATTGTATCTATTTTTTTAAAGGCTTTAATAAATGATTCCTGTACGATATCTTCCGCCCAAAGCCAGTCTTTTGTATATTTATAGGCAAGACCGTGCAGGCGCTTCGCGTAAGTTGAATACACTTGATTAAAATCGACGGAGTTCACACTGCTGCCTCCCCTATTTAAAATGTCCTTTAACAAATTCCGGAGCATGCTTTTCATCAAAAAACATGACCTCAAAATAATCGCCAAAATGATAATAAAAGATAGACACGTATCCATGACTCGAGTCCGGGCTTGCGTTATCTAACATTTTTTGGATTTGTTCCTTATTCGTTACATCGAATTTATCTGCGCTTTTTTCCACTTCATTTTTTATATTTTCAAGGTCGACCGTTTTGGACGTATCTCTTTTAGCAACAAGGACATGAGTGATATCATCAGCCGTTACCATCGTTCCTTTTAACAATTCCTTTTGTTTCAGCCATTTCGTAAAGTGTTGATAAGTAGGCTTTATTTCAAAGTTTAGAAAGTGGTCACTGCCAAGGGACACTTCGATCATCGAACCTTGACCTTCGAAATAATGTCTGTCTTCATAGGATTCCGCCAATACATCTTGTCTTAATGCCGCAATCGCTTCTTTAATTTCGTCTGGATTCGATAAGGTTACACCTTTTGTAATCGGTCCTCTTCCGCCAATAGTGAGCTTCTTAATTTTATTTTCCTTTAATTTAAAAACCTCATTAGTCGTCAGCTTATATTCCTTTGATTCATAAATAGGCTTGAAAAAGTCTTCATAAAGCCGCTCATTTACGGTATATTCCCTAGTTAAATAGCTGCCATCTTTCATTTCATAGCGAATAAAGAAATTTACTGATCGATCGTCTTGCCTTTGCTGATTGATTTTTTCATCTGCGACAATCTGCTTGTGAAGCTTCCGAACTGCTTCGATGTTGGCTTTTTCCTTCATTGGCACCGGCGAATAGTACTCTGAATAAATATCATCACTGCCCATATAATAACCGAAATTATCAGTTAGAATGACGTTTTTGATTTCAGCCTCTTCTGGTATTTTATTTTCATAGATTCCAAGAATTTGAACACCTATCCCGAATACGGCAATAAGTGCTAAATAGATGATTAATCCTTTTACACGGGCGAAAACCCTCCAAGTTTTTTGCAAAATCATTTCAGCGGCTAAATAGCCAAGAGCAGCCCCAATGGCATAACCAAAGATGGTCCAGCTATTACTGTTAAAGGAAACTTCATGAAAGTACGAACCCCCAAGCAGCATCATGCAAAACGTAACACCATATTTAAAAACTGAACGTAATTTTGGAAAGGCAATCGCTTCTGAGGCAGTTTCTAGGTTTCTTTTTTTATAAAGAAGCAGCGCGAGTCCATACATGACGATTATCAAGATGATGTAAAGCACCCCATCGTTCCAAGGAAACCTTTTGCTATCAAGGACAGCCGCATACGTAATCGGGGACAATTTTTCGAACTGCCGACTAAAGAAATAGTCGCTGGGAAATCCATAGAGTAATATTTTCAAGTTATAAAACATCAGTAACGTTATCCCTACTGGAAAAAAGAGAAACACATACGCTAAGACAGCCTGAACGGTCGACATTCCGGTCAACATCGCGATAAACACAGCTGCTGTGTACAAAAGCAGGGTAATTACAGTTGTCGTGCCAGCCCAGTAAAAAATATCCTTTACACTAAACAGGCTGCCTAGGTCTAGGGTGTTATGCATAAGAAGGATAATAAAAGTGATGGCAACGACAGGTATGATTAAAAATAGCATTCCTGTCAGAGCATAATAATGAAAAATCCTGGTTCTTTTTAACGGGAGACTGTGCATAAGGTCAGTTGCTTGTTTCGCATGAAGAAAGCGAAATAAGAACACTGCCAGAATTATTGGCACAATAGCAAATAGTCCAATTTGAAATTCAAAATTATAGCTAAAGAGATTGTCTGTATTTTGGTAAAGCCTATCATCCTCATCGGAATATATTATTAATAGTTGAATGGGAAGGATAAAGAGCAAGCCAAGGAAGTAGACAACCGAAACCCAGCCTGTACTTCGTCCAATTTGAAGCATTACTTCTTTATTAAACCATGACATTTTTGATGGCATAGCCGATATCCCCCATTTCGTAAATAAAGATCTCCTCGAGAGTGAGAGGCAGCAAGTCAAAAATGACAGGGTTCGTTTGACGGATTTGTTTTGTGAGGGCTGCTACTTCGCCTCTGACAATGAAAAGGTAGACGCTTCCCCTTTTCTCTGTATGAAGCGGATTAAGATTTAGAAGCAGCTTTTCTGGAGGAGTACCGTCTTTATAGGCCACCTGTATTTTATGAATATCAGCTTTCAGGTCATCGAGTTCTTTTTCTATAAGCAGTGTGCCGTTATGGATAATTCCGATATAGTCGCATATGTCTTCTATCTCGTGAAGATTATGTGATGATATTAGAATTGTCATTTCTCTTTCGGCCACATCATGAATTAATAGGTTCTTGACCTTTTTTCGGACGACAGGATCCAGTCCGTCCAGTGGCTCATCTAAAATCAGTATCTCCGGATTGGCGGAAAGGGCAAGAATGAAAGCAATTTGTCTTTGCCAGCCTTTTGAAAAGGTGTGGATTTTTTTGTTCTGGTTCACTTCAAATAACTCAGCAAGTCTCTGAAAACGGTCTTCTTCCCAGCATGGGTAGCAGCTTTTATAAAAACGGGCCATTTGTTTTGTTGTATATTGCGAGAAAAAATAAGGCTGATCTGGTATGTAAAAGACCTTTTGCTTTATGCCGGTATTTTCATAGACTGGTTCATTATTAATGGTTACTTCGCCGTGATCCTGACGGTATATCCCGGCAAGAAGCTTAATTAATGTTGTCTTGCCGGCTCCATTTGACCCGATAAGACCGTAAATCGAGCCTTTTTGGATTGATAAATTGACCTTTTCCAGCGCGGTAAAACGGTCAAATTTCTTGCTAACCTCTCTCATTTCAATCATTGCTTTCCCCTCCCCCTTTTGATGCGTCTAGCTCTTCGATTAATTTGATAAGCTGACTTGCCGGGATTCCAAGATATAAGGCTTCGATGACAAGTTTTTCAAGTTCCTTTTTTACTGTCTCTATTTTCTCTAAGTCCTTTATTTGATTGTTTGGATTGACGAAGCTGCCTTTTCCTTTTACCGAGTAAATAAATCCTTGGGTCTCGAGTTCTCTGTAAGCCTTTTGAATCGTATTTGGGTTTATCGTGAGCTCTGTTGCTAATGTTCTTACTGAAGGCAGCTGCTCATCTGGCTTGATTACCTCATTCATAATTAGCTCCTTCATTTTATCCACCAACTGTTCATAAATAGGTTTTCGGCTCCTCATGTCCAGTTCAAACATACCGGGAGGCCCCCAATCTGTACTAAGTGTACTATCATTCGTAATACAGTTTGATTATATTCCATCTCTTTCCAAAAGGAAAGGGTTTTTTATTGTGATTTTTTTAATTTTGAGGACTGGAATTAAGTGAATGATCGCTTAAAGGGATTCTATGTGACTTAAAACAGGTTTTAGGGGGAGATTCAGTTCCTAGGGAGGTTCTATGTTACCCAAAACAAGGTCGTGAAGAGGATCCGG